>CAUHML010000011.1 GCA_959606905.1 uncultured Bacteroides sp. | reverse complement strand
GCAGTCCTGACCGTCCTTATGTGATGGGGAGCGTGTTCTCCACCGATGTGGGACAAGGCGGCGGAGAAGGAAACAAGAGCAAGTCTCTTGTTTCGCGTAGCGGCAGCGCTGTGAAACTGGATGATGAAAAAGGAACAGTGACTATCATGGATCAGACCGGGAATAATCTGATTGTCATTGACGGCAATGATACTATCACTATTACAGCGGCTAAAAAGCTGATGATAACAAACGGAAAGTCGTTTATATGCATAGAAGAAGATGATATATCCATTTCTGCCAAAAATGTAGGGATAAATGGTGAAACTGAAATCATACTTAAAAGTCAAGATGAAATGCTGGATATTGCATCAGGCGCTGGCATTACGGGTGATGCCGCAAATGTAGTGATGAATGCTAAAGGAACAATGGAACTTACCGCCAAGGATATGAGTGTCATGGGTACAGAAGTAAGTATTAATGGTTCGGCGACCAATGTGATAGAGGGTGGAATCGTAAAAATCAATTCGTAATATATAAATAACCCGTTTTATGGGAGCATCCGTTTCAATCGCAGACATTTATTATCAGGTTCAGGATCAGTGGCAATCTGTTGCCGGTGATACAGGCTGGCAGCTGGCATTATGGGTCTGTTCGATGGAGAACATGGCTGTTATCGATAAGTTCATGGAGATAGAACGTTCACCTGTCGGAAGTTGCGATGAGGTGTTTTTCAGGTTTGAAACGGAATATACCGGAGATGACACATCTTTTACTCGGAAATTGTGGGAGGAATATCGCTCCTGGTTTACGGAGGAGTTGCCGGAAGGTTACGATATCCTGAAAGCATTGCAAAAGGAAGGGTATATGAACTGTGAATATTTTCCACCTGAAATTTCCGATCCGGTAACGCCGTCCTCTTTGTGGGGTGAATTGCTACGTTTAAAGTCCAGTATTAAAGGGATGGAGGAAAGGTATTTTTGTCTCTATTTCCCGCCATCGATGCCGAATAGTCCTGCATTGACGGGGTGGCTCCGTCGGGTATTGAAAGAAGGCGTACCTGACGGTATCCGGTTGGTGACGATAGATTATACAGAAAAAAGAAAGATAACTCTGCCTCCGGATGGAAAGGTAATTCATCTGAAAGCTGAATTTGACCTGAAAGCAGCTATCAACAACGAAATGGATAAGGAGTGTGATACTTATGACAGTACGAGTATTGACAGCAAGTATCGCAAACAAGTGCGCAGGGTAATGGAAGTGACTGTCAAACAGAACAGCCGCCTGCTGGATAACGAGGTGCGCACTTTGCTTGCCATATCTAATGAGTCCGAAGAACCTTCCATACGAATGGCAACTCCTTTAGTCGTATCTCAGGCATATTATAATATCGGCAAATTTGATAAAAGCATGACTTATGTCAATGAAGCCGTCCGTATCTCAGGTGAAGCCATGACAAAGGGTGATGTTAATGGGTATCCACTTTGGAAAGTGTCAATGTTTCAGAAAGCGGCTATTCTTATATTCGACAAAAAACGGGCGCAGGCTATTGATATTTACCGTCAGGTTGCTGAATGTGCGGTTGAAGAGCAGGATGCTTTTTACGTGATGGAAGGTTACCGTATGTGTGGTTTTCTGATGTACGAACAGAATAAAAAGGAAGAGGCTTTTGAGCATTTTTTACTTTCACTGGCAGGAGGCAGTTATCTGGAGATGAAAGTCCGTCGTGAGTCCACCTTTCTTTATTCAGCTCATTTGGCTTTGATGCTCGGCAAAGATGTACGTTCATACCAGGAGATGCTTATATTGGAGGAACAACTGAAAGCCTGGCTTGGGGATGACTGGCAAGCACTTGTTGAAAATAACGATATGAAATCAGCCGAGAAACGCCACAAGGCTACCTTCTTTTAGAAACTGAAAGTATAAAAAATAATCATGATTGAAGAGATTGTTAAAAATGTTGTAGCCAGTCCGACCGGGGAACGCGGCTTCGGGACATTATTTGGTGGGGCCAAAAGTAAACTTGACAGTTTACAGCAGAAACTCGCCAGTGTCATACCAAGTATGCCGGGTATGCCTGTTGGCAAATACTTTGATCTTGCCATAGGAATAGACTTGCATGCTGCAACTCTTCCTCCGTGGCCGATTTGTCCGGTTCCCCATATCGGTATGATATTCGATATTACGGCGGCTATCATGTCTGCCGTTTCCTCTGTACTTCCGTCTCCTGAAGACGGGATAGGTGCTGTCGCATGTAACTTGATAAAGGGAATGGCCCCTTCGGTAAAAGTGCATGGGCGCTATATTGCACAGGCGGGGATACCTATCGTACATCTTCCTGGCATTTTCCTTCATCTTCCGTTTCCAATCGTAGCCCCTTTTGCCGAATCAGAAATGTGGATGGGCAGTTCTACTGTGCTGGCCGACGGCGGTCCATGTTCCACGCAGTTTCATCCGGCATTGTCTTGTAACAGTTTTGGTTTTCCTCCTCCGCCAAGATTTCATCCCGGGAAGTTTAAGGCACCTAAAAAGTCACTTACCATGCCGACGTCCTTATTGTCTATTATTACTTCGTCAGGAAAGCCTGTCCTGGTCGGGGGTCCTCCTACCATAGACCTTTTTCAGACGGTTATGAAACTGGGATTGAAATGCTTGTCGAAAACCAAACTCTTTAAGAAGATTCAGAGTAAAATAGATGACCTTATCAACCAAACGCCGCTTGGCAAAATTAAACAAAAAGCCAACTGTTTTCTGTTTGGCGAACCTGTCGATTCTGCTACCGGACGTGTCTTTCATACCAATACCGATTTCGAACTGCCCGGAGCCATACCATTGGTATGGTCGCGTACTTACTACAGCGATGCCGAAGTAAAGGGACCGTTGGGCTATAATTGGCATCATAGTTACAATACGGGCATTTGTAACTTGAATGCAGAAGTATTGGTTTACCGCCATGCGGACGGTCGTGAATCCGGCTTGCCGGTATTACAGCCGGGGGAAAGTTATTTTGACCGCAAGGAACAGTTGTCATGGAGCCGTGACGAATCGGGGTATTTGCTGCGCGACGCTTCCAAGCTCTATTACCGTTTTGGAAATGTGGAAAACCGCTGGGGATTCCGCCCGGTTTCGGAAATAAAAACTGCTGACGGTTGTACTATAACTTTCCGTTACGACGTTGCAGGAGATTTGACTAAAATCATTGATTCCTGCGGCAGGATGATTTATGTAACGAATGATTCCGAAGGCAGGATTATTTCCGTAACTACCCACGGCGAAAACAGGTGGGTGGATTTGGTGCGTTACCGCTATGATGCAGATGGTAATATGGTTGAAACTCTCGATGCAGTTGATGTGAAGAAGAGTTTTGAATACAAGGAACACTTGCTGGTTAAACTAACCAATCAAAGCGGTATGAGTTTTCATTGGGAATACGAAGGCCGGGGGGATGGCGCCCGGTGTATTCATACATGGGGCGATGGTGGTGTACAAGAACACTTCATCGAGTACCTTCCGGGCTGTACCCGTACCCGAAACGGGGAAGGTGCCTTGTCGGAATACTATTACAAGCCGGACAAACTGATTTATAAGATAGTGGATGCCAACGGTGGTGTTACCCGTCAGTTCTATAATGAATATGAAGAACTGATACAGGTAGTGGATGCCGAGGGCTTTGTTCAAAAGAGCAAATATGACGATTGTGGCAACCTTGTTCAGAAAACTGACCGCAACAGTGAATTGCTGTTGCTGGATTACGATGTACGCCAAAACCTGACCCGAGTGAAAACTCCCGGCGGCAAGGTTTTTACATGGGAATACGATGCGTATGACCGCATCAGGAAGCGTACTTTTCCATCTGGTGAAACACTGAGTTACTTGTACGAGGGAACTGATTTGCAAAGCATAGTCAACAGCCTGAAGCGCAGCTTGACGTTTGTTTTCAATGACCGCATGGAGTTGGAGAGGCTGACTTATCCTAACGGCATCAGTCGCAAGTGGAAATATGACAATCTGGGACGGACGTTGGAAAGCACCGATGTAAAAGGCAATGTTACCCGATATGAGTATGACCTGCTGGGGCGTGTGACAAAGCTGGCAGAACCGGACGGCAACGAACACCATTTCCGGTATGATGCCTCCGGCAACTTGATTCATGCCAGTGACAAGCTGCGTGAAGTGGAATTTGATTACGGTGCATTGGGAGTACTGACCAAGCGCAAGCAAGGGAACCGTACTTTGAAATTCGGCTATAACTCGGAACTGCAACTAACGAGCATCAGCAACGAGAAGCAGGAATTTTACCGTTTCGGTCTGGACGGTTTGGGACAGGTTGTTGAAGAAACGGGTTTCGACGGCATCATCCGCCGCTATGACCGTGACGGTCTGGGTCGTGTCCGAAAGTTGGCACGTCCTGCCGGCCGATGGACTGAGTTCCTCTACGATGGCATCGGCAATGTGATAAAGGAAGAACAGTATGACGGAAAGGTCACACTGTATGCCTATGACAATGACAGCCAGTTGAAGAAAGCCTTTAACGAGGTCTGTAAGGTGGAGTTCAAGCGCGACAAGTCGGGACGCATCATCGAGGAGAAACAGGACGGTTACACGGTCAACCGTACCTTTGACAAACAGGGCAATTGCCTGCGGACTACCAGCAGCCTGGGTGCTGACATCCAAAGCACCCATACCGAGGACGGTTTCCTGAGCGGCATGAGCGCAGGGGAGAATAAAGACTGGCAGGCATCGTGGCAACGTGACGAAACGGGTCTGGAAATCAACCGGAGTATCAACAACGGTCTGGAAATCCGCACATGGCGTGATAACTTCGGGCGTGAAATAAAGAAACATATCACTCCCAAAGACAGTATCACCACCGGCAGCTACAGTTACCAATGGGGAATAAGCCACCGTCTGCTTCAAAAGAGCGATGATGTATCAGGTCTGATAACCACGTTTGAATACAATGAGTTTGACGATCTGAGCAGTGCGGTGTACCGTCAGGGCAGTGAGGTGGAAACCATCTATAAAGTGCCCGACCGCATCGGTGCAGTATATAGGCAATGGGATCGTCGTGACCGGGAATACGGTAAAGGCGGTAAACTGCTTGAGGACAAGGAATATTATTATCATTATGACCCGGAAGGCAACTTGATCTTCAAGGAATGCAGGCAGGTGCAGCCTGACGGCATGTTGTATATAGATAATAAACAACGAGCCAAGGCATTGGGTATTGCATACCGTGGTAGCGGTATGGGTTGGCAGTATGACTGGTACTCAAATGGTATGCTGCGAAAAGTGACCCGTCTGGACGGTGCGGAAGTGTTGTTTACCTACGATGGATTGGGCAGGCGGTTGACTAAAAGTTATCTTTATGACGTAACCCGGTGGGTATGGGACGGCAATACGCCTTTGCATGAGTGTGTCACGAAGCATAAGGACAAAGAGAAGCCATTGCCGCCTATCCAGGCGGATGATGAAAACCTGATAACGTGGGTATTTGAGGACGGTACGTTTGTTCCTGTCGCTAAAATTACGAAAGATGAACAATTTACTATTGTAACCGATTATTTAGGTACACCGGTTCAGATGTATAACCGTCATGGTGAAAAAACGTGGGACTGTACACTGGATATATACGGTAAAGTGCGTACCTTTGAAGGGAGTTCTTTGAGTGATTGTCCGTTCCGTATGCAAGGTATGTACGCCGACAGCGAACTTGACGGACTGTATTACAACCGCTTCCGCTGGTATGATTCTAATGGAGGGAATTATATTAGCCAAGACCCAATAAGATTATTAGGTACAAATCCAACATTATATGGTTATGTGAAAAATATGACTATACAAATAGATCTATTAGGATTGAATATCATAGATGCAATATTAACTTTATCGGATGGAAGTGAATTTGAATGGAATGATATAAAGGCAGATAAAGGAGCTAAAAGTATTCCAGGTAGAACGGGGGATGCTGAACAAAAATTGCTTAGAGATATTGAGGCTAAATTTAATAGAGAGCAACTTAAAGGCGCAGAATTGGATATTAAGTCAAAAGGGACATGGGTCTATAACCCTAAGGCGCAAAAAGCTATTCCTGTTGATGGTATTGCTCCTTGTGATTTTTGTGATGCAAAAATGGCTGAGTTTGCAAAAAATAATGAAATGGATATAAATTATAATTATAAAAATAAAACTATAAACTATCATTAATATATGGATGTGAATATTTTGAAAGCTATGAGTTGGGATAAATATAATGGCCCATATAAAACATCAAAAGATGAAGTTATCAAAGTTTTAGAGTTACTGAATAACTTTGGAACAAGTAATATTGATGAATTAGACAATATACTTTATAATGATTTGGCTAGTAATGTAAAACATCAAGGAACAATCTATAACTTAATATATCCTGTCTTAGATTTTTTTTATCTTATTTCAGGGGAAAAGGATAATCAAATTAAATATAAAATGTTGGATTTTTTTGATTATATTTTTATTGAATATTATAGAGCCGTTACATCGATTCTAACTGAGCCTGTTAGATTCTCTTTGGCTTCTAATAATTTAATGGATAAAAAGATAAACCCAGAGGTTTATGCTTTTGAGAGATTTAAATGTATTTATGAAGCTAATTTTAAACATGATATTAATAGTAAAATAGATGTTTACTATAAAACGATATTTTCTTCTTGTGATTTAATTGAAACTATAAATAGAGATGCCAAACTTTATAAAAACCAAGAAAATGTAGTGTTTAATCGTATTTCTTTAGGGTTAGCAGGTTTTATTTTGAATGTTAAGAGTAAATCTATAATAAATGAAATGGGTACTATAGATTCTCCATTCCTAAATATAGCAAATGCAATTAATAAATATCCATTTGATGAAAAAGAATTAATTCATTCATTCAATAGTGATGCTTTTACTGACTTGATATGGGGAAGAGGGTCTATTGCAATATTGTCTATAGATTCTTATTTAATAGCTAATTATGATAATGAAAATAAAATTATATCATCTCTTGACGATATATGGAGTACATATTATAAATGGAAAGATATTTATGAGGAAGATGAAATTATGTATGACTTGGATTTTCCTTTGTATAAATATTTGTTAGAAGATGTGACAAGTATAATTTTTAAGAATCTATTGGGGTGTGGTAAAATATGTGATTATAACCAACTTACATCCTTGCAAAAAAAAGTGTATGATATATTGAATTATGACTTAAAAGTTCATACATATTCTATGTTATATGCTGGAATAAAACCACAAGGGGTAGAATATAATTCAAATATATCTGTTAGAGATTTGTATGAATTGTATAACTGATAGTAGAATTGATTTACCCTAACATAGGTTGACTATTTCAGTCTGTAATTGGCAAAACATAGTAAGACAGTAAGTCAAACTGCCATGTCCTACTCTTGAATCTACCATTCATTGGACTTTCAGAGTAGGACGACACTGAAATATTCTGCGTAGTTACAGTCTCTTCAGGCAGTTGGGGCAGTATGAGGACGAGGAAGTTGGGCTGTATTATAATAGGTTCCGTTACTACGATAGTTCAATAGGGAATTATCTAAATCAAGACCCGATAGGACTGGCAGGAAATAATCCGACACTGTATGGATATGTCAAGGATGTAAATACTTGGTTGGATATTTGGGGGTTAGAAATACTTTATCGTCTATTGAGGTCTGATGAGAACTGGACAGAAGGATTAACTGCTAAAAAACCAGAAAGAGGAATGACTGTTCATGGACATGTTTCAAGTGGTTCGAGAAATAAAGGTTCGCAATTTATATCTACCAGTAAAGATCCTGTTTATTTAGCTGACAGGTGGCATCAGCCAGGACAAATAATGGTTGCTATTGATACTGACAAATTAGGAAAGGATGTGCAAATAATAGATATTTCTACAAAAGAGAAAGCTATTGCAGCCGGTGTTGGTTCCGGTTCGGCTAGTTTCCCTGCCAAATCTAAAGAGGTTTTGTTGGTTGGATATGTTCCACCGAGTGCAATGGAAGAAGTTGATGCAAATAAATTTAAAACGTGCCATTAATGGAGAAAGAATTTATAAAGATTATTGAGAAAGAATTAATTGGTGACAATTCAATTCCTATCAAATTGAGAAATGAACATTTCTTTGACAAATCGGCATTCGAAAAGCTGGTAAACTCTATAAATGAGGCTATTGATTTTTATAAAGGAGTAAATAACATACCCAAAAGATTAGCCCTTTGTTTTGTTGACATATCTAACTATTTTTATGTTGACAATAACTTCTTTTCAGAAAGTGAGATAGAAGAAATAGAAGATGCCGGAATGAAATTGTCTGAATTGGCGAATCAATTGTTTGATAGTTAAGAATAAAAACGATATGGACCATCATATTTATATTGGAAATAAAAGAAGAAAGAATATTTCAGATTTATATCCTGATGCCATTTTCTTAGATGTAACTTCTAAATCTGTGGACGAATGGGTTAAATTCAGTCCTTTCTTCCCACATGGAAATATCCCTGTTCCTTTTTCTCCTGATGCAAATGCATGTTCTGTCGAAGGAATTTGGCAGGGATTAAAAGTATTTGAGAAAGAAGGGATTGATGAGTCTAAATTTTTTATTAGCGATATGAAGAATATTAAGCGAAGCGTGCAGAAGCATGGAAAAGTATTGGGACATCAAAAGGGAGTTAGTTGTAAAACACTATTAGGATATAAAGAAGCAAAGGAACTTATATATTTGCCAAGTTATAAATGGGTGTTGGAAGCAAATCTCAGAAATGAAATTGATGAACTGAGAAGTTTAATAACCTCAAATGATATTGTATTATTGGATTATGAAACAAATGAAAATATTTATAATGACAAACCATTGTCCCATGCTTTTTTAATAAAACTATATTTAGAAAATAAATATCCGGTGTAACGCCTTTCCCTGAATATAGTTGGCTGGAATTGAAAGAAAACAGTAGGACAGTAAGTCAAAGTCCCGTGTCCAACTCTTAAACCTAATGTTCATCAGGGTTTCGAAATAGGACGACTCTAAAATGCTTTTTTATAAAACTTGTGTTTACAGGAGTAGTTTTTTGATTTTGCAATAATCTTGTCGCTTGGTGTTTGGAATAGATGCGTAGGGTTTGTTTTTGGAACTTGTATAAAAAACAATGTTTAAAAAATACAGACCTCTGAATAAAGTGTTTATAACGCATATAGATATAAACTCTTCAGGTACTACGATCCAAATGCTGGGAGCTATATCAGTCAAGATCCGATAGGATTAGTTGGTGGCTTTAGCTTGTATGGATATGTTGAAGACAGCAATGAAGTTATTGATATCTTTGGACTCTCCAAATCGATGGCTGGAAAAGCTCAAGCCAGAGCTATTGCAAAAGCTAAAAAGATAAGGGAATTACCTATTAGTCAACAACCAACAGTTGTTTCAGCAGCGGTTAGTAGAAAAACAGGTCGGGTTTATTATGGTGAAAGCGGAGTTCAGCCTGAAAAAATTAGTGCAAAATTGAAGAAACAAATGGATTCTAATCCTATGTCAAGACCTATGAATAATTGTGCAGAATTTGATGCAGTTAATAAAGCTGCTTTGAAAGGTGAAAAATTATCTGATCTGGATGTATATACTGTAGAAGTTAAAACATTAGATCCTTGGGAACGTTGTGCTAATTGTAAAGTTTCTACTGACGGAGTGCATTCTAAAAGTGATTCTGATGCAAAGAAACCGCATCATTAATAAATTATTATAAGAGCATGAACGATTTTATACGCACTATATTAAAACAGAATGGTTGGAGTTATAATACATATCTTCTTATGAGAGATGAGTATGAAAAGAAAATAAAGAAGTCCTATTTGAAATATTCATTTCCTATTACTGCTGAAATGCAGGAAAATTTATCACTGTTTTATAATATGAAATTCAGATATAATATTTTATTTAACGGATATGTATCTAATATGTTACTTTGCTTTGATATAAAGAAGAGTAGTAAATACAAACAAGAGGATTTAGATTGGCAAGCCCAAAAATTTGGAGTTAACTCTGTAATACATATTGCGGATATTAAACCTGGTTATCAAAATATTTGGATGGATGAAGGCGGAGGTATTTGGGGGGATTTTGAGAATGAAATATGTTATTATGGCTCAAGTCTGTTCGAAGGAATTGAAAATATAATTGATAACAAATGTATTGTTCAGAGAAGAGTTGATTAATTATTTATTATAATTTGGAGAGTAATCTCATTCTCAAGGAATACTGATCTTTGATATTTTAGTTTTTTTGTCATTTGTGTAAAACTATGTTTTAGAAACACTGATCTTTGAATAAAGTGGCTGTGACGGACGTAGTTATAAACTCTTCAGGTACTACGATCCCAGTGCTGGAAACTATATCAGCCAAGATCCGATAAGATTGTTAGGAAATAACCCCACATTTTATGGATATGTGCGTGACTTGAATTTATGGCTTGATCCTTTAGGATTGGAGACATATTTTACAAGACTTGGTAATTTTGGAGAAGAGCAAGTTATTGGGGCTCTAAATAATTCGGGAAATTATACTCATGTATTCCAAGTGCAAAATGCAGCAAATCAAGGAATAGATATTGTTGCTAAAACACCAGATGGGCATTATGATATTTTTGAGGTGAAAACCACTAGAGGAGGTAGTATGCCTTCTTTATACGGAGACCAATTAAATCCTAATGATTTTATACAATCACGTTTGAGAACAGCAGGAGAAAATAGCGGTGCTTTTCGTTTAAGTTCAGAGAAGGCCGCTGATATAAATGCTAATATAGGTAAAAAGTATCTTGTTGAAGTGGAGGTTGGAACTGGTGCTAAAGGAAGGTGGTATGTCGAGAATATGCAGCAGAAAGATTGGGACACAGAGGCAAATAGAATAAAAGGAGGAGGTCATTAATGAAATTGAAAACATTGATCGAGAAAAGACTAAATAGGTATGCAGATGAAGAACCTGAGAGATTTATCCTTGAAAACAAGGATAAAATAGAGCGTTTTATAGAAAATCCAAATAGTGTTTTATTGGAATCGCTACCAATGGAATATACTGCTAGATTTTATATATTGAAACATTACCAGTTGTTTTGGCATAAACCTTCTGAAGAGTCTTTTAGATTAGTATTGGATAGTTTATTTTATTATTATTCAAGTTATATTGTTTTTCTGTCAAATTTGGAAAGAAAAAATGAAACAGTTATTCAAATAGGATTATGTTCTCTGTTTTTGGGTGTACTAACTTTCTTTGAAAAAAAAGAGGCTCATGTAATGATGGCTATTTTGATTGAGAGAATAGAATATAATCTAAGAAATGATAAATATCCGATGATTTATTACCAAGAAACACTTTTACAAGAGTCAATGGTGATGTATGATAGATTCTATAAACAAGATAATAGTATATATTGGACGAAATACATTAAAAATCAATTAAACCCTATATATTCTGAATTGATAGAAAATATTTGCACTGATGATGAAATATTATTTAATAAATTGATTAATAATATATGTGATTATCATTTGTCAAAAAGTAGTAGTTCGAGTTTCTTAAAAAATGAATTCTATTATTTGGAATGGCAAGTATTTCCAACAGAAATCATGGTGGTGTTACGATATCGTTTTCTTAACGGTAAAAAAATAGATTTCGTATCTAATGACTTAGTAAGTAGGATTGTTCCATTTTTGAGTAAGGATAAATTTATACTCTCAGAAAATGTAGAAAAATTTAAGAATGTTTTATATGATAAATATCTTCCGATTACATTAGAGTATTTGAAGAATTTTCAATTTTTGTCTTACCCTAACATAGGTTGACCATTTCAGTCTATATAAAGATGACTAATTATTCCATATTATAATCAGAAAGTACATCTGAAGAAAGCGCTTTCTATCCCGTTCTTTGACTTCATTAAACAACAATATGAACTGAACATACTACGCAAGTAGTTCTAATATATCCCTACTTGGTAACCAATTCCGGTAAAGAAATCATGGTCGATTGGTGTAAAAGTGACCGCAACAGTGAATTGCTGTTGCTGGATTACGATGTACGCCAAAACCTGACCCGAGTGAAAACTCCCGGCGGCAAGGTTTTTACATGGGAATACGATGCGTATGACCGCATCAGGAAGCGTACTTTTCCATCTGGTGAAACACTGAGTTACTTGTACGAGGGAACTGATTTGCAAAGCATAGTCAACAGCCTGAAGCGCAGCTTGACGTTTGTTTTCAATGACCGCATGGAGTTGGAGAGGCTGACTTATCCTAACGGCATCAGTCGCAAGTGGAAATATGACAATCTGGGACGGACGTTGGAAAGCACCGATGTAAAAGGCAATGTTACCCGATATGAGTATGACCTGCTGGGGCGTGTGACAAAGCTGGCAGAACCGGACGGCAACGAACACCATTTCCGGTATGATGCCTCCGGCAACTTGATTCATGCCAGTGACAAGCTGCGTGAAGTGGAATTTGATTACGGTGCATTGGGAGTACTGACCAAGCGCAAGCAAGGGAACCGTACTTTGAAATTCGGCTATAACTCGGAACTGCAACTAACGAGCATCAGCAACGAGAAGCAGGAATTTTACCGTTTCGGTCTGGACGGTTTGGGACAGGTTGTTGAAGAAACGGGTTTCGACGGCATCATCCGCCGCTATGACCGTGACGGTCTGGGTCGTGTCCGAAAGTTGGCACGTCCTGCCGGCCGATGGACTGAGTTCCTCTACGATGGCATCGGCAATGTGATAAAGGAAGAACAGTATGACGGAAAGGTCACACTGTATGCCTATGACAATGACAGCCAGTTGAAGAAAGCCTTTAACGAGGTCTGTAAGGTGGAGTTCAAGCGCGACAAGTCGGGACGCATCATCGAGGAGAAACAGGACGGTTACACGGTCAACCGTACCTTTGACAAACAGGGCAATTGCCTGCGGACTACCAGCAGCCTGGGTGCTGACATCCAAAGCACCCATACCGAGGACGGTTTCCTGAGCGGCATGAGCGCAGGGGAGAATAAAGACTGGCAGGCATCGTGGCAACGTGACGAAACGGGTCTGGAAATCAACCGGAGTATCAACAACGGTCTGGAAATCCGCACATGGCGTGATAACTTCGGGCGTGAAATAAAGAAACATATCACTCCCAAAGACAGTATCACCACCGGCAGCTACAGTTACCAATGGGGAATAAGCCACCGTCTGCTTCAAAAGAGCGATGATGTATCAGGTCTGATAACCACGTTTGAATACAATGAGTTTGACGATCTGAGCAGTGCGGTGTACCGTCAGGGCAGTGAGGTGGAAACCATCTATAAAGTGCCCGACCGCATCGGTGCAGTATATAGGCAATGGGATCGTCGTGACCGGGAATACGGTAAAGGCGGTAAACTGCTTGAGGACAAGGAATATTATTATCATTATGACCCGGAAGGCAACTTGATCTTCAAGGAATGCAGGCAGGTGCAGCCTGACGGCATGTTGTATATAGATAATAAACAACGAGCCAAGGCATTGGGTATTGCATACCGTGGTAGCGGTATGGGTTGGCAGTATGACTGGTACTCAAATGGTATGCTGCGAAAAGTGACCCGTCTGGACGGTGCGGAAGTGTTGTTTACCTACGATGGATTGGGCAGGCGGTTGACTAAAAGTTATCTTTATGACGTAACCCGGTGGGTATGGGACGGCAATACGCCTTTGCATGAGTGTGTCACGAAGCATAAGGACAAAGAGAAGCCATTGCCGCCTATCCAGGCGGATGATGAAAACCTGATAACGTGGGTATTTGAGGACGGTACGTTTGTTCCTGTCGCTAAAATTACGAAAGATGAACAATTTACTATTGTAACCGATTATTTAGGTACACCGGTTCAGATGTATAACCGTCATGGTGAAAAAACGTGGGACTGTACACTGGATATATACGGTAAAGTGCGTACCTTTGAAGGGAGTTCTTTGAGTGATTGTATGTGGAGGTATCAGGGCCAGTATGAAGATGCGGAGACAGGACTGTACTACAACAGGTTCCGTTACTACGACAGTTCAACCGGAAACTACTTAAATCAGGACCCCATAGGGCTTGTAGGAAATAATCCAACGTTATACAGCTATGTGCCAGATACTAATGGTTGGGTGGATATTTGGGGATTAGAGCTAGTTGTTGTAGATCCCATGAATATAAATTATTCTCAGCGAACAGTAAGCCAAATTAGAATTTGGGATGCTTCAAAATATACTAAACCCATAGATGTTATAGTCGTTGATGGACAAATGGTTAGCTACGACAATAGACGACTTTTAGCTGCACAAAATGCGGGCTTAGAGAGCCTTGAAGTTAATGTTGTTAAGGGTGATGATATTATGCCTGGATCTAAATCTACATGGAGTGATAAATTTAAAAAACGATTTAGAGATCAAAGAAATATTGATGCAGGAGGTATTGTCCCAGAAACAGGATTAAAAGAAAAACCACAGTTAGAAAGTGACGTTAAAGCGAAAGGAAGTTATCATTAAGTAAATAATATAAGTTATGAATAAATATATTGAAAATATATTAGATGAATATGAGTATCCAATAATCAATTCCATATTATTTTCTAATGGGGATATGTTGGTCTTGCGTAGTTATTTTATAGGGAGTGATTATAAGGTAAGAGTCCTTTGTAAATCTACAATAGATAGTTATTTTGATTATAATGATAAAAATGCGGTTTCAAACTTTGAAGTTCCAATACATGAAGAAAATGAGTCTTACTCGATTTATGCTGGAGAGGGAAGCTGGGGAGGTGATGGGGTAATTTATGTCATGGATAAAGTTAAACAAGAATTTGTTTGGTTTTTATTTCTGGATAATTGTAATCCTTTTGAAGAGATTGTATTTGATACATCTGATACAATATTGGCTTGTACCTCTGAAGTGAAACTAAGAATACCTATAAAAGACCCTGCTAAGATTTCATCTGTTTAAAAATAAAGATTCAGAGCATTTACCCTAATACCGATCGAGTATTTTAGTCTGTATTGAAAGTGTCTTACCCTAAAATAAGTTGACTAAAAATAGTAATTACAAGGTTAGTAACCTCCAAGATTATGATGAAAATAAACAATTTATGTTGATGTAATTTTTTTAATAAATATGCAAAAGACGGTGGAATCCGAAAAAAAACGATTAGAGAGTAGGAAAGTATTTAATAATAAGCACATGAAAAAATATATAGAACCTTCTATATCCCTTATAAAAGAGCTACTGGAGCTTAAAGAAGGGAAGATTAATGGCATTACTTATGCAGAAAACGCCCCTGTTCTCGTAGAGAAAGAGGACAATTCATTTGATTTGGAATTTTATTCTGTAGATTATAATTCTATAGATAAAGCCAAGTATGAAAACCTTGACAACTTTCAACTTATCTGTAATGGCAAGACCTATATTGTGCCCAAGAATCAAAGTCATATAGCCAAAATAAAGGATCACTATGATGAACGCGGCTTTGGGTGTACTATCAGAGTGTCTGACATTCATACACCAAGTATTAATCAGGAAGAAGCATATTACTTCAGATATATAATACCTGTTGATAAAAAAGTGCATTTTACAGATTTCCGTGGGTGGAATTTCGAAATCGGAAATAGTTATTTAGGTACCGGGCTGATGAAAATAGAATTTCCCCAAGGAGAAGCACACTTCTATCATGCCAATATCAAGGAACAAAGTTTCCTGATTGTCGAGTCCCGGTTTATGTGTGAATTCAAAGAAATAGATAAAATAGCGTATTCCGTGCTGTTAGGTTTCGGATTTATCATTGGTAAGGTTTATTTGAATGAAGCATATACCATAGTGGCTACAACAGATGATTTTTTGAATCCTGTAGGTGTCTATTATAAATCATTGCGTAAATCTATAGAATGCCAATATACGATATTTACGACGAATGTATATTCAGTATTAATGCCTATCGCTAAAAGAATGGCTTGTCCGGACGCTGAAAAGAGAATGATGAATCTCATAGAGAAAAGAAAGTGGAATTTTGCCATAGAGGAAATAAGTGAGGAGATATTTTCATGCCTTGTTCTGAACTTTTATAAATATGACGCTATTGCCCGTTCCGCATTATTACTATTGGACTCTTCCACTTTGACATTGGAACTGCAACCGGCCGCCTACTGTATAGCTTATGAAACGCTTTGTACTGAACTGAGTAAGCTGTGTAATTTACAATCTCATACTGTTATAGAAAAGAGTACCTGGGAAAAGGGCGGGGTAAGAAAGGAACTATTAGGCGTTATTGAAGCTAAGCGAAAACAAAATGTATTGAATGACGAACAAGCAGAGTTCCTGAGAAAAAAAGTAAATAATATGAATATGCCAACTAACCGGGACAAGTTAAATATGCCTTTTCTGCATTTTGGTTATACATTATCCGATCTTGAGATCTCCGCTATAGGGGACAGGAACAGATTCATGCACGGGAACCTTAATGCAAATAAAGAGGAAGAGCTTGCAGACAAGCTTTTTACAACCAGTCTGATAATGCACAAACTCAGTTGTATATTGATTCTAAAGTTTGCAGGATTTGAGGGGTATATAATCAATAATCTGGCACTCTATGGCAAGGAGTCCAAACAGTGGCCTTTTTTGCGGATTTGATTTCTTGGTTTTCATGTAACAGGTAATGGGCAAGATTAGAGGATGCGGTGAAGATTATGATGAATGGAGATTGTTTTATATTTCTTCTGATTGCCCTTTTTCTGTTTGACTATCTTTCTGTCTGTTTTCATAAAGTTCGGAAACAGGAGCTGAAATGGAAGGAAAATTATCAGTAATATCTTTTTCTAATTGGCGTATCTTATGAATAATTTTGTCGTTTTTCTCATTATTCTCTTCTTTCTGTTCCATTGCAAACATTGTCATGCAGGCAACAGCTAATGCTAAAGTGTCTTTCTCCATCTTATGAATTGTCATTCGTTTTAAATATGTTTTTATTGTATGCTATATATAGCTCTACTTTTATATTGATGCAAAAATTGAGTTTTTCTACCCGAATTTTCCTTTAAAAAAACGAAAAATAATAAGAGTGAATAAAAATAAAGATGTAAAAGGAGATTATGTTCATAATCATCCGACGCCGATTGCTCCATAGATGGGAAATCTTTTGTAATGTCTTTGTCTCTTTTGTCCGACCTACGAATGATCCTACTTTTGTTATTATTTTCACTGTTGTAGTCCATAGCGAGCATTGCCATGCAAGTTAGGGCTAAGGCTAAATTCTCTTTCTTCATCTTTCATCTTATTTGATTGCGCTTTGATTTCAGTGTATATTCAGTATGTTGTTCAATCTCTCTATTTATATTGATGCAAAAAATGCTTTTTTCTATCCCTTTTAAGCAAGGAAAAATCATAAATATGCCTTTTTCATAGGTGAAATATGTTTTTGAGGGTAATTTCATGAATTTGAGTTTTGGAACAGGACTTTAAAAAGGAGTATCTTGTTGATAATGTATTTCAATTTATTTCCTATTTTCCCCTCTGTTGTTATGAAATCAAAGTGATAATGGTATTAATTGTAACTCTTTACACGTAAAATTGCCATATTTTTGATGAAATGTATTTAAATGTATAAACGGTTTTACTACTTTCGATGTTTTTTTGAAAAAGCAATGATAATGGCAACAATAAAAGTAGTATTAAACAAAAACTGGCAACACAAATCGGGCACTTATCCCATTGTATTGCAAATCCTGCATAAGAGAAAGAAGAAGATACTTTATACAGGATGCCGGATAATGGAATCAGATTTTGATGAAAAAAAGCAAAAAGTGTCTCTTTCAGAGAAAAGTACCATTTCGGGGCGTGAGGCGCAAAAAATCAATCATGTTATTCGGGAAAAGCGTAAGGAGCTTTATGCAAAAATAGATTCCTATGAAGCACAGGGTATAGAATATACAGTGAATGACCTAAGCGATGGTCCTATCCGACAAAGTCAGGTTAGGTTTCTGGAGTATATGGAAGAGCAGATAACGGAAAAGAGTGATGCAGGACTTGATGGAACGGCGGCCGCCTATATGAGTACAAGAAACTCGTTCCGTAAATTTCTGAAAGGTAAAGATATCAGTGTTTCGGAAATGACTCCCAAGTTGCTCCGGGCATATGATGATAGCCTAAGTGGGGCAGGGCTTTCGGAGAATACAATTGCTTTTTATATGCGTAATTTAAAAACCGTATATAATCGTATAGTGACGGATGGTTTTAAACCCACTTGTGCCTACCCGTTCAAAGTGACTAAAACCACTATTAGCAAGACACCCAAGAGGGCTATTACCCGTGAAGTCTTGAAAAGAATTGCTAATCTTGAATTTATTCCTAAAAAAGAGAGTCACCTTGAGCTGGCACGAGATATTTTTATGTTTAGCTTCTATTGTCAAGGTACTGCATTTGTAGATATAATCCGGTTAGAAAAAAAAAGTATTGTTGCGGGGGTCATCAGCTTTTCCCGGCATAAAAGCAAACAACCTATCCGTATTGCGATTATTCCGCAGATTGAAGTACTGATGAATAAATATAAAAACGATACGGACTATGTTTTTCCTGTTTTGGATGTTGATGATCCTCGTCCTTTATATACTCAATATAAACTGGCATTGCAACGTATTAATTATGGCCTTAAAATTGTTAGAAAACAGATTGGGCTGGATTATCCCTTAACAACTTATATGGCCCGCCATACCTGGGCAACATTAGTTAAAGAACTGGGTATTCCTGTGTCTGTCATTAGTGAAGGATTAGGACATTCCTCTGAAGATATGACAAGAATATATCTGAAAGAATTTGACACAAGTGTCTTGGATGAAGTGAATAAAAAAGTTGCAAATTTTAATTAAAATATTTTTTATGTGGTCTATAAAATACTGTTAAATAGGAAAATAACGATGTTCCTTCTTTAAAAATCGTGAAAACTTTTGTATCTTTACAGACGGTAATTATTGTAGTTGTTCAATCTCTATTCTATAATAGAGGAGGAATCTTAGTTTTATTAGAATTTATTTGTGCGGTAGTGACGTAAATTGTTGATTTACATTTATATACCGTTAATGTTAATAACTAAAGTTTATTTCTCAGTTTTGAAATGTGTTTCACAATTTCAATATATCGCCATACAGAACACTGGGGCTTTCAGAATTATGAAAAAAGTTTTTCTCAATAAACCCAATTTAATGTAGGCCCTATATTAACTATGATGCAGAAATCGATTTTTTCTATCATTTTTTTGAATAAAAAAATCAAAAAAAAATAATTTAAAAATGTCTGATTCCTATTTTATGCTGTAAATCAGGGATATAGAAGCTTTTGTTGGACCCAAATAATTTCTTGAATTATTTTTAATTTTTCTCCCGCAACTCCCGCATGGATATTTGTCATAATTGACATGGGCATATCCTATACCTACTGAAGTTTCTACACTCCAACGGTTACTCAATACCCATTGGTATCCATAGGTAAATCCCCCACCAAAGAGGTAGCCCTGGTACCGATATTGCTGCATATTCTCGCTAAAAACCCCTCCTAATGCAGGTAATCTGCCTATATTAAAAATCCCTGAATGAAGATGCGCACCGACAAAGTGCCCGGTAAAACGTTCACAGAGCCAATACCGTAATTCTGGCTGCACTAGAATATGCTTCCATTTGCGGTTGTCCGAAGAAAAGTTCCAATAATTTAAGTTACCTGATATATCCATGGTCCATTTATCAGCCACGGCAAATTCAAAACCTAAATTAATTGTAGCTGTAGCATCATATAACAAATTGGTTTTGATTGCCAATTTGGGACTTTCAGGATGTATTGGATTTACAACTCGAGGCTGAAACTTCAAAGTGGGTACAATTCTTTGGTTAGGAAATATTAGCCGGGGAAGAACGGATGAAATTGGCGGAAGCACTTTCCGTTTTTGGGGCTCTTTTTTCGATTCAACTTTTGCAGGGGGTAAAACATCCGGAGAGGACATTTTATATATATAGTAGTTTCCATTGACAATACTATATTTTAAATTAGTTCCCTCTAGGAGTTTTCTAAGTGTTTCTTCCAAACTGCCTGTAATATCATTTTTTATTGGGTAAACTTTGTCAGTAACAGTGGGACTGAACGAAATTCGCTTACCATGCTTTACACTTAGTCTTTTCAGGTGTGCAGTCAGTGTTTGTTCGTTATGTTTCTGTGTTACCACTTGTGAGGCAAGTTGTCCTCCTCCATTTAAAAGGAAGAGGACAAACATACATACAGAAATTAATTGTTTATTCAACATGTCGCAAAATTATTTGATCACCGGTATGTGAGTACTCAATTCCACAGCTGGCCATTACTATTTCAAGTGCTTCTTCAAGATTTCCGGTCGGCAACAATCCATCGTATTTAATGTTTTGACAAATATTCTTAGGCGTGATTGTGACACCAAACAGGTTTTCTATCTTTTCCACAACATGGGTAAGTGGTACTCCGTCAAATTCTAAATATGCAGGTAAAGGCTTTTCGGCTGGAGTAAATATCATTCCTTTTGGAGAACATTCCACTTTTTCATTTGGATGTAGTATTTTATCTCCTATCACCGTCTTAACTCCTACTAAACCGGAAAAACATTCAACTGCCAGGCTTTGACTTCCGGTTGTTACCTGAAATTGTGTTCCCAACACTTCTACATCTCCAAAATTGGTTTTGACTATAAATTTCTGTCCTTTGGCCACAGCGAAATGTGCAGTGCCTTCAAAATCTATGGTTCGCTTCCATAACCATGAAATGCGATTGTATGACAAGTACGAGTCTTTTTGCATCTGAACTTGCGAACCATCAGGTAATGATACGGCCAATGAATTCTTTTTTGAGGTAAACTCTTGGCTACTCAGAGAGTAGGTGCTTGTTGTCAATATAAGTATGATAGCGGATGCTGCTGCCCAAATGTATCGTAGAGAGCGCTTGCGTGAAGCCTCTATTCGAGCCATTATTACATCGCCGACAATATCCTTGTTAACGAATTCTTCTTCCTTTAGTACTACATTCTTCGAAAACAATGTTTCGAATTCTAAGCCGTTATCATCTATGTCTTCTATTCTTTCCATTGTTATTTTCACCAGTTTTGTATTGATATGATGAACGCAATAAACGCTTTGTTATAAACATGCTGCTCACGAAGTTTCTTTATAATTCGTGAAATAGCACAGTAAATCTGTTGGTTGTTCGTTTTGCAAATACTAGCAACTTCTTCAATTGATAATCCTTTATAATATCTTAAATATATTATTTCTCGGTGTTTACCATCCAGACTATCAAGTATCTCTTGAAGTAATATCTGCTTTTCACGCTCTTCTTCATCCAACTCTAATAGCTTGCACGGATCAATCTCTAACTTGAAATCGTAATCGACTAATCCGTTCTTGCTGTAGTATTCATCTTCCAAAGAAACCGTTTGAAGTTTCCTGCTTCTGAATTCCTGCAAAATCTCATTTTTCAGGGAAGTATAAAGATATGCGCTTATGGATTTAGGACGTGAGATAATCAAGCGTTTCTCATATATATTTAAGAATACAGTTTGTATAGCATCCTCCACCAATTCGCTGTCTTGCGCTATTTTCATACCATATTTATAGAGCATATCTGCATGCCTATTATATAAATCCCTGAAGGCAATATTGTTGCCGTCACGTATTGAATTCCAATAATCTATTTCTGTCATGTCCTTCTATTATAATTGATGATATATTTGAAGTTATCTATCCATTTTCTATGTGATTTTTGATTATATTATAGGATTTTAGCTATTTTATATTATTCTTGTATTTTTATTTTATCACATTTTGCTTGTATTTTATATTTACATATTGTGAAGAGAAGTAGCTTTCGGATATAATGATGATTTTTCACAGGAGTCTTTTTGAACTTGCGAAAATCGAAACTCATGTTAATTTCTTCGCGATTAGTAATGAAATATCTTTCATTACAGAACATCAATAATTTATAATTTCTTGCTTTCATTGTTTTGTTGTTTACTCTGTTGTTTCACAGATGTTTCACTATTGTTTCACATATAAATGCCATATAGCTATCTATAAATGACATTTTGTATATAAAACATGGACATAATTTGAGTTTCATAAGTTAAATATCTAATGACAGTCTATTCTTGTATTGATATAAACATCTGAAAATCAAAATTATATGCGGTGTTATTTTATTATTCCTCCTCTATTATAGAATAGAGATTGAATTTGTATTTATTTGATATTTCTAAAAATGTTACATCTGAATTTGGATAACCCGAAGAAGAACGTGGATTATTACTTACAAAATAAGATAGAATAGAGACTGTGATAAAAAAGTAATTGTATGAAAATGTTAAAAACACTAATGGCAGCCGCTTTGATACTGATTGGGATACCTGTTTTTGCCCAAAAAGCAGGCATTAAAACCAATTTGCTCTATGATGCGACATCCACAATGAACCTCGGGGTAGAATTGAGGCTTTCCGAAAAATGGACTTTGGATATATCGGGTAATTTAAATCCGTGGACATTCTCGGAAAACCGGAAAATGAAGCATTGGCTGGTGCAACCTGAAGCGCGATACTGGTTCTGTGAGAAGTTCAGTGGTCATTTCTTAGGAATTCACGCACATGGCGGCCAATACAACTGGGGTGGAATGCTTCCTTGGGGATTTAAAGATGGTAAAATGTTCGGTTCAATTGAGAACGAGCATATTATGACAAACCGCTATCAAGGTTGGTTTACCGGAGCCGGTATATCCTACGGTTATCAATGGGTACTGGGTAATCGCTGGAGTCTTGAAGCGACTATCGGGGTAGGATATGCTTACTTATCATACGATAGATATCCTTGTGGAACATGTGGTTCAAAGCTTGGTGAAGGCAGCAAGAATTATTTTGGTCCTACCAAAGCCGGTATTACATTAATATATATGATTAAATAATGCGATAACAATGAAAAAAAATATATTCTATTTCGTACCAGTGATGACAATGGCATTGTCCGTTCCCGGAATAAAGGCTCAAAATATGATTCAGCAGGGTAATGTAACTGTGCAAACGAATAAATTGGAACAACGTGGTGATTCGCTTTATCTGGATATGATTCTCACTTTGCACGGTAAGAATGTGTCTTCACGCAGAAGTGCAGATTTCACTCCCGTGCTGGCAACCGAGGCGCAGACCAAGCGCCTGCCAAAGATCTCGGTGAAGGGAAGGAAGAGCTACAAGTCATATCGTCGTGCTGTTGCATT
The DNA here is from genome assembly GCA_959606905.1 of uncultured Bacteroides sp. The sequence goes on along the minus strand of CAUHML010000011.1, from coordinate 54,532 downwards.
GATGAGCCGCAAAGAACAGATGCTCTATACACAAAGTGCTCCATATAAAGTAGTCAGAGGATATAAGAAAGCTGAGAGAGTAGTGGATTATAAAGTAGCTGTGCCCTATGAAAAATGGATGTCATCTGCTATCCTTAATTTGGAAAAAGACGACTGCGGATGTGGCAAATCACGTACCACGGATGTGAAGATGCTTGCAAACAAAGTCAATCTTGAAAAAATCATCATTGTTGAACGGTATAATATCACACCTTCATTAGCATACATACAACCGGCAGCTGAAGTTGAGAAGAATCGTGTGGAACAGGGTGTGTCTTATCTGGACTTCGCTGTGGGAAGGACTGACATCAACCCCTCTTTCGGGGCAAATGAAAGGGAATTGCAAAAGATACGCCGGATAATCGGTTTGGTACAATCTGATAAAGGAAGTACGATTAAGGGAATTGAGATTACCGGCTATGCTTCTCCTGAAGGCTCGCTTGCAACCAATGAACGCCTGTCGGAAGGCCGTGCCAAAGCACTAAGGAGCTATCTTGAAAAGCAGTATTCCGACATTCCCGCCAGTCTGTATTCCGTGCATTTCGGTGGAGAGAACTGGGCTGATTTGCTGACTGCTGTGAAAGCATCGGACATGCAGTACAAGCAAGAAGTAATCGATATTATAGAAGGGTATAGTGTGAATGCCGGACGTGAGAAGAAATTGATGATGCTTAAATCCGGAAGCCCCTACCGTTATATGTTGAAGGAAATGTTTCCGGCATTGAGGAAAGTGACTGTTGCAATAGACTATAAGGTGAAGAATTTCGACTTGAAGGAAGCGATAGAGGTTTCAAAAACCCGTCCGCAAAATTTGAGTTTGAATGAAATGTTCGTCGTGGCGCAAACTTATGAAAAGGGATCTCAAGAATTCAATGACCTTTTTGAAACCGCAGTACGTATGTTCCCGGAAGATGCGACTGCCAATATCAATGCTGCTGTTGCAGCAATAGGAAGGCATGACTATGTTAGTGCTGACCGGTACCTGAAGAATGTAAAAGTGCATGCCCGTATTCCTGAATATGATAATGCGATGGGGATGCTCGTTATGATGCGTGACAGTGATTATGAAAAAGCGGAAAGCTATTTCAAGGCGGCCGGACAAGCCGGATTGGTGGCGGCAGAAGAAAACCTGAAAGAAATAGCCAAGATGCGCGAGAATATCAGTGCAATTAAAGAAGCACAACTTAAACAGAAAAGATAAAGAGTTGATAATTATATTTTTAAACATATAATTTGATTTTACTAATTTATTAATTTAATTTTTTTACGTATGAATTTGAAAAGTATTTTTATGTCAATGTTGGCTGTTGCAGCATTGGCTAGTTGTAACAATGATGATGAAATCCCAGGTGGTACTCAAGAAGCAAATGCTTCTTCATGGGTTGGAATAAAAGTATCTATACCGGCTAGTTCTTTTGGCGGAACCAGAGCGGCTGATGCTAATGATGCTAATGCGGACGAGTCGGAAACCGCTATTAAAACGATCAGTCTTTATTATAAAAAGGCCGACGGTACAGTAGATGTTTTAACTGCTCCTCTTGATGTTACAACTGAGTTTAACCAAACGGGAGCGACATATACTGCTAAAAAAGCAGTTAAAATACCGGTTGCTGCTGGTTCGAGTGTAGATATCTACGCAGTGGTAAATAATGGTGCTGTTACTAATCCTATCAGACCAAACTGGTTTAATTTGCGTGGTACTGCCGCAGATCCGGATATAAATTATTGGACAGCTGCTGCATCGGAGTTAAGTGCTGCGGATAAGGGTTTTGTAATGACTGGTAAAGGTACAGGAACTACAACTGAGGCTGAAGCTGGCGCAACAACTCACGCCTCAATTACTATTGGACGTGCTGTAGCAAAGGTATTGGTAACTGCTTCTGACGGTGGTATTAATCCGACAGCTGATTTTGATGAAACTAATATCAACGGTGTAAGCGGCAAGTTCAAAGGAAATTCATTGTGCTGGACTATCGGTAATAAAAACAAGAAGCTTTATCTGTTGCAGAATAACGTGGGTGGAATTGTAAAAGACCCTAACTGGAGTAAGATCCCTGCAGGTACTGGCGATGCTGCTCTTGCTGGTGATTATGAAGATCGTAATCCTACTACATATTCTACACTCGTACCTGCATATAGCGATGTTATAGAAACTGGTTATAAAACAGATGGTTCTTCATGTGTGCAATACTGTAATGAAAATACGAATGAAGAGTATCAATATGGTAATACTACATTTATTTCAGTGAAGGCTGTATTTGTTCCGAATAAAATCGTAACTACTGTGTCTGGTTCAGTTGATACTAATGATTTAAATCTGGAAGCTGAAACAAACACCGGTGGTGTCGCTACATTCTACTATTATTCTGCTGAATCGAAGTATTTAACTGAGGCTGCCTATGAAGCTGCTAAAACAGCAGGTTTAAGTGGTAGTGATTTCAAAGGTCCGTACAACGGTGGTGAGTGTTATTATTTTGTTCCTATTACTGATAAAGACGGTAAAACTGGCGTATTAAGAAATTCATATTATACAATGCGTATTAAGAGTTTAAGAGCTCCCGGTGAGCCAACTCCTAATCCTGGAGATAATGATGACCCTGTTGTACAGAATTCATGGATAGGAGTAGATTTTACAGTTGCACCATGGACAGTGCAGTCAATGGGTGACTTTGACTTAGAGTAATTTCATCTCAACCAATGACCTATACTTGATAGTTAGAATCAGAATGTTTCATACAAGAGAGAAGCATTAATTGCTTCTCTCTTCTTAATAAAAAGAGAAAGAAAAATACATGGTGTAACAACCATAAAAATAGAGTTGACATGATAGCTGTACGCAACAAATTGTCCGTTCTGGGACATAAAATAGTGATGGTATTCTTATCCCTGCCGGTATTGCTATTTACCGGATGTAATATATGGGAGGATTTGCCTGAATGTCCTCCGACAACAGGCAAGGTGTGGATTGGCTTATCTTTTACTTACCATAATACAAAAGACGACAATGGAAACTATAAAGATTTGTTCGGCGAAACCGTACGTCGTACAGACCTCTTCGTCTTTAATGAGAACAACCTGTTAGTAAAGAGAATAAAAGATACAACGGGACCTTTTAAGAACGGTTACCGTATCCCTGTAGAACTTCCTGCGGGAACCTATCATGCTGTTGCATGGAATAACCTGTATAGTAACGGAGCAACTCTGATTTCTCCTGAGCCTGTTGAAGGAAAAACTAAAGAAGAAGATTTGACCGTACAACTCTCCGAGTTGGAAAAGAAGCAAATAACCTTGCATTCACTGCCTCTGCTCTACGGAAGAACAGGGTCATTTACGATATCGGAGAATGATTTGACAAGGGCAGGAGATTCAGTCATTCCCATATCCCTGTTACAAAATACCAATGAAGTTAATGTTACAATAGAATGGTTAGTAGCAGGCACAGGAGAACCGTGTCATGATGCGAGTCATGCGGAATCGACACACATTTATATCAAAGATAATAATGGTATCTATGACTTCGGCAATGTGCAAAAAGCGATAGATGCCTTTACATATATTCCCACTTACCTTGCAAGCAGCCAGACGGTAAACGGAGAAGGGGCAGCGGCTGCACTTTATGCCAAAAGTACTGTGATGCGCATGTTTCCCGATTCTTCTCCCCAACTGCAAATATGTAATGTGCTGCCTGACGGAAGTGAGGAAACGGTTTACAGTGCAGACTTGATGGCCGATTTTATCGGAAAGGTATATAATGAGCAGGAGAAAATCGACCGAGCGCCCTCTTTTGACATCAAGATAACCTTTGAATGTTATTCATGGACTGCTGTGGATATCATTGTGAATGGCTGGAAACTGGAGGACAGTGGTGATATAGATATACAATAAGGAATGAAATAATAAAATTTATGAATTTCAAAAAGATGAAAGGTATGCTGAAGCTGCTGCACCTTGGGATAGCCGGAATAATATGCCTGGCTTCATGCGTAGCGGAGAGTGAAATTACCGAAGAAACAGTGCCAGACGGAAAGAATGTCCGGCTGGGAATAAGTACCCGTTCATTTGGAAACGGGACTGACGAGCAGGTTAACACAATCCGGATTATTCAAGTAACCCGGACGATTGCCCAAAGTGTGAAAAGTAACCGGTTTATCAATAATCCGGCAGATCCTTTACAGGTGGAAGGTCTGACCGGAAATTATGATATTTATGTCATTGTCAATGAAAGTGATGACGGAAGCAGGCTTGCGGCTTTGGAGCATGTTGGAAACCTTTCAGAACTAAAAAAAGTCATACTTCCGTATGACATTGCCCGTCGTCCCCAAACGAATATCCCGATGCTCGGTGAAGTTGAGAACGTGACTATTGGTTTGCCAAATAATGGCAAACCTTCCTCCACTAATTTGGGGACGGTAATGGTTGGCGGGGTGAATCATGGCACTACACTGCCGGTGACACTTACTCGCCTTGCCGTGTGTATTGACTTGACGGTCAAAAGCAAGAGTTTCTCTGCACTAAAATCCGTCGATTTCACGGGATTGCCTAACGCTATTCCTTTGTTCGGTGACGGAACAGAAACTATAGCCCATGACCAGAAAGTAACTTTCAATAAGGATGTTTTTGAGGAGATTATTCCTTCTGCCGGTTATATATCGGAGAAAAAGAAGGATGCCATTATCCTGCCTTCCTATCTGTTCCTCCCCACAACAGACAAAAGCCAAGCGGCGAGTGTGGAAGTATCTCTCGACGGTAAACCCGTATCTTTCAAAGCAAAGATAGGTCATGCGGCATTGCTTCCTTCGGACTCGGATAAAGATTATACTCTTCATCCTAACACATACTATACGCTGACAGCACTTGTAGCCGGTGATGGACTGACCATTGAGGCACAGGTCAGAAACTGGGACAAGAATGAAACCAATTATCCTGCCGGTGGAGGTTCGTTCTGGAAAGCACAACCAAAGGATACGCGAGTGGCATTGGGAGAATCGGCTACTATTTATGCCGAATTCGGAGAAAACGGTACCGGAAGTACCTTTAAATGGTTCCGCAAAAAACAGTTGGCTGATTTTACATTCAGCATTGAAGAAATAACCAGCGGCATTACCAATATCCCATATCCCGATTATTATCGAACTGAATTAGTATTGCTTGGCGAGGAGTTGAATGATGCCTGTGAAGTGTATTGCATCGCAAGCATAACTGCTCCTGACGGTCATCAAGACAGGCTGGAATCCGATTATGCAACTTTTATGACTATGGGTGATGAAGTAAAGCCGGCAGGAACGTATCCGTCTATGCAGAACTGGAAAGCTCCCCAGAACGTGCCTCTCGGTTCCACGTGCCTGCTGCAAGATGACAGGGATGATAAGGTATATCGTGTGAAGCTGATGGCTGATGATAACTGGTGGATGATACAAGATTTGGCTTATGGTGAAGCAAGTACCACGGCAGTATTTGAAGCAAGTTGTACTAATAGAGAATCGACGAACTTGATTGGTACTGGTTTATATGGGGTATGTATGAAACCTGAATCTCGAAAGGCAACCAGTGGATATTTATATAATAGATATGCTGCAATACAATTACCGCAAGGGACTACGGAAGATCATCAAAATAGAGTAGCTTTAAATACAGAATTTATTCAGGGGCTTTGTCCACAAGGTTGGCATCTACCGGGAAATATCAATGGAACAGCCAATAAAGAATGGGTTAATTTACAAACCGTTTTGAAAATGGATGTGACGAGACCTGATGGCTGGATGGAGTTCGGGTATAATAATGCGGTACATTTTAATGGTTATAATTTGATTAAAACAGTAGATAATAGTGGGAATTCTGTTGATGCTATTGCTTTTCATGGAGGTTATGAATCAGGAAACCTGGATAGAAAGATGACTTTTTGCAGTTTAGGATTTGTGACTACCGATTATGAAAATGGTGCGGTAACGGATATTGGTTATGCAATTCCCGAAACATACGCAGTTCCCATCCGTTGCGTCAGAAACTTCAAAAAATAAAGGAGAACGAATATATGAAACTAAATATTGGAAATAAAGTATATTTGATTACTGTCCTGATTATTTTGTTGCTTGCATCTTGCATCAATGAATCAGATACATCAAACGGATGCCCTCAGTCTTATAGCATACGTATATCTGTACGATCGGATAATAATCAGACACGTGCAAGCGATTTAATTCCTGAGGAGAAAATCAAACGCTACGATATATTTATCTATGAATCGGCAACAGGAAGGTTAATTCAATATTTCGGGAAGTCCGGTCTTACGGGTGAAGATAGGGTTGAAGTCAAATTTGAAGGTAATCCGGATTTTACAACAGATAAGGACATATTTGCTGTGGTAAATAATGCCGATTGGGAAACTAAGACGGATGCTGAAATGAAAGACATTACCAAAGCGGATCTGCTAGCATACGAACTGGCGTGTAAACAGAATGTGACTGACGCAGGGGGAGAGGTTACGGATTTTGCAGGTTACAAGAAGAGTGCAACGGAGAATGAACCTTTCGTCATGTCTGCTTCTCGAACCGGTTACAACTTTTCTACCGATGCTTCGCATGCTACTCTCTCTATGGAGTTAAAACGTACTTATGCCAAGGTAATTCTGAGATTCAAGACCGACCTTACTCAAGCTACCGATGCTGACTGGATAGATTTGAAGACAATACGTGTCAGAGCTATCAACAATGTTCCCAACACTGCAAAGCTGTACTGTGAAAGTGGAACCGGCTGTACGTTTACGTGCCAAAACTACGTGTTTAAAGATGGGGATGAATATGAACTTTCGTCCATTAACGCCGACTTGACCCAAGAAGACTATACACTTGACACTTTCGCTTCTGACCGTCTTGCTTTGCGACTTTTTCCACATGACCCGGTGAATGTGGATGCCAGAACTTCGTTATTAATTGATTTTGAAGTAGGAGGTGTAGGTGATACGCATATAACACGAACCTTTAAAGGGCTGATACCAATAGGAGATAAAGATAACGAATATCAAATAGATCCGAATTACGCATATATCATTACCATTGCATACGGCAAGACTACCAATAGCATTACGGCGACCTGCAAGGTAGTACCCTGGAATCTGATTTCAGTGGAAGAAGAAGTTGATCCGGATTAATAAAAAACTGCTGCAATGAATTTGAAGGAAAAGATTGAAATAGAAAAGACCAATCCTAACAGAATATACCTGTATAGGGATGAGGAGGACGGTTACTGTAAGGCATACGAGTTTTCTGCCTATCTGATAACCAAACTTATCAGTTCCATTGAATTGAAGGAAGAACCGTTCATGGAAATAGAGGATTTCCTTTATACTGCTATGGTGGAGCAGAAATTCATAACGGACCGTTTTTCCGGCTTTGGCATAGAGCAGAGTGAAGGGTGCATGCAGGTGTCTCTTTACGATCTTATTTACACTGCCAAGTGGAGAAAAGAGTTTGATATTCTGAAAGAGCAACAACGGAAGGAACATAGTAGATTAGGTGATTTTATACTGGGCGTTTCCCGGTTAAGCAATGAATAAAAATAAAGTTTTTATATATGGATTCAAATATGAAAAAAATAATTAAATCATTTGTGCCGCTACTGTTGGCAGTTTGCATTATGCTGCTGGGTATGATGGTTTCGTGTACGTCCGACGATGATTCGGGAGGAGATGTAACGGCAGGTATCAGCCTGCACATAAAGCCTGTGACAAGAGTAGAAGATGGTTCTGTCAATACCGGTTTGGAGGCGGAAAACAAAATAGATAATGTTCATGTATGGTTCTTTGCTGAAAATGCCAGCGATGGAGAGCCGGCATTATACTATTATACCCCTGAGCCGGAGCCGGCAATTTCATCTACTAATGGAGAATTGGTATTGAATATCACTGATGAAGAACTGATGTTACACCACAACATGAATTCCCAAGGTACTTATCAATTATTTGTGGTTGCCAACTTGCCAGCAGATGCTACCATCGGAGCTGATACAAGTTTGGGTAATTTGAAAACTTATTCTTATGGTGCTTCAGCACGTCCGGACTCCCCGTTCTGTATGACGGGAAGTACCAATGGGGCGCATGACTTCGCGATAGACAGCCGAATAACTATACCATTGCTCCGTGTGGCTTCACGGCTGGATGTTAAAATAGTGAATATAACAGGAAAAACGCTGCAAGTGAATAAAGTAAGTATTGCTGATGACCAGAAATCGGTGCAATTGTTTGCTCCGGAATCGAGTGCTCCTGTTCCGATATCTGACGCCTTTGGGACGGCAACAGATATTTACACTACTGCTACTACTACTGAGGTGAACTGTTCGGGGTATGTTTATGAGAACCGGAGTTCCTCTCCAATAAAGGTAGTGGTAGAGGGAAGTATAGACGGAAATTCTTTTGTGTGGAAAGCAGATATCAAGCCTGATGGACTTACTACTCTTATGAGAAATACTATTTGTGAAGTCACCTTGAAGTTGAAAGATGTAGAACCTACTGATGTTGAATGTACAATCGCAGAATGGTATGGAAAAAATATGAATAGTGCAATACATGGAACTTATCTTAATACGAATTCCAATCATGTAGGAGTTACTTATGCTCTAGGAGGAAGTTTGAATGTATTGACTGATGCGAAAAGTATTGAAGTGGATTTGACCGATGCGGAAAAATTTTATCTTTCAGGTCATGAGAATGAATCCAATGTTATTGTTCCTGTCAATGATGGAACTGTTGGGCTGACAGTTCGACTAAAAGGACAGTCTAATGATATTGTACCCGATGGTAAAATAATAATCAAAGCTGGTAATCTCTCTAAAACAATAACTGTTTCGAAGAAAGAAACAGCATTAATATTTAATTTGAAGTCTGTGCAAATAGAGGGAAAAGAGGTGAAAGATGGCGACCATATAACTATTTCTGCATGGGAAAACAAGCAAAATACTAATATGACGATCACAATGGAATCTAATATGCAATGGGCATACGATGTAAATATTTTTAGAGTACTTGATGGAACGATAGCAACTACTTTTAGACATGGTATCATTCGATATGACGGTTCAACGACCTTATTTACTAAGAATGTGCTAATGCAATATGACGGTGTGATGTATCCTGACTTATTACCTGTGGAAGTTGTATTGGATCTTTTCATAAATAATTATGAAGTGGCATACGGGTCAAAAATGCAGACCTTTAAATTCACGATTGATAAACCCTAAATAAGCATCTGAGATGAATACAAAAAAATATAATGTAGTGATACTGCTGTCACTTCTATTCGCATTTGCCAGCTGCGTTGAAGATGATTACGAAACCAGTACCAATTGTAAAAAATCCTATGTGACTCTCCAATTGCCGGAAGAGGCGGTTGTAGAGGTAAAAAGCCGTTCCACTGTCAATGAAAATACGGTAGATGATGTGCTTGTATTCCTCTTCCGAGACGGTAAGGCAAAATACCAATCTTTTGTTGCTCCTACAAACGTAGGAAGTACGGTATCTTTTACTTTGACTAAATTTGCTGTCGAAGCAGGAGAGACTTTATATGTCGTTTGTAATACGGGTGTCAGTTCAATCAATGCCACTAATGCGGAGGATTTCTTATCAGAACTTACTTTCTCAGATGAGGATAACAAAATGATTATGTATGGCTCGAAAGAGATAGGTAGTGCCAGTAACAATTTATCTATTCAACTAGAGAGAATGCTCGCCAAAGTTACTTTGGCTTCTGATATAGCTATGTCCAGTTGGAAAATATGTAATGTACCCACAAAAGGTTTTGTCGGAAGAACAAATATATATCCAACCGGTGCAACTTTTGACAGGGTGTTAAGTCCGGCAGCCTTGGCGGATAACGTGTATTTCGTTCCACGAACCGATAACAGCACAACGACTTTGCCTAAAACTTATCTGTTGGTACAGTTGACCGGAAAGGGCTGGTATAAGCTTGACTTTTGTAACCATACCGGTGAGTTGGATGAAGCAGCCAACGTTCCTGTCCTTGATTTGGAGAGCAATACCCATTATATGTTTAATATTGAAACGGTAAATAGCAATGGCTATGAAACAGAAGCTGAAGCGGCTGCCAATCCAGGGAGCAATGTTGTGTATAGTATGACAACTACCGGCAGTACCGGAGACAGTAATGGGCAATATATGCTTCAAGTAGATAGGGATATTATTACTCTTTATCCTACTGTTATCAGTGACATAGTTAAAGCATTAGAAATATCGGCTATAGTTCCGTCAGGCTCGGGCAGTAAAATATCAACCTTTAAAGTAAAATTGGTTAATCCGAGCGGGCATATAAAATTGTATGGAGATGCTGATGGTGATAACAATCTAAACCTGATTGAACCTGCTAATCCGTTGACGGGAAACAGTAAGCATGACATATACCTGTCTTTTGAAGGAGCCGATATGGAAAACTCTTATTTAGAAATACAGCTTGGAAATATAATCCGGCAGATTCCTATAGAAATGTTATCTGCAAATTGCTATCTGGCAGATTTTGCTTCGAAGACAGGAAATGTAATTTATATACCTGTTATGCAAGCCAATAAAGATGGAGTTGAGCGTATTGCTAAAGGGGAAGATTTAGATGTCGATATATTGTGGTACGACCAACCGGGTGTCGATTTAACTTTGACTTATGACAAGGAGAAGCAGTGGATTACTGTTAAAAACAATACTACGTTTACAGGTAACGTAGTGATTATAATTCAAACTCCTGGAATTACTGGTTTCGCAAATATTAGATGGAGCTGGCATATATGGTCTTTGGGTGGTGACGTAATAAAATATGATGCGAATAGAAACATTTATGATTTTAAGACTGAAATGACTAAAGATTTCAATGGATTCACGTGGATGGACCGTAATCTTGGCGCTTATACTCTTGATAGGACGAATGACGGTAGTTGGGGGTTACTGTATCAATATGGAAGAAAAGATCCATTTCCGGGAGCTAGATTTGACACACCTTTAAAAAGTAAAGATATATATTGTATAGTTGAAAATGGTACAAAAGATGTAAGATTTACAATGGAAGAAGATCATCCTAACTTCGGAAGAGTTTTTGTAAATGTTAATAATTCTCCCAATAATCTGGAATATTCTATTGCTCATCCGATGAATTTTATCACTGGAATGATGTATTTAACGAGAGATGATTTTGATTGGTATACCAATGATGGAACTTTGCGCAATAATTATTTATGGTTGGATGAGAAACAAGAGAAAGCTCCTTATAATCCTTGTCCTCCCGGTTGGACTCTCCCATTTGGGGGGAAGAGCGGACCATTTGTAGGTATATGGCCTAAAGCGGCAAATATATATACAGAAGGAGTCTTTTATGATGAAATAGGCTATGTTCCTTTTATCCCATACCGTAGTTATGATAGTAATGACTCTCAAGGATTTAGACTTTATGCATTGAACAGTAATATTGCTAGTCAGATAAGGTGGGGGAATACCAATGATAATGCGATCTCTGCCACTACATTTGCAAAGGATATGGTACAGCATGCTGATCAAGCTTACCGTGCCGACGCTATGCCCGTTCGGTGTGTCAGAGATAAATAGGGAGAATACTTGAATGTATGTTGATTATATAGATGTTATTTATTTTGCGTTATAAAAATATTTACAAATTAAGATCTTATTCGTTATGAGGAAGTATTTAATTTATCTATTGGCACTATTTGCAGTAACTGCATGTAGTGATTATGATGAATACAGACATGATGCGAGTCAGAGTGGAAAGCTTGAATTCGGTACAAGTGCCGGTTTCTTGAGACTACAAGACGATAGTACTCGTATTGCCGGTACGCTAGAGATAACGGCGAACACGCCAAGTGTTGAGCTGAAGTGGAATGTACCGCCGGTGAGCAATTTGGACACCACTGTTACTGAATTATCATTGGAAAACGGAAGAGTTCAGTTACCAATCAAGTGGGCTTCAAAGCTGGCAGACGGAGTTTATGGCCCGGTGAATGCTGCGTACAGTGCAGGCGTGCTGATAACATCCGGAAATGATAGCAAATATGTGCCTCTTGTATGGGCGGATGAGGTGGATTCGGTAAAGATAATGGAACAATGCCAGATAATGACACGTGCCGGACGAATTGAGATGCCAACTTCCGATAACCAGATAATCATAGATACTCCTAATCCTCTTCCATTGGATAAGGATACTTGCGGCACTATTAAGATTAGATATATTAATAGGTGTAATGTCAATTTTGATGATTTTAGTGAGGCTACCGACTTCGATAAATATCATCTTGCTCTAGATAAGCTGCCCCCACAATATACAGGTAGTGATTCAAAAATACCCCTCAACTGGACGGAAGAAGGCGCTCCTGAAATAGATTTTGGAGGACATTTAAAACTTTCAACAATGACAGGGTACACAAAATTTGCATATATAACGTACACTCTACCTACTCCTTGTGAATGGGAATTCATAAAATGTATTCCTGATTCATTAAGCTTGTTGCCGGCTAAAAATGCTTCGGTAGTTGCGGTTGCGAGAACAAATAGTGAATGGAGTATCCGTTATCGTAACGAGGACGGTGTGGAGGTTAGAGCAGACGCAGTTGCTCTTCCAAAAGCGAATGAGCAATCGCTGTTCATCAGAATAGCTGACAATGATAGTTTGAGAAGTAGAAATATTCTTGTTGGTGTATATTTAAAAGATTCTTTAGAAAGAACTCTTAAATTCACACAATCAAGCGCACAAGGTTCTTTTAATATTAAGAGTGTAAAACCTATGGAAGGTACACATCTAAAAGCAGAGAAAGATACAGTAATAGTAGAGGTGGATACATCACGTGATTGGTGGATATCTTATGGTTCCGATAAAAAGACTTGCCTGGCAAGTGAGAATGAAGGGAAAGTGGTGGTTCCTGCAAATACAGGGTCAACCACGAAAGAAATAGTCGTAAATGTAGGATATGATAATATTTTGGTGAATACTTATGTATATATACAAGATTTCGGCAGTGAACTGATTTACGATAGCTGGGATGAATCTGGTAAAATTCCTGTTGAAGGAGGAACATACATGTTCCACTTCCACGGTTCTTATGTCGGGAACTTGCAAGTTCGCGTAAAAGGAGGTGATAGAGTTTTAGCAACGGGACCGGCAACTACCGGTAAGGATGCGAGCATTACCATACCTAATAATTATTTGAGTTTGGCTAAACGAGTGTTGACATTTGAGTATTATGGTCCTGATGGTTGGAAGGAGCTGAAGGGTGTTACTGCGACACAGGATGAAGCAAAAATTATATCTCAAGTATTACCCAGTACAGCCATACCGCGTGAAGGCGATACGACTACGGGCATATTCTCGGGAACCTATAAAGGAACGATTGACATGAAAGCTGAAAGCGGCGGCGAAATGCTGAAGGAGAATACAGGTGATTGCCCCGGATCAATCAATTTGGATATACCGGCTATGCCAGATACGGCAATGATTGACCGTAAGGTAAGCTTCTTCTATAGTGCCAATGGTGGAACTACATGGATATCAATGGGGTCAAGAACCCAGCTTGCCGGTTCACTTACGGTCGGTTCGATAACACCTAATGATGAAAAGATTCCAGCTGAAGGAAAGGAATATAGCTGTTCATTTACAGGAACGTATCCGGGTAATATTGTATTTGCCGCTTTCATAGGTGAAGGGGAATTGGTTAGAGAGAGTGGTAATGCTCCTGTGACTATGAAGTTAGCTATTCCGAAAAATGATAAAAAAGATAAGCGGACTGTCACATTCAAATATTCAAAGGATGGCGGCAAGCACTGGACTACAATCACAGAGAAAGTACAAACATCTGATATAAAAATAGGCAGTGGAGACAATAATGTAGGTGATTTTGAAGATAAGGGAGATATAACCGGAGGTATTGGCGGTGATATCTAAAATCTAGAAATAGTGTCCGCCGGTTATAATTTATACTACCGGCGGATATTACTCACAACATAAAAAAATAAATATGAGAAAGAATATTTTACTGTGGATTACCTTGCTATCCGTGTTACCTATATGGACCGGATGTAGCAATGAAACAGATGAACAGGATACCAGTTCTGTTCCTGTAGTTGAAAAATATGATGGCAAACCTATTCCTATTTCAATTTCCGTAATTAATCAGGGAAATCAAAAGGGAGGAGTCCAGACTCGCAGCGAAGCCCAGAAGCTCGTATTCTCACAACCGCTAAACGATAAATTCGATACAGGCTATGATATTGTTACTACTATCGAGCCTGTACCGGAATCGGAATCTCGTGCTGCTACCAGAAGCGTATTGGCTGAGAAGAGGTATCGTTTATTAGCATATAGGGGAGATGTTGTTTCCTCTGCTAATTTTGCAGGGCAGGGAGAATATGAAACTGATGCGAGTGGAAAAGGAACGGCGGTTGGCGACCAGTTATATCTTCCGGCAGGTCCTTATACCTTTTTATGCTATTCTATCGGTAATAATGAACCTATTCCGGTTTTTGACGGGACAAGTACAATCATAAAAGTTACACAGGGTGATGATTTTATGACTTGCAAACAAAGTGTTAATGTAGAGGAGAGCGATAGTGGAGATTTTGTTGTCAGAAATGAGTTTGTACGCCATTGCGTCAATGTCATTCTGGAAGTATCTACTACCGGATTTCCCGATAACCAAATTAAAGCTTGTGCAGCGAAGATGAACAATCTGAATGATGTTTTGATAAATTGGGATTTCAGCTCGTCGGAAACATTACCGAATACAGGAACAAGCGGAAGCGCAGAGTTTAGCTGGACAACATTGAATAATGATACAGTTGCAGCAAGTGATCCGCAAATCATATTTCCTATTAAATCGAGAGACTTGACGGTAGAAATGACAGAACTTAAAATAGGTGCTGAGACAATCAAGGGTGTAGTGATGCGTTATCCTGGAGTCGAACTTAGCCCGGCAAG
This sequence comes from uncultured Bacteroides sp., assembly GCA_959606905.1. The sequence goes on along the minus strand of CAUHML010000011.1, from coordinate 39,524 downwards.
TGAATATAAAGTCATAATTGCCTTGGAACGTAATTATATTCCTGTGGGTGGTTATAAATGGGCCAAAGGAAATGTGTACAAAGACATTGACGGTTTCCATATTGAACCGACTCAAGGCGCTTATCATCTCGGAATGTATGAAGGTAGTTATTTTGAATGGAATACAACAGATATCGGACTGGGAGCCCGTAACCAAGGTGAATATAATTATGCAGCAGACCCTTGTTCATTGATTACTCCGAAAGGTACATGGCAGACGCCATCGCGTTTGGAAACTGTGGCACTTGCCAAAATTTATGAATGGGATTCCGATGCCCAAGGCATTTGGTTCGGTACAGCGCCTAACAGAGTATTCTTACCGGCAGTAGGTGCCCGCGCATATAACGGCTCAGGTTCGCCTATTTATGATAATGATGGAACATACGCCTTGTATTCTTTAAGAGATTATTCTCCTAAATACAATCAGGTTCTTTCTGTTGACCCGCAGGGCGTTTATTGGTTGTCAAGTATGAGCAGAACGTATGGATTGTCTATTCGATGTGTAAAAAAACAATAGTTTCATACGGAAACTGATAAGCTAGATAGATAACAAAACCTTGTCCGGTATGGCAGAAAAATAGTCTGTTTTGTGCCGGACGAGGATTTTTAATTAAAATAAAATATGAGAAACCAAAGTATAAACTATATTGTAATATCGATTTTAGCCTTTTTCATTTCCTTTTTTGCCGGTTGTGAAAATAGGGATGAGGTGAACGGCACGGATAAGCAGAATGTTATCTTTAACATTGATACAAAATTTGTCAGATTGGCAAATGACAGTACCGACCTTGCAGGAGTACTGGAAGTAACTTCCAATGTACCGGAAATAAAATTGAAGTGGAATGTATCGCCAAAATGTAATGTTGACACCTCTCTAACAAGCATACCGGTTCAGGAAGGTTCATGTATTATCCCAATCAAATGGAGAGAATTGACGGACAGTGTAAATTATGCCCCTCAATCCGTGGCTTTTAATGGAGGGGTTCTTGTTACGGCAGGAGAGTATTCTAAATATGTGCCTCTTGTATGGGCTGACGAGGTGGATTCGGTCAAGTTGTGCAATATGTCTTCTGTTCGTACAAGGGCAGATGAAGCACCTCCTGCCCAAGAAATACTGAATTTGACCCCACCGGAAACACTCAATATGACTAAAGCTACCGGTGGAGCATTTTTTGTAGATTTTTCGGGGATATCTGCGGTATTTATAGACGCAGCTGAAATACAGGATTTTACTAATATAGATGTATCCCGAATACCACCAATAATCAGGACTCCCAGTATAGTTGAACTGAAGTGGAATCCTCAAGCTCCGGAAACAAATTTCTATACTAGAATAAGTTGTATGGGTGGGAGTATAACAAAAATATTGAATATCAATTATGTCGTGCCTATTGATGAACCGCTGGTATGGGAATTTATAAGTTCTTCCGTTACGGATGGAAATGATTTGCCTTCTGCCGGTGCGACTGTTATTATTACGGCAAAAACCAATAAACCGTGGAGCATTGAGAGTAGTACAGCAGAGATTTCTCCCGTGCCGGATTATGGAACTGGAATCGGCATAAAGACATTGACCCTGCATATTCAAGATAATCCCGGTCCAGATCCACGTCCTGTTTCGGTATTGGTGAAGTCGCAAGGTGTATTGAAAGAATCACTGACTTTTACTCAATTGGCTCCGAACGGTGCTGAGGGAGCGTTAGAATTCATATCATCCGATCCGGTCAGTGGCGCTACGATATCCTCGGCAGGAATAACCTCTACGGTGAAAGTAAAAACCAATGCTGCGTGGTGGATTGATTTGAACGGCTCGAAAACAACTTTTCCAGCCGGTGCAATGGGAGAAAAAACGGGGACTATCACTATTCCTGCCAGTACTTCCACTACTAACCAAATCGTGACTTATACGATTGGGTATGATAATACCATTGTAAAAAGTATCAGCTATATACAACCGGCACAAGGCTCTGAAGTAGGTGGTACGCTTGAATATATCAGCAGCAACCTGCCTGCCGGAAATATTCCTGCTACCGCTAAAGTATATACTTTCAATTTTAAGGGTGGCTATACCGGGCAATTGAGAGTCCGTTCGGTGGATGCAGCTACAGGAACCGTTCTGTTCAACGGGCCTATCGGCACCTCACACACTCCGAAGGTGACTGTTCCTGCAAATACAAGCACCAATACCCGTAATATCAAGTTCCAATACCGGTTGATTGATGTGACAGAGGCCCAATGGGAAGACTTGCCGGCCAGCACAAACCGGATTCAGGATGGCGAAACTGCCAGTGAAGAGATAAAACCTTCGAAAACACTCTCGCCGAGCGGGAACATACCGGAAGATGGAGGTACATATACTTGTACATTCACCGGAGGTTCGGGAAATGTAATACTAAGAGCTATGAAAACTCGTGTGAACAGTACTACCGCAACCGAAGCGGCAAGATCGGCATCGATAGCTGTTCCGGGGGATGTATCTGTGATTGTTCCTTTACTGGATGGACTGAATGCAACGATCAGTTTTGAATACAGTATAGACAACGGTCAGAACTGGATATCATTGAATGATAACAGAAATCAATTGAATACCTGGTTGATTGTGGATGCACCTCCCCGTGAAACTATCGTACCCGCGACTAATGGAAGTATAAGTTTTGTGTTGAAAGGTAACGCAAAACAACCGGTGACAATTTATGTGAAGTATGAAGGCCGGGAAATCGGACATGCCACAGGTTATGCTCCGAGTACTTTGGTCGTACCTGTTGAGGATAACCCAAGTTCGTCGCCCAGACGAATTGCTTTCAGTTACCGGACCGTAGATGGACAGGGATGGTTAGGTGCAGAGTTGACACAGGCCGGGAAGTAGAACTTTATGACACATTTCGTGCAGGATAAATGAGCCATTCCTGCACGGAATTGTAAAAATAACACGTGAGGCTCAAAATGTAATAAACGCTTATGAAGAAATATTTATTTTTTCTTATGATTCTCTCGCTCGTTTTCAGTTGCAGCCAAGAGAATGAATTGAAAGATGGTATCCCGATAGCTAAGGGGTTAAGTGTCAGTGCGGATTTTATCAATCTAGCAAATACGGGAAATTCGTCAGATGCAAGTTCACTGATTGTCCGTAGTAATGAAAAGAATGTGACAGTCAAGTGGATTACCGGAGCATCGTTCAATATTGATACTACGCAAACTGTTATCTCCATGAAGAATGGTCAAGGAGTCTTGCCAATCAAATGGCAGAAGAAACTGGAAACCGGTTCGTATGCTCCGGAGAATATGATGTTCAAAGCCGGTGTGATACTTACCGCCGGAGAGTTCGAACGCTTTATTCCTCTTTATCATGTACAAAATCTGGATAGTACATTGGTGACAAGAAGCATTCAAACAAGAGCGGAGGTAAATCTCACTCCCAAGATTTCATCAATTGAGTTTTTACCGTTTTATCCTGCCATGTCCGATCTCGGAGCAACTATTCTGGTAAGGTTGACGAATTTGTCAGTGGCACAAGCTGATTATTCGAGTATCAAGTCTTTTCACAATATTGATATCAACCCGACCGATACGCCGACTGAACTGGTAGAAGGAGTGAATACTATAAAGTTCAGATGGAAAGATGCGAATGTGCGTCCGGCTGCATTCATGCTACCTATCGTTTTCACCAGTTTCGAACTGGTGGGGGGGAGTGCGGTGGTCACGTTGGAATGGGACCCGGGAACACCTCCGGAAGAAAAGGTTACATACATCAGTAGCAGCCTGCCTGAAAACAATATTCCGCAGACCGGTGGAAATTATTCTTTTACGTTTAGAGGAAGCTATACCGGTTCAATACAAGTGCGGGCGCTTTCCGAAGGTGTTGTTCTGGTAACAGGTCCGGCGGATACTAATATGCATCCGCAATTGATTGTACCCGCTAATGCTGCCGCCACTGAACGTGCTATCATCTTTGAGTACCTTTTGGACAATGGAGAATGGACTGTCCTGCCTGCCACAACAAACCGTACACAGGATGGGACAAATGGAGGCGGTTCCACTGGAACGATTACTGTCAGCAAGATTATTCCCACCGGAAACATACCGGAAAAGGGGAATACTTATTACTGCCAGTTTAAAGGCGGGCCGGGAACTGTGATTTTCCGCGCTGTGCGTACCCGCATAAATGAAATAACCGGTCAGGAAGTAGTGAGATCGGAAGCAAAAGCTGTTCCTGCCACCATCGGCATAAAAGTTCCGGATCTGGATGGACTGAATGCCACGATCGGTTTTGAATACAGCATAGACAACGGTCTGAACTGGATATCATTGAATGATAACAGACCACAAGAAAATACTTGGGGTTTTGTATCCGCACCGGATGCGAATACCCGTATTTCAGCAACGAACGGAAGCGTCACCTTCACCTTGATGGGGAATGCCGACCTTGCTCTTACCATTTATGCAAAAAGTAACGGTGTGATTGTCGGACAGGCTACGGGTTATTTCCCGTCTGAAGTGGTAGTGCCTGTAGAAAATAATCCCACTGCTTCCGAACGTCAGGTCTCTTTTTCGTGGTCATTGAATAATGGCGTTAGTTGGTCATCAGCTACTTATACACAAGCCGGGAAATAAATAATTAGTTAAATCTTATGCTCCGTGCAATCTTAGAAAAGCCTATTTGCATGGAGCTTTTTACTATGGAGACTCTAATAACTGCAATAAAAATATGGACAATTGTTTGTAAGCGACTGTGAATAATAATTATGTGGATTAAAATAAAACTACTTGTGCTTAGGTAAATTTATTATTAACAATTCGTCCAATTAAATGAGCCGGGTGGACGAAATCTGAGGAAAGACTTAAAGGCTCACAAATTGTATTATGAAGAAATATTTATTAATTCTTGTTTTAGCCCTGATTGGCTTCAGTTGCTCGCAAGAAAATGAATTTGACGGAAATAATTCGGTTCAGAATGGTTTCCAAGTGAACTCTGAGTTTATCGATCTGTCTGTCGGTAGCGGTAACCAACAAGCGGGGATGATAAAGGTTAATTCTAATGAAGATGAAGTGAAAATCAAATGGATCAGTGACCCTTCATTCAATATTGACACTACCCAGACCAGTCTCTCCATGAAAAATGGTCAGGGTGTATTGCCAATCAAATGGCAACGTAAACAGGAAAACGGTGCTTACGCTCCGTCAAATATTCTGTTTAAGGCAGGAGTTGTGATTACTTCGGGTGAAGAAGAAAAGTTTATTCCTTTGTATCACGTGCAAAACCTGGACAGTACAAAAGTAGCGGAAAATATCCGTACCAGAGCAGGTGAGGCAGGAGAACCCCGCATCTCGTCTATCGAGTTCGTTCCGGCAAATCCGGTCATGGGGGAGAATGGTGCTGTATTACTGGTGAAACTAACGAATGTTGAACAGGCAGTCGTTGATTATTCTAATATCAGAACAAGTCATAATATCGATATTAATGAAACAGACTTGCCAACCCTTCTGACAGGTACGCAGTCTGTCTTGAAATTCAAATGGAAAGATGCAAATGTAAGTCCAGCCGCTTTTGCCATTCCTGTCCTGTTTTATGCTTTTGAACTTGTCAATCCGGTAAGTTTTACATTGGTATGGAATCCCGAGGAACAGACCTTATCTGTGAATCCCGAAAAGCATGACGTTGCTTATACAGGCGGTGTAGCTTCTTCTCAAATAATCTGCAACACATCATGGATTGCAAACAAAGGTTCAGAGAGCTGGTTTACGATGACTCCGACCAGTGGCAAGGGCAATGGTATGATTGAGTTTACCGTATCTGAAAACTCTGGTGAAGCCCGTTCTGCAACTGTAACCATTATTGCAGGGGAAGTAAGCAAAGAAATTGTTATCAACCAAGTTGCTAAAGAAAATGAACTGATTGTAGAGCCTATCAGCCATTCTGTAACTAGTGCCGGTGGTACAGTAACTTCGTCTATTACCAGCAATATTGCCTGGACTGCTACAAAGGGATCTGAAACATGGTTTACTATGACTCCTGCAAACGGTAATGGCAATGGGAAGATTACATTCACTGTTTCTCCTAATGCTACTTTGGAGTCACGTTCTGCCAATGTTACAGTAACTGCCGGTTCAATATCGAAAGTAATTACTATCTCACAAACCGGTCAGGATGTTGCCCTTTCAGTAGCTCCGACCGAACATTCTGTAAGTAACACGGGTGGTACGGTAGCTTCGTCTATTACCAGTAATACTACCTGGACCGTAACCAAGGGGTCGGAAAGTTGGTTTACAATGACGCCTGCAAGTGGTAGCGGAAACGGTAAAGTTTCATTTACTGGTTCACCTAATACTACTATATCTGCTCGTTCTGCAAAGGTTATAGTTACTGCCGGTTCACTAACAAAAGAAATCACTATTTCGCAAAATGCTGGCGTGGTTTCGCTTATAGTGAATCCGGTTAGTCACTCAGTGTCTAAAGCTGGAGGTAAGGTAATATCGAATATTACCTGTAATACAGTCTGGACTGTAAGTAAAGGCTCTGAAAATTGGCTGAATATTGATAAGACAGTTGGTAATGGCAACGGTTCCATTTCAATCACTGTAAATGCGAATACCGGTGCGGCACGTTCCGGAAAAGTGACGATAAGTGCAGCTGGTGTAAAAAGGGAGGTAGTTGTTACACAGGAAGTCGGCTCTACAGATGCAGGTCCTGGTAATGTAACTATCGAAGACTGGAATGGACAAACGAACCAAGATGTGGTTGGAGGTGAATTGTAATTAATTTGAAACCTTATTCCAATAATGCATATTTATTTAAAAATGTAATTGATATGAATAAAAATATATTTCTGATAAGTACCTTCTCTCTGTTGTTTTTGTTTGCAGGATGCGAACAAGATATTCAGGATGTGGATATAGATACAGGAGGAAATGAACCTGTACCATTGAACGTTGTGATTGGAGGAACTGAGGATTATGGGGATATTGTATCGCCTGAAACCCGTGGCTTGGAGACAATGGTAGAAAGTTTTGTACAACCTCTTGATAGTCTTCAAGAGGCAGGTATCGATATTGTGACTACTATTGAGATGCTTCCGGAGGAAAAAACAATTCAAACCCGAGCTAATATGAAAGATGGAGCTCCATTTGATGTTGTAATATATGATAATGCTGGTAATAAAGTAGCATATTGTAAGTATAAAGTGACAGGAACTACAGCTTCTTTACGTACTGGAACTGTTCCTATGCTTGTACCGGGGATGTACAAATTCGTTTGTTATACGTATAACCAGAATTATGAACCTGTCGAACTACCTGTATCCGTATGGCCAGGGGATGACTTTTCAACTTATTGCGTGGCAAAAAATATTACGGCTACAGATAATACACTCAATATTGTTTTTAAACATCAAATGTCGCGTATTCAGTTGGCTTTGAGCTCAAACATGGATAAATCAGCAACATTTACTTATGTAACTACTGAATCTTTTTATAAGGGAAATTGGCCGGTTAGTTATACTAGTACCGATGATACGAAAATTGAGGATATTAAATTAATGCCTATTTATCGAATGAATAGTGGTAGTACAAATTGTATAATTCCAATTTCAAAAAAGGTATCATTTAAATTTAATGATGTTACTGTCAATGGCAAAAATTATGGTGCAAAAAGTGTAGATGTACCTGTGAATTTTGTAAGAGGAGGAAATTATAAAATAACTGTTCATTTTGACAAGGCCTATCCATATACGGAGATTGGTGGTGTGAAGTGGGCAGTTAGTAATTTGTCATTTGTAGATGGCCAAGTTACAGTCAAAGATAATGCCAGTGAAAATTTCAACATGGTATTTTGCGGTGGTTCTTTATTGGGTTATAATATTGCCAACGGAGTTAATGCCGGACCTGTTGCGAAGCCTTCGGAATATAATGCTTCACCTACTATCAGCAATTGTCCAAAAACAACTAACTTGGTTCAAAATCCATCTAATGGTACAGGTGATCCTTGCAGTTACTATCTTGGGCAATCATGGAGATTGCCTACCCGCATGGAAGTTTATAACTTGGGAGGAGGCATCAAACTAAATGGGGTTATAGCTAATACCGTCTGGCGCGCCAAAGGTACTTATGGACTCCAATATGTTTCCGGTGTTTTCTTAGGGGCTAATGCTGCTTCCGCACAGATATCAGGAAATAAAGTCACTAGTAATTGTATATTCATTCCTGCGAGTGGATATTATCATCCTGGTAGTGACAGGTTCTATGATGTGGATAGAAGAGGATCGTTCTGGACATCTCAGGTTGTAGGCTCTGATTTAGATTATGTTGGAGCTGGACTTTTTGATGTTACCAGAACTTACTCCGGTTATTGTATTGCAAATAGTATCAGTTATGGCTTCGGAGTACGTTGTATCCATAAATGATGATATAAATATGAGATTGAAATAATTTAATTTTAAGAAGTATGATAAATACAAGAATATTTTTATCCTGCTTTCTTTCTTTAACCTTTTTATTGGTAGGATGCGAGAAAGATATGCAGGATATTGATATGCCTATGGAAGGTGATGAACTTGTGCCATTGAATATCGTGGTTGGTGGTATGGAGGATTATGGTGATGTTATATCACCTGAAACCCGAAGTGAGGAAACAATGGTGCAAAGTTTTGTACAACCTCTGGATAGTACCAAGGATACAGGTATTGATGTTGTGACTACAATAGAAATGTTACCTGCCAATAAAACAGTCGAAACAAGAGCTGCTATGAATAATAATGCTATATTCAGGATGCTAACTTATAATAGTAGTAAAGAGCTGATATATGATAATATCTATAAGATTGGAAGTAATAAAGTTACCTTAATAAGTGGTACAACTCCTATATTAACGGCTGGTAATTATAAATTCGTATGTTATACATATAATCGGAATAATTTGCCGGCACTGATAAATAATGCTGCTTTTGTAAGTACTTGGGATGATTTTGCTACCTGTGTGTTGGAAAAACAGATTAGTGGGCAGGATAATAAAGTTGAGATTAATTTTAAGAGACATTGCTGTTTCTTGACATTGGATGTCGTTGCTAGCGGATTTAGCGATAACACCGTTAATCTTGAAAGTACAGGGCTTGGCAATGAGGCGCAAGCTACTTTTCCTATTGATAACTCTGTTACAGATAAAACTGCTTTGACATTGATGTCTAACTTTGCTTCACATGTATATTATGGACCAACTCCAATTGTCCCTGATACCAGAACATTAACAATAGTCTTGAATCAGTTCACTATCGGAGGTGTTAGATATAGTAAATGGTATGAAGTACCTGTAAATTTTGTGAGAAGAGGAAATTATAAGATTACTATAAAGTTTACGCCGAAGATAGATGATTCTATTACTTTGGGAGGATTGAAATGGGCTAAGGGAAACTTACGGTATGTTAATGGTGTCTATCGTTTTGCCGAAAGTCAAGAACAATATACAAATAATAATGGTACATGGAATGCAATAACCAATCCTGATTATTTTGCTTGGAATACATTGACTTTAACTACAACTTCACTTAATAATGGTGATCCTTGTTCTGAAGTGCATCCAAAGGGCATTTGGCGTACGCCTACTAAGGCTGATTTTGAAAAGATAGTGGCACTGCCAACTTCTCGTGGTAGCTATAAGGGCATACGTGGTGTTTACTTTGGAGTTTCAGAAGAACCTTCTTCTGATGCTAAAAAAGAACAAACTTTATTTTTGCCATATTGCGGATTTAGAGAATTTACCGGAACTAGTATGGGCAATGCAGACTTAGGAGGAGATTATTGGTCATCAAACTCTTATACTAGTAGTATGGGGTATTATTTGGTACTTTATCGCCCGGAAGGGATTCCTTTTATCTCTCAAATAGATAAAAATAGAGGTAAAGCTATACGATGTGTAAGATGATTTGAATGTCGGGTTTTAACATGTAATATAAGAATATGAAAAAATTGATTGCAGAAATGTTGGGAACTATGGTTCTCGTACTAATGGGATGCGGTGCTGCTGTGTTTAATGGTGGAGCCGGCTCGGTTGCAGCTGTATTGACAATCGCTTTTGCGTTCGGGCTATCTGTCGTGGCAATGGCATACACCATAGGTGGTATATCGGGTTGTCACATTAATCCGGCGATTACATTAGGAGTATGGCTAAGTGGACGCATGTCGGGGAAAGAGGCTATCGGTTATATGGTAGCTCAGATTGCAGGAGCCGTTATCGGCTCTGCTATACTGTACGCGATTTCTTCCCCTATGGGGTTTACGGCTACCGGAGCGAACGGATATGGCGAAGGAATGATGGTGCCCGCTTTTATAGCTGAAGCTGTATTCACTTTTATCTTTGTCCTTACCGTATTGGGAACTACAGCTAAAGAAAACAATACTCCTAAGTTTGCAGGACTGGTTATCGGTCTTACACTGGTGTTGGTACATATTGTCTGTATCCCTATTTCCGGAACTTCGGTTAATCCAGCACGTAGTATTGCTCCTGCTCTATTTGCGGGAGGAGATGCTTTGGGTCAACTGTGGCTGTTTATTGTAGCTCCATTTGTAGGAGCAGCAGTATCGGCAATTGTCTGGAAAAAGGTGCTTGAAGCACGTGCATAATAAACGGGACTATTTTATAATTTATCTGTAAGCAACAGGAAAGACAAAGAAAGGCCTTAATCAAGCCGGTAGTAACGCTGAGACAATAGTTACTACCGGCTTTTGGTTTTGAAAGAGTATTTTGCTTTCAGAAAGCTAATTGTACCTGAAAAAAATACTTAGTAAATATTTTATAATCAATTAGATAGCTGTTTGCTGATGATTTTTTATTTTTTTTCTTTTAAAAATCGGATAGTAAAATCGAATTTCTGCATCTATATATATAGGGAGGTAAAAATTATCTATACTATAATCCATAAGTACTCATTACAAGCACTTGGGTAAAATATTAATTTAAAATAAAACAGAGAAAATGAACAAGAATGATTTAATTCAATCGGCAGCTACTCTTAGCGGTTTGCCACAAACAGAAATTAAACAAGCTTTAAACGCTATTTTGGAAAGTATCAGCCAAAACTTAAAGAAAGAAGAACCGGTGGTGTTAGTTGGTTTCGGGACATTTGCAGTTAAAGAACGTGCTGCCCGTATTGGATATAATCCGTCCACTGGAAAACCGATTCAAATTCCTGCAAAGAAGGTTATAAGATTTAATGCGGCTAAGGCATTAGATATTGATTCAAAAAAATAAAATCATCAATAAACTTTAATTTGTCCGTGAGGGGCACCTGTTTTTTAATATAAACTTAATTAAAAGATGAAGAAAAAAGTGTTAACAGTGGCTTTAGTATGCATGTCTGTGTTTGCTATGGCTCAAGAGAATGGAAATCGTGATGAGAATAATAAGATTGTTCGCGGTCCGTATGAAACAAATAAATTTTTCGATAACTGGTTCATCGGAGTTGGGGGCGGTGTGAATTTTTACGAAGGTGAATACGATACTAAAGCTTCTTTTGGCAAGCGTTTATCACCAGCACTGGATATTTCAGTAGGAAAATGGATCACTCCTGCATTGGGAATACGTTTGCAGTATTCCGGGTTACAAGCCAAAGGCATGACTAATGAGAAAAGTATTTATGCCAAGGGTATCAACGGTAACTATTACAATGAAAAATTCGGTGTGATGAACTTGCACGGTGATTTGATGTGGAATTGGTCTAATTCATTTTGTGGATATAAGGAAACACGTGTATGGAATTTTAGTCCGTTTGTAGGTTTTGGTTGGGCACGTTCTTATGGAAATGACACGTATCAAAACGAATTTGCTCCTTCAATCGGCTTTTATAATAGTTTTCGTTTAGGCAAAGTGGTCGACCTGACTTTGGAAGCACGCCAAATGTTCGTAAATCAACGATTTGAAGGAACTATTGGTGGCAGCAAATGGGAAGGAATGACTTCTGTTACAGTCGGTTTAAGCTTTAAGTTGGGAAAAAGCAGCTTTAAGCGTGTAAAACCAATCAATTATTCTTCTTATGAAAGACGTATTCGTTCTTTGGAAGATACTAACAGTACGTTGATTGGTCGTAACCAGCAGTTAGCAGATGAAAATGAATCATTGAAAAACCGCAAACCTGAAACTGTGACCGTGGCTGGCGAATCGAAAACAGCGGCTTCACCAGTAGCTCTTTTCTTTGGTTTGGGCAAAGCAACCCTCGATCAAAAAGAACTTGTTAATCTGGAATTTTATGTAAAGAATGCTATCAAGTCAGACAAGAACAAGACTTTTACATTAATAGGGTCTGCTGATAGTGCAACAGGTAGTGAAGGTGTTAACCAACGATTGAGCGAACAACGTATGCAGTACGTCTATGATTTGCTGGTTGACAAATATGGTATTCCGGAAAGCCGTTTGATAAAGAAAGCTGAGGGTGATAAGAATAACCGTTTCAGCGAACCGGCATTGAATCGTACAGTAATTATTGAGTAGTTTTATTTTTTTGCAATGTTTATTAATCACGTGTTTACAGGACTGCTTGCTTCTTTTCTGTTTTTGGAGACAAAACACTTTGTAATAGCAAGGGGGATTTCTAATCCGACAGAAATGGCAGTCCTGCTAAACATTAACGAGTAACACATGAATCGAGATAATATTGTATTTAATACATGAATGTCTAAAAGAAATAATATGATTTTTTATAATAGTCGTTTGGCAAAATGGTTCTTAGGTAAGAGAAAACATTTTTTTATGATAACAGGGCTTTGTTTTACCCGCTATCGTTATCTTGAAGTCTGGGAAGATATGGAACTTAGGATTCATGAAAAACAGTTCTTCGAATGTTGGTTGCTCGCTGTTTTGCCTGCCTTGATTTTGTCAATATTCCTCTCTTGGTGGTGGATGATTATTCCATTTATACTTTATGATTTGCTTTATTGGCTGGAAGTCGTTTGGAGACATCATTCTTCTTTTGACTGGGAAGCTATAGAACATTGTGGTGATTCACTTTATCTAAGAAAACGAAAAAGCTATGCTTGGATGAATTACTATGGCAGAAGATTATTGCCAAAATCAGAATGGGATGATGAATATGATTAGTTATTCAATGGCTGGTTATCATAGAATCTATTATTGACTGAAATAAAATATTACGCAAACATATATACACTATGAATTACGGAATAATACCGTTTGCTATGGCAAACAATAAAGAAGAGTACCAGTATTATACAGACAAATTTAATGAGATCGGCATTACTGTGGATCGGGTTATTATCGTGAATAGATCGGAAGATATAACCGGGCAACTTAAAGAAGGCGATGCGCTTGTTGTGCTTGCCGATGTGAAGTATAGTAAGCAGACAAAAGCCGTTCTGAATATGCTTGAAAAGGTACTAGAAAAAGGTATTACGGTATGTCTGTATAATAAAAGTGTATATGTTATACAGCCGGATGAATTGCCTTTGCTTCAAATACTTGCCAAGCGCTTAGTGCGTCATGAGCAGGTAATGAATCCTGCTGCCAATTGATGTTGTTTATTAATCAATTTATATAAAAAGAAGATGAAGAAAATTTTTGTATTAATCGTTGTTATAATTATTGGTTTATTTGTAGTGGATACAGCTAAGGCTCAAAATAGTGGCTGGTGGCTAGGTGGAAAAGTCGGTTATTGGCATGATAAGGCTGATAACGGCAGTAAGACAAATCATTTCTCTATTGCTCCAGAGTTTGGTTATGATTTTAATGCTAAATGGTCGTTGGGCGCTAGTTTGGGTTATGAATCATTTAGTACTAAATTGAATGGTGATAAGGCTAATAATGACGTGTTTGTCATTGCTCCTTATGCACGCTATAAGTATTACAGCAGTGGTATTTTGACATTGTTTGTAGATGGAGGCTTCGGCATTGCAGCTGGTGACGCAGATGGATTCCAAATAGGGTTGTCTCCAGGACTGGCGGTTAAAATAAACGACCGTTTCAGTTTTCTGACAAGCGTAGGTTATTTGGGATACAAAAAGGACCATTTTAACAGTGGAGGTGAAGGATTCGGATTAAGTTTGGCTTCATCCGATTTAAAATTCGGATTTTTCTATTCATTCTAACTCTCTCTCTCTAACCAAGATCCGCTCCGTCACTGCCGGACGTTCTATGCATAGGAAAAGAATATTTGACAGTATGGAGCGGGTTTGTATTCCATGCTTATTTAATTTAAAATCATCATCATTATGGTCCTGAAAAAAATCTTGGAGAAAGAGCGACATAATTCATATAAAATATATTTATATATTAATGAAGAGGACAGTTCGTGCTATTCATACGAGTTCTCAGCCTATCTGCTAACACGGCTGTTGAATACTAAATTGGAAGAAACCAAGAAAAAATTGGGAACTGCTTTTTTCTATACTCAACTTTCACTTCAGGCTGTGGTAGAAAGGCTTTCTGGACCAAATACTATGGTAGGTGATGAGTTGATTACAGTGGTTCTTGATGATCCGATCCGTTGCTTCCAGTGGAAGTTGGAGTTTGATAACTTGAAAAATGCTCAGGGGAAATCTTATGATAAGTTTATAGAATGTATTCGTAAAATCTTCTGTAAATAATGCGAATATTTAGATGGTAAAAACTGAAAGCATGACATTAAAGATGATATTACCAAGAATAGGTGCTGGTATTTTGCTTGCGTTGGTATTCATTTGCGGAGAAACCGGCTGTTCCCATGCTCAAAGCAATCAAAAACAAGCCGAAGCATTTCGTGAAGAAAAGACATTTACTCTACCTGATATTCCGTATGCTCTTACTTCATACGAAGATCGTGCAGCCTATTTGGTAGAACATTTTTGGGAAAACTATGATTTTAGCGATACAACGCAAATCGCCAAGCCTGAAATAGTCGAACAGATATTTGTTGACTTTCTGGATGTGTTATCCTATGTCCCTGTTGCGAAAGGGCAAAAAGCTATGACCGGCCTTATGAGGTCTGCTTCTGTAGATAAAGGCATGTTTCTTCATTTTATGAAACTGACTGAGAAATATCTTTATGATCCTAATTCTCCATTTCGCAATGAAGACTTTTATATTCCTGTCCTCAATGCCATTGTTTCATCTTCCCAATTGGAGGAGACCTATAAAGTTCGTCCAAGGTTTCAACTGAAAATGGCGCTGAAGAATCGTCCGGGTAGTATTGCAAAAGACTTCGTATATACTTTGTCAACAGGCACTAGTTATAAAATGTCATCTATCAAAGCTGATTATATCATTCTTTTTTTTAATAATCCGGATTGTCATGATTGTAAACGAGCGAAGAATTATATTAAAGATTCTCCGATATTTAACTACTTTACAAAAGAACATGCGGTTCCATATCTCAGTGTTTTAGCGATTTATCCAGATGCCGATATTCCTTTGTGGAGACGAGGAGATTATCCTTCAATGATGATTAATAGTTATGATGCCGGACAGGTTATTTACAATAAAGAGTTATATGATCTGAAAGCAATTCCAACATTTTATCTACTTGATAAAGACAAAAGGGTTATTATGAAGGATGCCCCTATCGAACAGATTGAATCTTGGTTACAGATGCTTATAAACAATTAATTGAAAAATAAAGATTATGTTATTACTATCACATCCATTGTGCTGGCTATATATGCTAATAATTATTTTAGTAAGTATACCTATAGGGTACATTATATGGTTTGCCATTAAATGTTTCCGGTTACGACATAAAGTGAATGAATATATAACTTTTGTGGATGAATCTTATATCCAGAAAGGAATAAATCCTCCTACTTTGATTTTGCGCATACAAAGAGAGTTTGTCAAGGAATATAATAGACTGGCAAGTAACTGGATGGGTTCTTTATTTCGGATTAAACTATATCCCATGGAGGATGAATTATCTGAGACTGAAGTGAATTATTTTGATAATTAATAATATACATATAAACTATAGAAACCCCTTTCCCCTAGATTTTGTTTGTTTTGTTTGTGTTTGGGCATAGATAGCCCTATGATTTCTCTATGAAGAAAATAAGAATGTTCGCTCCATCCAGCGGGATGGGGCGAATTTTTTTTGTTTTATTAGTACAGTTATTAGTGTTTATTCCAGGAAATAGTTCTACTTTTGAGTCCAATGTTCAATTCTTAGTATCTATACCCTGTATCTTTTCTTCGGGCAGGATTCAGTCGGTCAATGCAGCTTGTCATGTGATAGTGCTGTTATGAGACTGTCATCTAAAATAATAGAAGAAAATGATTAAAGGAAATGTTACTTTATGTGGTAGAATTTGTCATATCGCTACACTTCGTCCTAATAAAAAAGGTGAACTTTATACTAACTTCTCTGTCAAAGTCAGTTTGCCTGTTGGCGTAGGAAACACTAAAGATTGTTGGATATCTGTCCGAAAAAAGGGAGGGACTCTGGAAGAACTGAAGCAATATTTGATTGGAACTTCAGTGGAAATAACTGGAATATTGAATTTCCATAAAAGCAAGGAGGATATTTATCTAAACCTTACTGCCGATACCATCGAATTTGTTGACAATACAAGACCTGAATGTATTGCAGGTGAAATAGAGTTTTATGGTAAGGTAGGTACTGTTCCCGAAATAAAAGATGATAAGCATGGTAACAAATATATGTACTTCTCAGGTTATAGTAGCGAGATGTCCGGGGAGGAACGTGTGTTCATTTGGGTACGTTTTATCCGCTTTTCTGGTGAGATAGAGGACTTTCTAAAGAAGGGCAACGGTATTCATTTAACGGGTACTTTGGATATGCTTTTCTACAATGACCATTTGAGCTTAGGATGTCGTTTTAGAGAGGTGACACGCTGGGTAAAAGAAAAAGCAGGAAAAGAATAACTCAAATTCGTCATGGCTAAGAAATTTAAGAATCACTACGCCGCGTTAGACGGGCGTAGTGCGGAGGATCGGGCTTTGGAACGTTTTGCTGAGATGGTTATTCAGAAAATAGAATCAATCCAGTCTGATTGGAAGAAACCTTGGTTTACGGAAAACACCTTGAGTTGGCCTAAGAATCTGTCAGGCAGGAAGTACAATGGTATGAATGCATTGATGCTTTACTTGCAATGTGAGAATGAGAAATACAAGATACCAGTGTTTATGACGTTCGACCAGGTACGCGGGCTAAATTATAAGGGACCTGCCAAGGAAGGGAAACGGTTAACGGATGAAGAGGGACAGCCATTATCGGAGGTGTCGGTACTGAAAGGGGCAAAGAGCTTTCCTGTTTTTTTGACTATTTTTAATGTGCTTCATACTGAAACAAGGCAGAGAATAAAAATAGAAGATTACAGGAATTTATCGAAGGATGAGCAGAAAGAATATACAGTATATCCCAATATGCAGGTGTATAATGTATTTAACGTGGCACAGACAAATATTCAACAGGCAAGACCGGAGTTATATGCAAAGCTTATGGCTGAGAATGTAGCTTTGCCTCCTGAATTGTCTGCGGACGGTTATTGTTTTCCGGCTATGGATGAAATGGTCCGGAATAATGAATGGTTGTGCCCTATTCGCCTCCAACATCAGGATAATGCTTATTATTCTATTTCAAGAGATGAGATTGTAATTCCCGAAAAAGAGCAGTTTTATGATGCGGAATCATTTTACGGGACAGAACTGCATGAGATGATTCACTCAACTGGTGCAAAGCAAAGATTAGATCGGTTTTCTCCGATTAGTTATTTTGGTTCGCCTGAATACTCAAAAGAGGAGTTGGTTGCCGAACTCGGAAGTGCATTGGTGATGCAGGAGCACGGACTCTGCAAAACAATTAAAGAGGACAGTTGCGCCTATTTGAAAAGCTGGTTAGAGGAACTGAAGGAGTCGCCTACATTTATCAAGAGCATTTTATTGGATGTAAAGCGTGCAACAGCAATGGTTAATGATAGGATTAACCTTATCAATAGTCGCTTGTTGGAGAACGGAACTGTTGGGAAAATGGCTGAGCCATTACCAATGACGGGAATTCCTGACGGAGCAGTGTCTGAATTCCACATGCTGGATAACGAGTCCCGGGATGCAGTCTATAATTTTCTTCATGGTAATTTCTATGATAAGGATACAGGGAATTTGATTGATGTATCTAAGCCTGTTGACAGGGTTGTACGGGTAGATAAATGCTACTTCGATCATGCACTAGAGTGTGTGTATGATAACTTGGATTCTGAAACCCTGAGTAAAATTGTGAATTGCGGGGACTATTTTGAGGGGCATTTGATTGATAATTATTCATCTGTATTAAATCAACAATTTACGGAGGAGTTTGAACTGAAAAGAAATGATCCAAATTGGTTGAGGGAGCAAGGAATTGTGGGAGATGTGAAATGGGATTTGAGATTTTTTTCGACTGATGGATATCATCTAGTTAAAGCTATTACAGAAAATCAGTGCAGGATAGGTGTAATGGATCATCATTGTTCTATTTTTCGTCCTTTTGTGGAGGTAGGGGAGAAGTTTGGTATTGAAGATGATTTGGGGTATATGACGGAACTGCGCAGACGGCTCTTGTCAAAGGATGATAAGGTTGATCCTTTAGGAAGAATTACTTTTACCGCTCCGCCATACCGGTATGCTGATACAGGGAATGTGAGAAGGGATATTCTGATTGATGGTGAAGCGAAGGCTGTTTTTGTATTGGAAAAGGACTCTGATGTGTTTGATCTAAATTTTGTGCTGGAACTGAAGGACTCTGAATTGCTGAAGTCGTATGCGGATTATGGAAATATTATATATGATAAGGAAAGTGGTATTTATTATACAATGGTTAGTAGTCTGTATGATTTGTTTCAAGAGAAGGACAGGTTTTATCCGATTCGGGTTATTACAGACAAGGTAAATATGTCTTTGAAAGAGTATTTGAATTTGCCGGAATCACATAAATCCGTATCTGTAGATTCTGTTTCTGAGAAAGATGAAACGATTTCAGATAGGGGAAAGGTTGATACTGTCAAAGATAAGGAAGAGGTGCATCTTGGATTGTATGCTTTTCAGAGTAATGGTGAGTTGTGGGGATTACAGGATGGACAGGGACGTGTTGTTATTCCTCCGCACTGGCATACTTTTGAAAAACCGAAAGAAAAGGAGGAAGTGATATTTCGCTCTTTCATTTATGCGGATGGCATGAAAAACTCTGATTCTATTCTTATTTTACAGAGAAATGTACTGGCGGATTTGGCAGGCAAATTACCTCGTCTGTCCAATGTGCGTATAGAGGAAAGGGGAGAACATCATGAACGATGGATTGCGGCGGATATAGACGGCAAACCAGTTGTGAGTGAAAAAATAACTGATCTGGATTGGGTGCAGTTCCAAGAGGGAGTAGCCTCGGAGCTTAGCTTGGCTAATACTTATTTTGCTGATTATCTATCCTTACCGAAACAGGAACAGGAAAGAACTGGGATTAGAATGTGAAAAATGAATGTTTGTATATAGGAAAATGAATATCAGGATGCGGAAATGAAAGTGATCTATTGTTGATGTACGATATAATGCCTATTTTTGCTTGAATTTAAATATAAAGTAATATGAATGAGATTTTGAATAAGATGCAGGAAGTTTATGCAACTTTCCATGAAGATGCTACTTTGCAATCCGAAAAAGGTAATAAGGCGGCTGGTCAACGCGCCCGCAAAGCTTCTTTGGAAATTGAAAAGCTAATGAAAGAATTCCGTAAAGTATCTTTGGATGCAAGTAAGAAATAGTTGTTTCTTTTTCTTGGCGAGATAAAGGCTGTCGGTGTATTCCGATGGCTTTTTTTGATTCATATACAAAGAAAGTATTTTAGTAGATAAATAGGTGTATTCGGAGTTTGGCATATAAAAATGATTTTATATGATTTTTCTAATATCGGTATTTACTGTAAATGTATGAAAATGTGGTCCACAAATATCCATAAATGAAAGATTTGTTAATATTCTTCTATTAGTTGATATATTATCCGCGATTCTGATTAATAAAAGCTTATCTTTGTGTATATAAAGCCTTAAATTAATCTGATGTCCATTATGTGTATGAGAATATTCATTGATGGAGCCTATATATGTCAAAAGTGACTATCTTATAGGTTTAATAGTAGTTTTGTCGTGTTTTATTTTGTTTTGTGAGACGGTATTTCGATGTGAATCGTGATACCGTTTTAATTTTTCTGCATCAGTACATTACTTTCAATGTCTCAATGATTTTTGATGAATCCTGTATTTCTCTTTGTTTTGATTAGCTTTTAGGAAAATTATTGATGTATCTTTGACGATATTTTTAGATATGAAATTGAGTGAATGATTTTTCGATAACTGTTATTCTATGGAAAAGAGAGTATATTTTGTTTTAGGTTTTATGCTAATCTGGGCTATCTTGAGCGCTGTTGCTGCTTATGCTAGATATTGGAGAAAGAAAGCTGGTTGGGCTTTACTTATGTATGGAAGAAATGCTCTGTGGCGTGAACAGCGAGAATATGGAGCAAAACAAGCACTTATAGCTGGCAACAAAGATGCTGCTCTGTTATATGCGTTAAGTTGTCCGGAAAAGTTTGACAAAGAGCTGCCGCTTATCCCTTTTTACCGAAATAAAATCAAGTGTGTATTTGCTGATTATTATTTTCCAAAACGGTATCATGGCTGGATTGCAGAGGAGCAATGGCACTTTACCCAACTTGTTTATCAATTTAAAGAAGGGAGGGATAACTGTGCCCAGTATTTTGCTCAGGTATTTCGAACTTTGCATCCTGCATGTGATCTGACAATCATGTTTATGCCATGTAGTTCGGAGGAACGGTATCGTGAACGTTTTTCTTCATTGAATCGTTTCTTTTTAAGTTTTACAGGTGTATGTTCAGGATTTAATTTTATTATTTTTACGAGTGATAGAGAATGTAAACATTTGGCTTCTAAACGTAGTGATGTTGATGAAATGTCGAACTATGTCATTAGTGATGCTGTAAAAGGGAGAAAAGTTGTTATTGTGGATGATTTACTCACAACCGGCCATAGTTTGTTTACTTATGCTGAATATTTGAAAAATTCCGGTGCGGAAGTTATTGGTGCTATTTTTTTGGCAAAAACGTTTTTGGTTCCTTCTATTTCTAAAATTAAGTGGAAGGTTTGGAAACAAATTTTATTTTCTTGGTGATTCGATGAAAAAAAGAGGCTAAATTCTATTTAAAAAGGAACGAGAATTAAGCCTCTTTCTATATTAATAATGGCACGATTTCCTAGTATTGTACCGGAAATTAATGTTTTAGGTGTATTTCAATTTTCACACAACGGTTTACTTTATCTGGTGAATAGGTATTTACGCCGCCTTTGCCTGATAATTTAATTGCTTGCTCCGAAATATTCCTTTTTTTTAGTTCGGATGCTATATAGTGTGCTCGCTGATTACTTAATATTGAGTTATCCATGGTATTACCTGTTGCACTGTCGGCATATCCGGTTACTTCTAACAGGAGATCGTATTTCTTACAGATTCTCGCAATTTCGTCTATGTTGGCTAGTTGTGAACTGTCCGTCAAAGTGGAAGTACCGATGTGGAAGAAAAAGAGTATTGCGGAACCTATGCAGGTATTTGTGTTCATTATATCGGTAATGTAGTCTTGGGTACTATGTTGTGTCCTATTGAGTGATGTATATGAAAGTGAGTCTTGTAAGCCAGTTAAGGTATCATTATTTGTAGTTGGGTATTGTGATTTTATATTTTTGAATAAGAAATTATGGTTAACGGTACTATCACATGAGTTCTTTTCAGTGGCATTTATGGCTGTTGACAAACGCTGACGTAATGAGTTTAGACCACTATAATCGTTTTTAGGATAATAGGATAAATTATTGGCTGAATCGGAAGTGTCGTGTAATGCTAGACTGGATTTTATCATTTCGTCTTGAAGACGTGATAATAAACCTTCAATTTCGAGTATCTTGTGCATTTGTGCTATAATTTGGCTTTTTTGCCCATTCTCTTTTTCCAGTTGTTTGTTTGCCTCAGAAAGGGAGTAATTTTGTGAAAAAAGGTCATTTATGGAGTTTCGTTGGAGGTTCCAACCTTTGCTGCCAAGTGTAATACTGATTCCAGCTGATAAATGGAAAAGATGATCGTTGAATTTGTTTCCATTGCCAGCACCATCGAAATCACCAAAAGTAGTCAGTCCACCTATTTCCAGCGATAGGGAGAGACGTTTGCTGAGTGGTAAATGGTTTAGGATTCCATAATTGAGAGTGAATGCATGTCGGTGTGTGGCATTATTATGAATAATGCCGGTTCCTGCAAACGGGATGAATTGCCACTTCGTTTCTTTTTTTCTGTTTTTTCTGGATATATTCGTAATATTCAGTAGAAAATCAGTGTGAATGTGATAATAGTCTTGCCGAACAATCAGATGGTTTTTCAAATCGAAACCTTGGAAAGCTACTCTTCCGCCTACGGTCGGACTAAACCATTTGCCGATAGATAGATGAAGTATAGGACGGATGCGCCCAAATAGATCCTCGCAGCCTAACGGATTGCCTAAAAAAGAGCTTGCTCCTCCGGCGGCGTTGATGAACCAGTTGGAAGTTAGTTCATTTTCTGTGTATTCACTGATAGTAATTTCCGGTTCATAATTTAATTTATCAACTTTGAAGTTAGCATTTGCCTGATACATTGATTTCCGAAACTGAAGATATCTGATGTTATTTTCCGAGCTCTGTTGACCGTTTATGGCAGTATCTGTTTTTTGTATAGATAAGCTGTCTTGCGCATGAGCGAAAGTCACTGATGACAAGACCATGATTATTAACATGTTTCTTTGCATTTTTCCTTAATTTTATGGGTCAGTAAATTTTGTATATCGAAGCAAAATAAGGGGCTTTAGAATTTTTGGCAAAGAAAAAAGAAGGAAGGGTTTCTATATTTAGTGTTAATTAGCTGATGGGGAGAAAATTGTACTTCCATGTATCAGAAATCGAACATTGTGCTTGAAATCATATAGCCTTTAACCTTTCTATGCAATTGTGTGACAAAGGGTTAAAAAAAGATTGATTATTATATTTTTCCTAATTTCATTATTCTACAACTGGTAATTTTACGTCAAATGATGAATATATATGGAAGATATAACTGACTTTAATTTTTGGAATCATTTGGTTGAAGAAATGGAACCTCTAATGAAAACAGGTGAATCACTTATTAATAAGTTGTTAGCTTTGGCTCAAAAATACCAAATATCTTTGGAATCGGAAATTGACTGGGAAAAACTGCCTGGTACTTTTCGTGATGAATTACGTTTGAACATTATTTCCTTGATAAGTGATATGTCCAATATTGACTTGCCAAATGTAGTTCTGGAAAATGACATTATGTACTGGAGTATTTTCGAGAAACTGGAAGCACAATATTTCCGGTTGGATAAGAAGGATGCTTCGGCACGTACACTTCTTCTAAATCTTATGCATGAAGTGATGAGTGGAAGTATTGAGTCGAAAACTATGCAGTTGTCAACTTGGCACGATTTTTTGGAAAAAAGGAAGGAGGCAAGCAGAGTGGAGAATGTAGGCGAGTATGTTTACAAGAATGTATGTGCTACATTTGAATCAAAGGAAGTGATGAATATCTATGATTTTTTTTATAATAAGACTTCGACTGATGAAATAGATCGATTGTTATGCGAAGCAAAGGAAAGTCTATTATTGGCATACACTTATCGAGGGAAGACAAAAAAACGTGGACAGGGTATGAGCCGTTTTATTATTGATTACGTTCATTACTGGCAAGATTTAGAATTGATGAAACCCTTGAAAACTATTTATCCTTTTTGCCAATGCTTGCAAAAATATTGGAAGAATGAAATCAATTTAGGGACACGGCAAGGGTTGGAAGCTACGTATAAACAGAGGGTAAAAACACTTCCGGTTTTTACGATAAAGTGAGTGGTAGAATGAATGTAAATGTAATTGTTTACGAGTTTAGATATTGTTTTACGATGAAGTATTAAGAATAGGAAAAAGCCGCTTTTTAGAAGAGCGGCTTTTTTGGTTTTTGAGATTATAAATTTATATCAAAGTTAAACGCTCAGATTTTTTTGTTTATTTATATTTAGATGATTATCGTTTATTCTTTTTACTGTTCGACGAACTTTTAATCATTTTATGTGCCATTATCATGCAACGTTTTGCCCAGGATATATCGTCTTCATCATCATCTCGTCCCCATTTCATTTGACTACCTCCGCTACCTCCACCATGTCCTTCGGCAAAGGTTGTTGCTTGGTCTATATAACCAATGAAAAGGAGTAATGCACATTGCATGATTTGTTCTCCTCGTTCACTTAGATCTTTTAACATTGTACCTTCAAATAAGTCCATTGTTTGAAAATTAAAAAGATTGAACTTCGACTTAAACTCTTGTATTATGTCTGGAAGAATAGCATTTGATAATCTGTACTGTACTTGCCTTTGTATATTACCAACTGCTTGATTTCCCTCTTCTCTGAGTTCTTTTTCTTTAATCTTAAGTTCGTCCACTTGTATTTGGAGTTCTTTAAGTTCATAATCTGCTGTTTGTAGCTTATTTCTCTTATCTTCCAGTTTCTCGTTTACTTCTTTAATGTCTTTGTTAAGTTTTTTTAATTCTAAGGTAAGAGTAGAAGTATCTCCAATCCCCGATGATAAGGTTGCTTCTAACTCTGTTTTTTTGTTGGTTAATTCTTCTTTCGATTTTTCCAAGTTCTGAATCATTGTGGTCAGACCTTTTTGTTTGATTTTGGCTTTATGAATATCCTGTTTGATTTGAGATAGAATTTCACGATGTACAATAATCTTTTTTTCTAATGTTGTACATTCTTCGCTCAGTTCTCTCTTGTATTCTTCAGTTGAACGATGCCGAGCTCCAGTTTCGTAGATATTGGTTCCACGGTCCAATCCCCATTTTTGGTTGTACACTGCCAGTTCATCGTGGAGTGTTAACATCTTATCCCGATAATCCCATTTTGTTGCTCCACTAAATACTTGTTTATATGATAATTTGTTTTGGCTTGTTATGGGTAATATACAACAATGTATGTGAGGATTCATTTCATCCAAATGTACATAAAAACTGGCTATGTTATCTTCTCCCCATTTCTCGCAGGCAAACTTATAGATATCTTTAGCCCATTCTTCAATTTCTTTACATCGTACAATATGGGAGTTGTCTGCTCCTTTGGAGATATCTACTTTTTGATTACCATAAGCAAGTTCATGCATTCTTTCTCGACTTCCGCCAAAGATAAATTTTGCACAGATACGGATATTGGGAACTTTTCTGCCTATATTAGGATTAGGGATACCACATTGAGTTAACCGGGCAGTGATTTTTTCACCTACTGTGTGATTCTTATCGATAGGACGAATAATACCACCTTTGGCTACTTCAAAGTTGAGATGATCGCGCGTACGGTCGTAGTTACCTTCTTTACCTGCTCGATTCCAACGCTCGTCTTTCCAGCGTCTTTGAAATTCATTACTTTCTGCGGTGGTAACGCCGGTTGAAGCCTGCATATCAGCCACCTGTTTGTTCACTTTACTTTTCATATTATTTTTATTTGGTATGTACAACAAAATCGAAACAGCTTGCTGCCTCTTTCACAAGCCCCTGCGCAACCCTTTTTTTAAAAGGGGGTATTAGGCTCCCCCTTTTGACCAGGGGGTCTGGGCAAGCCCAGCAAAAAACGAAGGGAAGAGAAAACGCCGGAGGGGGGCTGTACAACAGTCTTGGAGTGTGGCGATGATTCGGGCGATTCGAACGAGAAAATCCCGCTATGGCTCCGAAAATGCCCTTCCTGCGAGTAGAATCTGTAGTTGTGTTCATAAATTCTGTCCATATTCGGCATCGCAATCAAAAACGAGTTGCCAGGTTGAAGAAAAAAGATGAGCGAATGACTCCTTGTAGGAGGACATGCCTGATTTATCTGCCATTGTTCCGTTTTTGAAAGGATCTGCGCTGATTATGCTGAAGTATTTTTTTAGTAAACTGAAATCTGCACGCATACCGAGACAGAACACATAGTAAATGTCTTTCTCGATACTGGCATTATAGGGTACCGGTTTATCCAATAGGGGAAAGGTGGCGATAAAGAGGTCGTACACTTTTCGACATGACTGGCGTATCTCGTCAGTCAGTTGCATCGGCGGATCTTGGTGAACTACACTGGGCAAATTCCTGAAATCTATCGGACAGGATGCAATAAATTCTGTTGTACAACGTATGGTTGCTTCTGTTATGCAGGGTGATTCAATTTCTGTTTTGCACTCCTGTTGGCAGGTTATCTCAATGATCGTACTTAGTCTGTTGGACATTCGCTTGATGTACCCACGTCGTTCCAGTTCATCCAAAAAGTGGATGACGGTTTTCCGATGCCACTTCCATCTGCTGGATAGGGTCAGGATGGATGCTTCCAGTTGCCCGGCTTTCAAGTGTATATCTATTCCTCTCTTATTGACTATGGTCGCTTCTTTGACTGCTTGTTGCAATAAATCGTAAAAAGCAAATATTCTGTTGCACATAGCGGTTGGTTCACTTAGATAGGCAAGTAAGTCCATGTCAATCGTGATTGATGTACTATTATCCTTGTTTTCTTTCATCTTTATTTGTATTTTTTATTGCTAGTAAAAGTAGGGGGATAGAAAAAGACTTCAAAAACAATGGTGATATAATTACTTTCCCTACTTTCAAAAGAAAGAAATGAAAGTAGAAAGGGAAAAATAGAAGGGGAAACACGGTGGTATGGGCGGGTAAAAAAGGGATATTTTGTAGGTGGATACAAATGGGGGGGTGAGATAAAAATGGAGAATGAAACGGGGACGGGAATAGTGGGAACAGACGTAAAGCGATCCGGATTTCCGGACCGCTTTATCTAAACTATGTCCTGCTACTCTTTAGAGTTTGGGACAAATTTTACGATGTCCTTGGATACAATGAAGAAGTAAGGCTTCTCTTTGCCCATAATACCTTTGCGGAAACCTTTCACGGTGACAGTAACACCTTTTTTGATGATGTCGAAGAGAGACTTCTCCCAGGTTTCTACGTTAAAGTATTCGACAACTGTCTTTTTCTCACCTTCAGCAGTAGTTTCGTAAAGGTAGTTCACTGCAACACTGAATGTCGCTTTTTCTTTTCCATTTTTACAAGTTGTAATTTTTGCATCTGCAACACAGTTACCTGTAATCTCAAAATTGTTAGCTCTTTGCATAATCGTTAAATTTTAAAAGTTGAAAATAAATTAAATTTTATGCCAGCTATATTGTAGCAAGTCAGAGAGGGTACACAAGGTTTCAACGAAAATTACGCAACATTCGGAGAATGTCGGAAGAATTTTGGGTGAATGCACTTTAACCTTGTGTAAGGGAATCCGTCCCTAAGAATCCCAAAGGGTTCGCTACTTGCACTAAATTTGCTGGTAAAAAATAATTTTTTGACTGCTGAAAATTAGACTATGCATGGAAGAACGGCATGAGAGGGAGGTGACATGCAGATGTGGAAATGATATGGGAATATCAGGAAGGTTGGAAAGCGATATGGCTGCGGTGGACTGTATAACGGAAATACTGGGTGGATAGAATATCAGAATACTTGCTACCGCGGGTAGAGGCCGGGTGAATGAACGGCAGGTAAAAGGTTTTTGTCACCTATATGGGTGGAGTGGGGACGGGAAAAGATTAGCCTGGTTTGTGCTTATGGGCGAGAAATGACTCGATGCTGAAGATGTGGGGATATGGTACAGGATATGTGGTTCGGAGGATGAATAGGTAGCTGTGGTGGGGTGTGTGGTGAGGTGTTGGGGTAGAAATGGAAAGGGGGGAGGTGAAGTTATAAGAGGGGGAGGGAAATGGAGAAGCGGGTGGGACTATTAAAGTGCCCACCACTAGTGGAATTGCCGTGGCTAAACTCCCACTGCTATCGGATTTGTATTGAGGGTTGTGAGGTTGAGGAATACACCGTGATATTCGATTTTTACTTCTCTAAATAGTTTCCATAGCAGGGCGCATCCTAGTTGTGCCAATGTGGAATTGATAAATAAATCCTGTTTGCGGAGCGCTTCGGCAACTGAACAGCTCGGACCACTGTCCTGCTCGTTCACCTGTGTGAGGTCGAACATATCACAGAGCGTTGGTAGCTTTCCTTGTGTCTCGAATTCGGCTTTTCGAGGTTGTTTGATTTCGGTGACTGTGCCTAAAATGACTTGTCCCGTTTTTGGGGTGTTGCCAAAATCGAGCCAGTACAGAGGCTTTTCATACACATCAGCCACATGTGTTATTTGTTTCAGATGTGTATGGATGAAAAGTCTGCTTTTTACGTTGTCCACACAAGAGATAGTGATGTTGGCACTTCTGGCATCGTCCGAATACATTTCGGGTACGGCTTCCCAATCGAGCCCGAAAAAACGGTTGATGCGTGTCACAAGGCATATTGCTTTGTTTAACCCAACATCGGTAGGGCTGAATAGTTGTCTGCCGATGTTGGATTCGGAAACTTCGTCCGCATCAAATACGGTTATATGTAGTCCGGGATGTCCGAGGCGAGTGAGGGCGGCGTCCATACGTGCAAGTGCTTCAAGTACTTGTGAGCCTGTGCCGCCTGCACCGATAAGGTGTACGGTAATGCAATGTTGGGGATTTAACAGATAGTTGTCTGCGAAATGTACTTTTTTCATCCTATGAGGGTTTGTAGGGTTAGTGTTACAGGAATTAATTCGGATTTTGGGAATGGCTTTCCTGTTTTCATCAATTTTTGAGATAGTATGGCAAGGTTGGATCGTATGGGATTTTCGCCTAGTATATGTGAAAATTCGCTTTTCCAAAACATTGTTTCCCAGTAGTTGATGATATTTTGATATGTCATTTCTTCCATATCGGGCAGTTTGGAGTTACCTAAACAGACATGGGTGGAAGATACGTTGAAATAGGGCGCACGGTAGAGTTGCTTGTCGGGATAATCTCCATGAAAAGCATAGAGTGAGAGTGTATCTTCACAAACGGCATATAAAAGTGACGGGGTGTAGAACATACCGTTGGGAATTCCTAACGATTTGTTGAAGAAGTGCATTTTCTTCTGTGGTTTTTCGTACCATATATATTTTTCGTAGCCCCTACGTCCGTCAGCATATAGCATATTCGGTGGTATGACACCGTGCAGTTCCTTACGGGCACGGTTGAGGGTGAGGTCGGCTATGTCTTTTATACATTCTTCGGTTAGGGGGATTCCTGCACCCATTTTGCCGTTTGTAATATCTCTACGTTCCAAAAAGATGTTGTCTCTTTTTTCATCCGCATAGACGATTATCGTCATTTCGGGAATAAGCTTCGTTGAAAACTGTTGGGTTAAATTATTCATCAATAACAAGGTATTTGTAAAAATCATTGCATATATAATCCAGCCACTCGAATGGGAATGAGCAGGGTGGTAGTTTGTTGAATTTTTCGGGCGAGAGAATCATACTGGAATAAGGTTCGGTCGCTCCAAAGTTGTTGCATCGCTCATTAAATCCTTCGTAATGGTAGCTTGTAAGCACATCTGTACTTGGTGTTCCCCACGATATACATATAAGATCGTACCACCGTATTTCTTCGTTGTCGTCTGCATAATTGCAATCGACATTGTCATAGGTCGAGTCGTAGGAATATTGGATTAAACTGTCACGTGAGAGTATCTCCAATCCACGAATCATACACTGTATCTGTTCTTTTTCACCCGTGGAGAGCCGTTTGAGACTTTTAAGTTCGGTTAATAAGTCGTTCGGGTGATAGTTGTTGCATTGGGTTACATGTTCTAACATCCGGTATGCTTTGCCTCTCTTATTTTTATAATCACGCATCGTTTCGATGTAACAGGCTTCCACCTCTTCACGTTGGTTTGCCATGTTATATTTGACATCTTCTAAAAAGATTTCGTATTCATAAGAATCCTTGATTGTAGGTAAATTGTTTTGTTGCATGATAAATGCTATGAAACGGAAAAACAATTTCCTTATTTTAGGGCGCATGGTTTCTACGATAGAAATGGGGATGTAGGTGATTATACTCCAATAATATAGGGGATGCGACTGATACACAATGAATACAAACTCGTTGTCGATATAATCCACATTAAGCAATTGTCCTTCGGGCAGCAAAGGGGTGACTGCATGAATTAAATCGGTCATATCACGTCCGACATTGCCGGAAGGGGTGAACAGCAGTTGTTGACCGTAGAGCGCAAGATAGCCTGTTGCTGCTTTGATTAGCCGTTGTATGTTCTCTTTTGAGGGGGGTGTCTTTTCAAAGCTGCTCCAATTAATTATTTCGGTCAGTGCAATGTGGGTGAAACATTCTTTCAGAAATGAGTTATCTGGGATGATTTGGGGAGTACCCGTGCTTTTCGCACGGATATTCCTGTGTTCTTGTTCTCTTTTTCCCGTAATAGGATTCTGCCTAATGATTGGTGAAATTGATAGTTGCATAATTTCTTGTTCATAAATGATTAGCCTTTAGTTCCGATGGTGGTCTTAAATGTATATTCCATGATACCTCTCTCGTTGAGTTCGCCATGGACGCTACTCGTTGTCAGTTCGGGGTAGGTGTGGGTGTAAAACAACAGTACGTCTTCGGGGGACATATCGGGGCTTGGGTCACTTAATACTTTATTCTTGTGTATAAAGACACGTTCTATTCCTGTTACTTCTAATTCCATAATCTTATCAATATTATACGAACAACGTACCTGCGTTCAGTTCGACATTAATTTTATTCTTCATCGTTTCACATTGTTTTTTGTCCGCTCCTGGCATTTCACTAGCTTCTTTCAACAAAAGGGCAGCTTCGGGGAATTTCTTTTCCGTGTAGAGGGTTTCAACCTTCTTCATTTTGTCGGTAAAGGCTTTACGGGCTGTCTCTTCTTTTTTCTTCGCTTCGGTTGCTGCTTTGGATTCGGCTTGCATAGCTTCCATTGACTTCTCGAAAACATCCATGTTGGTCAGCATTTCCATGGACTTTTTTATCGGCTGCTTGATGATTTCGATGAATTGTTCATCGAACTTTTCAGGCGTTCCTTTGACTACGATTGGGGAAAGATTGTCTTTCGCTTCGTCTTTCAAGCTTGTTTTGACAGGAAGGACGGACACGCTAAGATTCCCATTTACTTTAGTCATAACGAGTTTAATTACATCTCTGTCTGACATTAATTCGGAAATTTCTACGAACATAATTTTATATTTTGTTTATTTTTCCCTTTTGTAAAAGCTTTTACTTCAGAGAACTGTTGATTTTTTATCTGCCATTCTGCTGTGTCCGGTTTCAGACAAGTTTATGGCCGGAAATACACTTTCGACCATAGGGAGAAAGGAAGATTTCTGACCATACACGAAGTGCCTTGAACTTGACGGAAACGAGATGGACACAGCTAACTTTGCGGATAAATAATAACGGGCTCTCTGAGGTGGAAGGGATTCAGAGGGAGTCTGATTGATATAAAGGGGAATTGTTGCGGAAGAGGATAAAGGGGATGCTTGCCGGGTATAAAAGGTAGAAGAATATGGAGACTGTCTTTGGGAAGAGGCCGGACAGCGTAGAGGAGAAGAAGGGAATAGATGTTTGTGCCGGAGGACTAAACCGGGTCTTTCTTTTCTAAAGGAAGACTCTGTCTAGTCCGGGTTTTAGCCAGGCACGTATTATTGAAACATGTATTACCGACTCAATAGCGTAGCTGTCCGACTTTCCGAAAGGCAGGAATTAAAAAAAGGAAACAGGGTGTGAAGATAGAAATGGAGTTGCGCAAAAGAGACATGTACCAGTACTTTTGTTTTACTGTCCGACATGACATAATCCGATCAAAAGATATTTTTGACCGGTAAACTTAGTTCTGCTGCTTTTTGGCAAGTGTAGAACGTACCGCCTTCGTTATTTCCATCAAAGTAGGCAATGACACAGGAGGATTGAGACAACATATAATCGTTTCGTCTGAGCAAACAGCCTTGATAGTAGTTTTCACTCAGCAATATGGTTTGGTCTGCTTTGCACAGGATAGTATTGTATCTGCTTCGGTTCGTATCTGACCATTTTTTACATTGACCCCGATAAGGCACTACGGCGATAAGGGCAAGTTCTTGTAACTCGGTTTTCAGTGACAGAACAGCTTCGGCTGCGAGTGTATCGAAACCAATTGCCATGCCACAGTAAAAATTGTGAATACCTTGTGTGTAGAAGGCTTTGATGGTCTGCCTTAATGATGCTTTGAGAGCCGGGTATTTGCTGTATGAGATGAAACGGTGCCCCGTAAAAGCTGCCGATTGCGTCTTTTGAAATTTGTTTGTCTGCATGTTATCTGACTTTATAGTATGTTTTTCCTAAGAAGAAACCGCCAAGAACATTGGCACCAAACCGCTCTAACAGATTGGCGAAGTTTGCATAACTAACTCCTTGCGTAATTATATCATCGAAGAGCAAGCAGCTTTTGTTTCTGAAAAATGCTTCGTCGCAGTCTATGACCTGTACCATGCTGATGTCCTTTTCTTTATCTTTTCGGTGTTCGTGGACTGAAAGGCGTTCGCTTTGTACTCTGATATGGTCGTAACCGTTGATTGCTCCCGATAACTCGCACACTCTTGCAGAGAAGTTTTTGTAACGTATTTCGTTCTTTTCGGGACTGGATGCGGGCACACAACAAAAAACAACCTCTTTTACCTGCTCGCCAAACTGTTCGCTCAAATGATAGGCTGCCAACTGAGCAACTTTCTCGAAGGCTTTGCCGTCTTTGAAATCCCAAATGATCTGACGTGCGTTTCGTTCTTCCGTTCCGACATTCTTGATGCGAACCGGATAATATTTGAGAAAATTGATTCTTATCTTTCTCAACTGTTTTAAAATGTTTTCATCCAACTTTGCCATAGCTTATAATTTGCAACTTCCCTACAGTCCCAGACTTTTCATTCTGCTGAGGGATGTTTTTCTGCCTGGCAAAGTAAGTGGCCGGCAATAAGGCAAAACGGAAGCTGGAAAATACGCTCGAACTTGAGAGAGGAAGATTTTTAGCGGCACTTGTGCCTTGTCTGTTTTGATGTTTGTTCAGGCACTTGATAACTTTGCTGAAAAATAATTCTCAGCAGGGAAAAACCTGAGGTATCGGGTTGATATAAATGGTATCGGGCGGTAACTGTATTATAAAAGGAATGGCTGGACGGACTTATAAAAGGGTAGCCAGCGGAAGTGCCGGATGAAATGAAAGGAGAATCCCTGTCCGACTGCGCAGAGAGCAGAGACAGGGATTCGGGTAAATAAACAGGTTGAGGGTTATGCTGCTTTGTCGGAAACAAGCGTGCCTTCTGTTTCCTGCAAAGATTTATCTATTCTCTCTTGCAAAGCTTTACATTCTTCTTTTAGCTTTGACAGTTCTTCGGCTTTTCCCCATACGTTTGCCATGATTTTACGTAGGGTTGGAAACTCGCTTTCCATTCGGGCGATTTCCTGATTACGGCGTGCAATCAGTTCGTCAATGCTCCGCATGGTTGTGACAGGATATTCCGCAGCAAGCTTGAAACTAAGAGGCAATGAGCCGGATGTGCCGTTACGGTATTTCAACCCGCTTTTACCCTCGACAAAGAAAACATTGCGTTCGAAGCTTCCCGTCCAATGGTACTCACTTTTAACGAATAGTTTCAATCCCATGCAGTAACCGATGTGTTTCAGTTCTTCATTCCGATAGGTTTTTGAAATTTGATGCAGGGCTTTTCCGGTTTCTTCCACCGTTGCCGTTTGCTGCCCGATAACAATTGTGCTTTTGTCTCCTGTGAAATGTTCCACATAAGCCATATCATCTGTTACCTTGGCAATGAAAAGTTTGCCTGCTTCGATTTCTTCGTGATATTTGTGCATGGTCTTTTCTGCCCGGTAATGCTCTTTGTTGAAGCTCGACTGTTCTTTCTCCAACTGCATAATCTTGCTGTCAAGTTTGGTCTTGTTCAACAAATCTGTGTTGCCCGAGAGAAGCGCAACGAATTCGGCAAAGTTCATGCCGCTGTTTTCGTCCATACTATCTTCGTCCATTCGGCGAACGGCTATCGTACCATTGTTGATTTGGCTGATAAACATTTGCTTGTTTTTAAGCAAATTGAACTTGTAGGCATCAAGGGTCTTTTCAGTACCATATATAACAATATCTACTGTGTTGTTGCCCCAAACTTTGACACCGTTGTCCTTACGGACTGCCCGTCCGTCCCGTTGCTGCAAATCTGCCGGACGCCAAGGTATGTCAAGGTGATGCACCGCAACTGCCCGCTCTTGCGCATTGACGCCTGTACCCAACATTGAGGTAGAACCAAACAGGATGCGGACTGTGCCATTGTTCATGTTTTTAAACAGAGTTGCTCTTGCCTTTTCCGTCTTTGCACACTGGATAAACTGTATTTCTTCTGCCGGAATGCCGTAGTGATTCACTAGCTTGTCTTTAATGTCTTGATAAATATTCCATTTGTCAGGGTTGTATGTGCTTAAGTCGCTGAAAACGAATTGAGTACCTTTGTGCTCGTTGAAGCGAATGTAATAATCGTAGATTTGCGCAGCCGCTTGCCATGCTTTGTTATTCGGGTCGTCCTGAAAGCGTTCGGAATCAAGCATACGCATATCGAGAGCCATTTTACGGGCTATGTCGGTGGCTATCAGCATTTTTGCAGCATCGAGATTATCAGGCGCAGGATAATTCAAGCCTAAATCTTCCCACTGACCGGACTTTGCGAAAGAGACAAGGCGGTTGATCATTTCTTCTTGCGCCAGTGTCGGTGCACTGGTTAGGAATCTGACATTCTTTTCGGGAATATCAAGGTTAATCATTTCCGCAGTGCGATAGTCGGTGATTTCACGCAGGAACGCTGCCAGTTCGGGAACTTTGATGTATGTGCGGAAACGTTCTTTTCGCTTGATTGTGCCTGTGACGCTTAACTCGTAATCGCTCGTTTTCTTGGTGAAAATGGCAGCCCACGCATCGAAGCAACTGATTTGCTGGCGTTTCAGCTCCGACGGACGCAAGTATTTGAACAATACATATAACTCTGTCAGTGCATTAACGACTACCGTACCGGAAAGAAATGTCGCTCCGAAATCTTTGCCTGTACGTCTCTGAATGTCACGAATACCAATCAACAGGTTCATGGCTCTTTGGGAGCCTCGCGTATTGCCAATGCCTGCCACGCGCGAATGGCGGGTCTGAAACATTAAGTTCTTAAAAAAGTGATATTCGTCAACAAGCAGGTGGTCGATACCCATTGAGTGGAAGTCAATGCTGTTATCCTTCTTGCTGTTTAGGGAATTATGGAGTTTGTCTAAAACGGCTTGCAAATTCTCCTGTCTCTTTTCCAGTGCTTTTTTCATCTTGTCATTGTTCCACTGCTCACCGGATGCTTTCAAAACCTGTAATGAACGCTCTACATCGTCCAACTCTTCTTGATAAATGGCAATTTGCGTTTCTTCGGACTGTGGTATCTTGGCAAATTGCTCGTGCGTCAGTAGGATGCAATCCCAGTTGTTGTTTTTGATTTTTGAGAATATTTCCTGTCTCCTTTGGGGTTTGAAATCATCTTTGCCCGGATAGAGGATTTTTGCATTGGGGTAAGCTTTCCTAAAATCGGCTGCGATTTGGTGAATGTTGGCTTTCAGTCCGATAATAAGAGGCTTTTGTGACAATCCAAGGCGTTTTAATTCGTAGGCGGCAATGCACATAATCATTGTTTTGCCCGCACCGACATCATGCCAGCACACACCGCCACCGTTCTGTTTAATCATCCAAACGGCATCTTTCTGCGAGGAGTAAAGCTCCTTGTACTTAAACTGCTCAAAAGACAGATCGGGAAAGGTCTGTGCCGAACCATCGTAGGAGGGGCGTACATAGCAATTGAAGCGTTCGTTATACAGTCTGACAAGTTCTTCGCGCACTTCAATGGGTTGGTTATCGAGCCACATATTGAACTTGTCTCTGATTTCCTGTATCTTGGTGGCTGCTTCCTGTATGGCTTCTTCATCGGGTACTCGTACATTGTCACCGTTCTTGATGATTTCCTTAGTGAACTCCGGTACGGTATCATGGAGGGCGTGGACGAATAGGGCTTCACCGTTCAGATTACGGATAGAATACACCCGGTACGCAATGGCGGAATAACTCTTTATAGAAACAATATAGGTGTCGTTTACATCGAAATAAAATACTTCTGTTTCGGCTTCGAATAATTCTGTAGCAAAACGTGAATAAATTTCGCATGGAACCCACCGCTCGCCCAGATTAAATTCCAACTCTTCGTAGGGGATGATTTCGGGAGTTACGCTCTCTAAAGCATTGATTGATAGAGTTGTCCACTCCTTGACTTGACCTGTCTGTTCTGCCATGATCGTATGTAGGTCTTTGCTTTTTCTGACTACATTCCCGGCAAGAAATTTTCCTTTATCTTCCCAACAATCCGTAATGGCATTGTAATACATTTCTCCCGTCAAGTCTTCGATCAGCTCGGTTTCTCCTTTTTGTGTCGATTGGCACATGTAATCCAGCTCTACCCGTCCGTAATAGTTCAGACTGCTTGCGAGGGCTTCAAGCGGTTGCAGCTTGGCGTTTATGTCTGCTTTTTTGAACGCAACGGGTTCGATCATAATGTCGGCTTTGAAAACTTTGTTTTCATGCAGGGCTTCAATGGTAAATACTTCCATGCCCAACGCATCAAGCATGATGAACTCTTTGTTGTCGTTGCAATGAAACTGTCCCCATTGGGAAACGTAGGCATCATAACAGGTGTTCAGGTTCTGACGTAATATCGGAGATTCTTCTCTTTTCCGATCTTCGGCTTCTGTGAGGGCAAAGTAGGCATCTCTGATTTTGAAATAATCCTCTGCCCGTCTGATATTGACATGATGAACTTTGATCGGGTAGAAATAGGGATGAGGGGTTTCTAACAGGTTGTCCTGCCTGAAATGAAGTGTCCCCAACTGTCCGTTAAATAATACCATTGCGCCGTCTCGCATCCATGTCTCTATCTTACCGGTATAGGCTTCGATTTCTTTCTTTCCCTTGTTAGCGGGTGCGGAAGTGGCAGTTGCGTTACCGAAAAGGTCAAAAAGTGAGAGCTGGCTTGTTGTGACGGGTGTTTTTCCTACCAAATCTTTGCGGAAATAGCGGTTGAAATCGTTTGCAAGTATTTGAGAAAGGGACGCTTGCATGTTGGCTTCGGTATCTTTCCAAAGGTATCTGCGTATGTACCTACCGTATTGGTTGGTGCTGATATTGCTTTCGGTAAATAAGGCAGATTTAGGTTGTTGCAATAGTTTGTTGGCACATTCGCATTTTGCATTGCTGTTTGGCACGCTTTCTTTTATCGTATCAAGAAAGAGTTGTTCTCTTGATGTGAGCATAACTTTGTTGCTGTGCTTTTGCACGATAATGAGGTCACTGCCTACTTCGATGCCTGCGGTTTGCATAAACAGGTTGTCCGGCAGGCGTAAAGCAGTTATCAAATTGGCGTTGTGAACGATGAAGTCGCGAACAAACTTGTTGGACGGTGCATTGCTAACTCCTCGTGAGGTGATAAATGCAAGAATACCTCCTTCCCGGAGTTGATTAATGGCTTTGAAAAAGAAATAGTTATGAATGGTTTTGGCTGCCGTTGTGTAGGGTTCACCTTTCTTTTCAAAATCTGCATCATAGATTTTCAGATTGCCGAAAGGGATGTTTGAGGCGATTACATCGAACTCGGTATCTGCCAGTTCTTGCTTATCAAGTGTTTCAAAGCCGTCAACGATCACTTTGGTGTCCGGTTGCAATGCG
Organism: uncultured Bacteroides sp.; assembly: GCA_959606905.1. Next base: position 1,702 of record CAUHML010000011.1, on the reverse strand, counting down.
GATAGGATTAGTCCAGAAACGAGGTCTTTTTCAAATGCGGTTTTATCGGTATCGTCCATAGCAACGGGAAGAAAACCACCTGCCCCGGCTGAGGGTTCGAGAAAACTGCGGATTGATAAACCGTTACTCTGAAATGTTTGCTGAATTTGATTTGAGAGTGTGGCAATTAACTCCTTGGGAGTGTAAAAGGCTGTTAATGAAGAATTTTTGATGCTTTTTACCAGTAACTTGTAAAGTGCCTGGTCACCTTCAACACCGTTCAGAAGAACGTTACTAAGTTCGTGTAACGCTTCGTTGACCTCGTTTTTTGCAGAGATGTTTTCGTCCTTGGCATCTAATGACAAGATGTAAGGAATACCGCCAAAACCTGTGTATTGTTGCAGTATGGCACGTTCTTCTACGGTAGCTTTTCTTTGTTCTTGCCGAATCTTAAAAGCTGTTTTAATGGCTTGTATGTTAGCCTGTAATGAATTTAATTTGTTGTAACCCATAATTTAACCTGTTTTTTTACTCCCTGTCTTTCAGCCTTTTTCAGACCTGTGAGAGAGATATTTTTCAGCCTTAAAAGATGGGTGGAAGCAATCGGGCAAAGCTGATGTGGAAAATACGCTCGAACGTAGAGAGAGGAAGATTTTTCATATCATAGGCGAAGCGGCTTTGCAACGGATTGGGGACACCTTTCTATCTTTGCGGGAAAATAACCGGTTACAGGGATGAAATGAAACGGATGAGGGAACCTGAATTATAAGAGGGGAGGGAGGAGTTATAAAAGGAAGGGAAAAGGTGTATAAAAGGAAGGAATGGGGCAGGGGGAAAAGAAAAGGATGGAGCTGGTTCCATCCTTAACCGAGTTATGTTTGCATTAGAAATGCCCGCTGAATAACTTTGCCCTCTCCGCCTTACAAAATTTGTTGTATTCTTCCGGGTCGGTTCCACTCTCAATGGCCGTATCTATGATTTCACCAAAATTGTCGGAATATGCCATGTCGCAAATACATCGTGTCTCTTTTTCATCGGAAAGGTATATTTCATAGTAATCAAGGGTGTTGTAACAGATTAAAACATACCCTTTAAACAGTCTTCCGTTGACCTTGAATTTAAGAGTGTCCATTTTGTTGAAAGTTGTTGCAATAAAACCTTGCAGTCCCCATGAAAATAATACGTTTGGGTCTGTTGTACACATTAATTGCTTTCTGATAGTTGTTGCTATTTCCATAACTTTTGACTTTTCCATAATGTTTGATTTTTTTTATTTCCCTTTTATCCTGTGGATTTCCAGGGGATTAATTGTTTTTTCTGCCTCTTGAATAGCATATCATTCCTGCAAAATTTTGTTGTGAAATACTCTTTGAACGATAGGAAAAGGAAGATTTTACAATGAAAAACTTTAGTGTATTTTTCAGAAGAATGATGCCAATGCTATTTGCTTTGCAGAGAAAAACAGATCAATCCCTCTGGAACGTGGCTTGTGTATAGAATGGGAAGGTATCGATAGAAGGGGAATGTTGACAGGTATGTCAGGATTATTGAAAGACATTTTGCAGGTCACATCATTTTTCTGTGAAAATATGGAGAGATAAATTTGATTTCTGCATCAATATATAAAAGAGGAGATTTGAAAATAGTATAAAAGAATAAATACTTCATCATGGCATTAGATAACCTTAACGATGTGAGCACCATTGTATCCTTGGACGGCACG
>CAUHML010000010.1 GCA_959606905.1 uncultured Bacteroides sp. | reverse complement strand
GTTGCTCAGGAACTTATAAATAAAGTTAAATCAAAGTGTTGCGGAATTAAGGTTAGAATCAAACATATACAGTTGTTATTTTATAAGTAACAGAAACTTTTTGCTGACTATTTGTAATATTATAAACTCTATTTTGGTCTATTTGTAGTCTTTATTGGCCTAACAAGTGTTATCGAACGACAAATTTTAAAAAAGAAAGAACAATCTCACGGATTTGTTTCTACATTTGCGCAGTTGTTTATATAACTATTTCTTTAGGTGATAGTTTATCAGAAATAAAATATAGATGAACAAAAGTGGAACTTAGCTGTTATTATAATAGTAAAAACAGATAAAGCGCGAAGCATTCGTTCCTTGTCATACTATTTAAGATTCAATAGGAAAGAAAAAGAATAATATAAAAAAGATTGCTTATGTCACAGATTATCGGACATATATCCCAGGTGATCGGCCCTGTGGTCGATGTGTACTTTGAAGGTACAGATGCAGAAGTGATGTTACCAAGTATACATGATGCACTGGAGATAAAAAGGCCAAACGGCAAAATACTGATTGTAGAAGTACAGCAACACATTGGTGAAAATACGGTTCGCACCGTGGCTATGGATAGTACCGACGGACTTCAGAGAGGCATGAAAGTGCGCCCTACCGGAGGTCCGATAACAATGCCGATTGGTGAACAAATTAAAGGGCGACTGATGAATGTGGTCGGTGATTCTATTGACGGTATGAAGGAACTCGACCGGAAAGGTGCATATTCCATTCACCGCGATCCTCCCAAATTCGAAGATTTGACTACCGTGCAGGAGGTACTCTTTACGGGTATCAAGGTGATCGACTTGCTCGAACCGTATGCCAAAGGTGGTAAGATCGGTCTGTTCGGTGGTGCGGGAGTCGGAAAAACCGTATTGATTCAGGAACTTATCAATAACATTGCCAAGAAACATAATGGATTCTCTGTATTTGCCGGAGTAGGTGAGCGTACGCGTGAAGGTAACGACTTGCTTCGTGAAATGATTGAGTCGGGTGTTATTCGCTATGGCGAAGCATTCAAAGAAAGTATGGAGAAAGGGGATTGGGACCTTTCCAAAGTTGATTATAACGAATTGGAAAAGTCGCAGGTATCTCTGATATTCGGCCAGATGAACGAGCCTCCGGGTGCACGTGCCTCTGTGGCATTGTCCGGACTGACGGTTGCGGAATCTTTCCGTGATGCCGGAAGTGAAGGTGAAAAACGCGATATTTTGTTCTTTATTGACAATATCTTCCGTTTCACGCAAGCGGGTTCGGAAGTCTCGGCATTGCTGGGGCGTATGCCTTCCGCCGTGGGTTATCAACCTACTCTTGCTACGGAAATGGGTGCGATGCAAGAACGTATCACTTCCACTCGGAAAGGATCTATCACTTCCGTACAGGCGGTGTATGTGCCTGCCGACGACTTGACCGACCCGGCTCCTGCAACTACTTTCAGCCACTTGGATGCGACTACTGTACTTGACCGTAAGATTACGGAGTTGGGAATCTATCCGGCTGTGGACCCGTTGGCGTCTACTTCTCGTATTCTTGATCCACACATCGTTGGGCAGGAACACTATGATACGGCGCAGCGTGTGAAACAGATTCTACAACGTAACAAGGAATTACAAGATATCATTTCTATTCTTGGTATGGAGGAGCTTTCGGAGGAGGATAAGACGGTGGTGAACCGTGCCCGCCGTGTGCAGCGTTTCCTTTCGCAGCCGTTTGCCGTTGCCGAACAGTTCACGGGTGTTCCGGGAGTAATGGTTTCCATTGAGGATACAATCAAGGGATTTAGAATGATTCTGGATGGTGAGGTGGATAATCTTCCCGAACAGGCGTTCTTGAATGTAGGTACGATTGAGGAAGCTATGGAGAAAGGTAAGAAATTGTTGGAACAAGCGAAGAAATAAAAAACGTTGCGATGAAAGAACTGCATTTGAGTATAGTGTCGCCTGAAAAGAGCGTATTCGACGGAGATGTGAAGATAGTCACATTGCCGGGTACGATCGGGTCGTTTTCCATTCTGCCGGGACATGCGCCTATCGTCTCGTCATTGAAAGCGGGAACATTAAGTTATACCACGCTGGACGGGGAGGAGCATACACTTGATATTCAGGGTGGTTTTGTGGAATTGAGTGACGGGACGGTTTCTGCCTGCGTTTCGTAGGCGGACCTCCTGAAATATAGTTGAATTGGAAAAAACGAGATTTAGAAAATACAGTAGAAAAACACAGTGACATGATGAACATTAGTAAAACTAAACGGAATTTTATCGGCTTGAACACTTTATTTGCAATTCTAAGTGCAGGAGTCGGTGCAGTGATTTTACACGTTGCCCTACCGGGACATTATTTCGGAGGATATCCGTTTATTCCGACATATTTCTATCTGTTTGGTTTGTTCAGTATCTATATGTTCGATGCGTGTCGGCAGCATGCTCCGCAAAAGATGTTACTGCTGTATTTGGCAATAAAAATGGTAAAGATGATTCTTTCGATAATTCTAGTCTTGATTTATTGCCTTGCCGTGCGTGAAGAAGCTAAAGCTTTCTTGCTGACGTTTATCTCGTTCTATTTGCTGTATCTGATATACGAAACATGGTTCTTCTTCTCGTTTGAAGTGAACCTGAAACGGAAAAAGAAAAATAAGAATAAAAATGAAACAGTTGCGTAACATATTAACCCCGTTGGTGCTGCTCTGTCTGTTGGCAGCCGGCTTCCCTGTTTTTGCACAGGAACAGGAAGAAGCGGCTCCGAAGATGCAGGATGAGATGACTTCTAAAGAAGAAAAAGAGAATACGGTTGATGTGAAAGAGATCGTGTTCGGGCATATCGGCGACTCATACGAATGGCATATTACAACGTGGGGTAAAATGCACATTACTATACCATTACCTATTATTGTTTATAGTAGTACTACAGGTTGGCATACTTTTCTATCTTCGCGTCTTGAAGAGAACGGGGGTAGTTATGAAGGGCTTTCCATCGCTCCCGAAGGAAGTAAATACGAAGGTAAACTGGTAGAGTATAATGCAGCCGGAGAGCAAGTGCGTCCGTGGGACATTTCTATCACAAAGGTGACATTTGCTTTGCTGTTCAACAGTGTGCTGTTGCTGGTGATTGTATTGAGTGTAGCCCACTGGTATCGAAAACGTCCTCGCGGAGCGTTGGCACCGGGAGGATTCATCGGATTCATGGAGATGTTTATTATGATGGTGAACGATGATATCATCAAGAGTTGTGTCGGTCCCAATTATCGGAAATTCGCTCCATATCTGCTGACAGCGTTTTTTTTCATCTTTGTCAACAATATAATGGGATTGATCCCATTCTTTCCCGGTGGGGCGAATGTGACGGGAAATATTGCGATCACAATGGTACTGGCTATCTGTACGTTCCTTGCGGTTAATATTTTCGGAACCAAACATTATTGGAAAGATATTTTCTGGCCGGATGTACCCTGGTGGTTGAAAGTTCCTGTGCCGATGATGCCTTTCATCGAGTTTTTCGGGATCTTCACGAAACCGTTTGCATTGATGATTCGTCTTTTCGCCAATATGTTGGCAGGACACATGGCAATGCTGGTGCTTACTTGCCTGATTTTCATCTCTGCAAGTATGGGGCCCGCACTGAACGGCACACTGACCGTGGCTTCCGTACTGTTCAACATCTTTATGAATGCGCTTGAACTGTTGGTAGCTTTCATCCAGGCATACGTGTTTACAATGCTTTCGGCAGTGTTTATCGGACTGGCACAAGAAGGCGCGAAGGTGAGTGAAGGCGGAAGAAAAATAAAAGAGAATTAGATAAGAGAGCAAATAAAAAATATAAACCATTTTAAAACTGAAAATTATGTTACTATCAGTATTGTTACAAGCCACTGCAGCAGCAGTAGGAGTAAGTAAATTAGGTGCAGCTATCGGTGCAGGTCTTGCAGTAATCGGAGCTGGTTTGGGTATTGGTAAGATTGGTGGTTCGGCTATGGAAGCTATTGCGCGGCAGCCGGAAGCATCAGGTGACATTCGTATGAATATGATTATCGCGGCAGCCTTGATTGAAGGTGTAGCTTTGTTGGCGGTAGTAGTATGTCTGTTGGTGTTCTTCCTCTAAGCAGGTGGAATACCGACAAACTGTAAATCAATATTCATCATTCTAAATTACAAGAAATGTCATTACTATTACCTGATAGTGGCCTGTTGTTCTGGATGTTTGTCGCATTCGGGATTGTGTTTGTGATATTGGCAAAATACGGTTTCCCTATCATCATTAGGATGGTGGAAGACCGTAAAGTCTATATCGACCAGTCTTTGGAGGTGGCAAGAGAAGCCAACGCACAGCTCTCCAAACTAAAGCAGGAGGGCGATGCGCTTGTGGCTGCCGCCAACAAGGAACAAGGACGCATCTTGAAGGAAGCAATGGAAGAACGTGACAAGATTGTTCACGAGGCCCGTAAGCAAGCCGAGATAGCCGCACAGAAGGAACTGGATGCGGTGAGACAACAAATCCAGGTGGAGAAAGACGAAGCTATCCGCGACATCCGTCGTCAGGTGGCTGTGCTTTCTGTCGATATTGCCGAAAAAGTGCTCCGTAAGAGTCTTCAGGACAAAGAAGCTCAAATGGGCATGATTGACCGTATGCTGGATGAAGTATTAACCCCTAATAAGAACTAAGGAAAATGGAAGTCGGAATACTCTCAATGCGATATGCCAAAGCGATGATTGAATACGCACAGGAGAAAGGAGTGGAGGACAAGCTCTACCAAGAGTTCCTCACACTGTCTTATTGCTTTTGCGCCCAACCGGGTTTGCGTGAAGCACTGGATAACCCTGTTATCTCAACCAAAGAGAAATTGGCGCTGGTATGTACGGCTGCCGATGGCAACGGTAAATCCACCAGAGAGTTTGTCCATTTTATTACTTTGGTACTGCGAAACAGGCGTGAGGGATATTTACAGTTTATCAGCCTGATGTATCTGGATCTTTACCGGAAACTAAAGCATATCGGGGTAGGCAAACTGATTACGGCTGTTCCTGTGGACAAGGAGACGGAAGACCGTATCCGCTCCGCAGCAGCGCATATCCTGCATGCGCAAATGGAACTGGAGACTGTGGTAGATCCGTCTATCGAGGGCGGATTCATCTTCGATATTAATGATTATCGACTGGATGCAAGCATTGCTACGCAGTTGAAGCGAGTAAAACAACAGTTTATTGATAAGAATAGGAGAATTGTATAATGTCTGAAAATATTAAAGTAAGCGAGGTTTCCGATATATTGCGTAAACAGCTCGAAGGTATTAATACCCATGTGCAGCTTGACGAAATCGGTACGGTGCTTCAGGTGAGCGATGGTGTGGTGCGTATCTACGGACTGCGGAATGCCGAGGCTAACGAGTTACTGGAGTTTGACAACGGCATTAAGGCTATCGTGATGAACCTTGAAGAGGACAATGTGGGTGCTGTGTTGTTGGGGCCGACTGACAGAATCAAGGAAGGCTTTATTGTGAAGCGTACCAAGCATATTGCTTCTATCCGCGTAGGAGAAGGTATGTTGGGGCGTGTCATTGACCCGCTGGGTGAACCGCTCGACGGTAAAGGCTTAATTGGTGGTGATTTGTATGAAATGCCGTTGGAACGCAAAGCGCCGGGAGTAATCTTCCGTCAGCCTGTCAACCAGCCGTTGCAGACAGGACTGAAAGCTGTGGATGCCATGATTCCTATTGGGCGTGGACAACGTGAGCTGATTATCGGTGACCGTCAGACAGGAAAGACGGCCATTGCGATTGATACGATTATCAACCAACGTACCAACTTCCTGGCAGGGGATCCTGTATATTGTATTTATGTGGCTATCGGTCAAAAAGGTTCTACCGTGGCTTCTATTGTAAATACGCTCCGTGAGTATGGTGCTATGGATTATACCGTTGTGGTAGCTGCCACGGCTGGCGATCCGGCTGCATTACAGTATTACGCGCCGTTTGCAGGGGCTGCTATCGGCGAATATTTCCGTGATACCGGCCGTCACGCGCTGGTGGTTTATGATGACCTTTCCAAGCAGGCGGTTGCCTATCGTGAGGTCTCATTGATCCTTCGCCGTCCGTCCGGACGTGAGGCTTATCCGGGTGATATCTTCTACCTGCATTCCCGCTTGTTGGAACGTGCGGCTAAGATTATCAACCAGGAGGAAGTGGCGCGCGAGATGAATGACCTTCCCGAAAGCCTGAAAGGTATTGTGAAAGGGGGTGGTTCACTGACTGCCTTGCCTATCATTGAGACGCAGGCAGGAGACGTTTCGGCCTATATTCCAACGAACGTGATTTCTATCACTGACGGACAGATATTCCTCGAAACGGACTTGTTCAATCAGGGTGTCCGCCCGGCTATCAATGTCGGTATCTCTGTATCCCGTGTAGGTGGTAATGCTCAGATTAAGGCGATGAAAAAAGTGGCAGGAACATTGAAGATAGACCAGGCACAGTATCGTGAATTGGAAGCATTCTCCAAGTTCAGCAGTGATATGGACCCGATTACGGCATTGACAATTGACAAAGGGCGTAAGAATGCGCAGTTGCTGATTCAGCCGCAATACAGTCCGATGCCTGTGGAACAACAGATTGCTATCCTCTATTGTGGTACACATGGTTTGCTCCGTGATGTGCCATTGAGCAACGTGCAGGATTTTGAACGCAGTTTCATCGAGTCTCTGCAATTGAATCATCAGGAGGATGTGTTGGATGTATTGAGAACGGGTGTTATTGATGATAATGTGACTAAGGCTATTGAAGAAACTGCTGCTATGGTCGCTAAACAATATTTGTAATTCAAGAAAACTATGGCTTCACTGAAAGAAGTAAAAACCAGAATAAATTCGGTCAAAAGTACCCGAAAAATCACTTCAGCAATGAAGATGGTGGCTTCTGCCAAACTACATAAGGCACAAGGAGCCATTGAGAATATGTTGCCCTATCAGAAGAAGTTGAACAAGATTCTGACTAACTTTTTGAGCGCTGATCTTCCGATAGAGTCTCCTTACATACGAGCACGGGAAGTGAAGCGTGTGGCGATTATTGCTTTTTCTTCGAATACATCACTTTGTGGTGCTTTTAATGCAAATGTCATAAAGATGTTATTGCAAACTGTCAGCGAATACCGTACGCTGGGACAGGATAATATTTTGATCTTTCCCATAGGAAAGAAGGTGGAGGAAGCTGTGAAGAGAATGGGATTCCAGCCGGGGGAAATACCTCCGACACTCTCCGATAAACCAACTTATCAAGAAGCTTCCGAGCTGGCGGATCTTCTAATGAAAATGTATGTGGCGGGAGAAATTGACCGTGTGGAATTGATTTATCATCATTTTAAATCAATGGGTGTGCAGATTCTACTTCGTGAGACTTATCTGCCTATTGACCTTACACGTGCAGTAGAAGAAGGTAAAGAACTGGAAAAACAGAAAGAAGAAGAACGTGAAGTTGTGAATGACTATATAGTAGAACCTTCTGCTGAGCAATTGATTGCCGACTTGATACCTACTGTATTAAGCCAGAAGCTCTTTACTGCTGCTGTGGATTCTAATGCTTCCGAGCACGCAGCACGTACATTAGCAATGCAAGTAGCTACGGACAATGCCAACGAATTGATTCAAGACCTTACCAAGCAATATAACAAGAGTCGCCAACAGGCGATTACGAACGAATTGCTGGATATTGTGGGTGGTTCGATGCAGTAATTACGACAATTAATAACATTATTTTTTGATTCAATATCCCGTTTTTAAGGTGAAACTTAAAAACGGGAATTTATATATATATATTTGCGTTGGAAATAGTCTTGAATTTTTATTTATATTCAAGCAAAACAAATATACGAAGTAGTTTTCGGACATAATAGCACATCACTTAGTGTTCTAATTTGATCCGTCGTCCCGGTTGCTTTCTAGCGGGAAAAACAGCCGGGACTTTTTGTCTGATTCTCATTTGACTATTTTATGCGGAAAAGTTTAGTACTTTTATTTCAATCTCTATATAGTTTTCCGTACCTTTGCACAAAATAATATACTTTCATGGAAAATAATCCTGAACTACAACTTGCTTGGCAGTTCATTGAAAATACAGGCACACACCTGTTTCTTACCGGAAAAGCCGGAACCGGAAAAACTACATTTCTAAAACGATTGAGAGAGCATACCCCCAAACGCATGGTCGTATTGGCTCCGACGGGTATTGCAGCAATTAACGCCGGAGGGGTGACGATTCATTCTTTTTTCCAGATATCTTTTGCTCCATTTGTGCCGGAAACGACTTTTAACTCTGCGCAAATACAATACCGATACAGTCAAGAGAAACGTAACATTATCCGAAGCATGGATTTATTAGTGATTGATGAAATCAGTATGGTACGTGCGGATTTGCTAGACGCAGTAGATGCGACTTTACGTCGTTATCGCAATCGCGAAAAGCCTTTTGGAGGGGTACAACTGTTGATGATTGGAGATTTGCAGCAGTTAGCTCCTGTTGTGAGGGACAGCGAATGGAGTTTGTTGAGGAATTATTACGAAACGCCTTATTTTTTTGCCAGCCGTGCATTGAGAGAAACGACCTATATGACAATTGAACTGGAAAAGGTATACCGTCAGAACGATACTTTTTTTCTTTCTCTGTTGAATAAAATACGTGAGAACAAAGCAGATGATGAAGTGTTGAATGAGTTGAATCGGCGATATCAGCAAGGCTTCCAACCGCCCAAAGAAGAAGGATATATCCGTTTGACAACACATAACAATCAAGCACAGCAAGTAAATGATCGTGAATTGGCTTCTCTACCGGGAAAGCCTTATCATTTTCGAGCTGAAGTGACGGGGACTTTTCCTGAATATACATATCCCGCAGATGAAATTCTCACTATTAAAGAGGGTGCCCAGATCATGTTTCTCAAAAATGATGTTTCTTTGGAAAAACGGTATTATAATGGTATGATCGGAGAGGTGGTAGCCGTTAATGATTCTGAGATATATGTGAAAGAAAAAGGGAGTGAGGAGGATTTTCTGTTGTTGCCGGAGGAATGGGGAAACTATAAGTATGTGTTAAATGAGGAAACGAAGGAAATCACTGAGGTGATAGAAGGAACATTCCGTCAATATCCTATTCGATTGGCATGGGCTATCACGATACATAAGAGTCAGGGATTGACATTTGAACGTGCAATTATTGATGCACGCAATTCCTTTGCGCATGGACAGACATATGTAGCTTTGAGTCGTTGTAAGACTTTGGAGGGCTTGGTATTGGAGTCTCCATTGCGTAAGGAGGCTATTATTAGTGACAGTGTGGTTGATAACTTCACAAAAGAGGTGGAACGGAATAAACCGGGAAACAAGCAGCTAAGTGATATGCAGAAGGCTTATTTCTTCGATTTGTTGAGTGATTTGTTTAACTTCTATTCCCTCGAGCAGGCTTATAAACGGTTGCTTCGTATGCTGGATGAAGATTTGTATAAACTTTACCCTAAATTACTTACCGAATATAAGCTATTGGAGCCTCATATTAAGGAAAAGATAGTGGAAGTTGCCCACCGTTTCCGCAATCAGTATACACGTTTGATTAATGAGAGTGAAGATTATGCTTCGGACCAGGAGTTGCAGGAACGGATTCGTTCCGGTGCGGTGTATTTTCATAAAGAGCTGGAACCTATTCGTGTTTTGTTTGCAAAGACTAATATACCTCTTGATAACAGGGAGTTGAGGAAACAACTGAATGAACGTTTGCAAGCGTTGGATGATGCATTGTGGATTAAAGAGTCCTTATTGAAAGCTATGTGTGTGCAACCTTTTATTGTTGCTGAATATTTGAAATTGAAAGCTAAGGTGATGTTAAGTCTTGAGGACAACTCTTCTTCTCCTTCTCCTACCGCTAAAACATTGAGAGAGAGAAAAGAACGGGTAGAACGTACACGTAGTAGTTTTACAAAAGTAAAAGTAGAAGTTCCTACGGATATTCTGCATCCGGAGCTTTATCGCACTTTATCGGAATGGAGAACAGAAAAGACGCGTGAAACCAATATGCCTGCTTATGTCATTATGCAACAGAAAGCATTAATGGGCATTGTAAATCTTTTGCCGGATACTCCGCAAGCTTTGGAAGCTGTACCTTATTTTGGAGCGAAAGGAGTGGAGAAATATGGACTTGAAATTTTGGGGATTGTCCGTAAGTATATGAGGGAGAATCAAGTGAAACGACCGGAAATCAAAGAGATATTTCTTCCGGAAAAAAGTAAGAGGGGAGAAAAAAAGGAACCGAAGAAAGATACGAAACAGATGAGCTATGAGATGTTTTGTAAGGGAATGAGTATGGAGGAGATAGCTAAATCACGTGATTTGGTGACGGGAACAATTGCTACGCACTTAGAACATTATGTTCGTATGGGAAAGATTAAACTGGAGCAAGTAGTAGCTGTAGAAAAGATAGAGAAGATTCGTCGGTATCAGCAAAAGAACGAGAATTCCGGAGTGGCAGGAATAAAAGCGGCGTTAGGAGACGAGGTCTCCTATGCCGATATCAGATTTGTATTCGCAGCCGATGATGCTAGGCGTTGAAGCTCTTAGAATTTGCAGAAGAAAGAAACGAATACCGGAACACTCATATCAATGAGAATGCCGTGTAGTATAGCAATCGGAATCATTTCTTTTCCCGAATATCTGCTGATAGAAGGCAATAATACATCCATGGAATTGACTCCTGCCGCAGAGATAGGAGCCAATTTTCCGAAATACTTTTTGATAAGCGGAGTGCCGAGAAGTGCCATCATTTCACGGAAGATATTAGTCAGTAGGGCGATTGTGCCTAGTTCTGTGGCAAGTTGCAGTCCGATAGACGGTTCTTTGAACTGGGTGATAAGAATGGAAGAGAGTGAATAATAGGCAAATCCGCTTCCTACTGCCATACAGTCGAACACGCTCCATTGACTTACCAGTATGCTTGCCAAAGCAGAGAATAATAATGTTCCGATGATAGTTCCCAACGGAATTAGTAACATCTTGGGATGCAGGTGTGAAATGATTGTTTTCAGATTTTTGTTGGAACCGATGCTAACTCCTACTTGAAGCATTAGCGCATATAGTATGTACATAGAAATAGTATGCGTGTCAAATTGAAACTTATTGAGAGCTCCCATGATACAGCCTACACAAAAGAATAATATTACAATCAGACTTCCTTTCATTGTTCGCCTCCTTTCTTGAAGAATAGTTGTAAAACCAGCCGGGCAGCAATCAAGCTTCCCAATACACCCGATATGGCAAGAATGATTGCTTGTTTACCGAACTTACCAAGATTGTTTACTATCAGACTATTAGATCCGATAGATACGCCAAGTATAAAGAGTAAGAGGAATATTGTAAGAGAAATCGTCTTTTCTGTCTTTTGTAAAATAGTCCAGTTACGCAATACATAGCCGATTCCGATTCCTAGAAACATGGTAGATATAATAGAAAACATATTGTATATATTTAGGTCAGGTTATACATTTGAATAAGCCACACGAATAATTCTCCAAAAAGATAATTTATCTTATTGAAAGTCAGGATAAATGCTACTTGTGAGCAACAGAGTGAATCAGCAAGTAGCTCCTATAATCAAAGAAAGGGGAATTTAGATGAATCCACTGAACCAATGTACATGCACGCAACATGACTTACAGAAATTGGGGATTTCCGCAAGAAAGTAAGCAGTGTTATGTAGTTGTAATCTCTGATTCATCATTGGTCTTCTTAATTTTGGTGCAAAGATATGAACTTTTTGTATATTTTCAAAATAAATATGCAATAATTATATACTGTTCCAATCCAGAAGGACTTCCTTTAGTTTTCGCGGATTGTATCCGAGTATTGTTCGTGCTTTCTCGATACTCATTCCGCTAAAACGCGGGCGGGGAGTGGATTCTTGCATTTCTTCTGTCGTAACAGAATGAATGAGCGCGCGGTTTAATTTCATGTAGTCTGCTACCTGATAAGCTATTTCTGCAATAGTCAAACATTCGTCACCACAGATATGAAAGATTCCGTTGGCCGTATTTTCTATCAGGCGTTGTATCCCGTCTGATAGATCTCCTACAAAAGTTGGCGTGCGCCATTGGTCGGATACAACACGAATCTCTTGTCCGGCTTTCAAACGGTTCATTACTAATTGAACGATATTTCCATGCTGTCCGGGCAGTGCTTTTCCATACACAATCTCTACACGTGCAATGGCATAATTACTACAAATATCGGCAACTTTTTCTTCTCCTTTCCATTTGGTGAATCCGTAATAGTTGACAGGAGCGGGGAGTATTTCTTCTGTATATAGCTGTCCGGTTCTCTCATTTATCTTTCCGTCAAATACGAAATCAGTGGATAAATGGATGAAACGGCTTTGGTATTCTTTGCAAAGGTGTGCCAGTTGTTCTACCGCGGTAACGTTTATGAGGTAAGCCTCTTCATGGTGTGTTTCACAATAATCGGGAACAGATAAAGCGGAACAGTTGATAACTACATCCGGACAAATTGCTTTGAACAACTCTTTTACGGACGCTTCATTCCGTATATCAACTTCAATGAAACGATACTTCTTTGTATTCTCTAAAGCTGGAAAGATATCCGAGTGCAGGGAACAGCCGGTCACATTATATTGTTTATGGGCAGATAAATCCTTCAGTAATTGGCGTCCGGTGAATCCGTTAGCACCGATGATTAATATATTTCTCATGATTTTTTATAAGATGTATAGAGCTGTTGTTCTTGAATATCTACAAATTAGAAAATATCTCTTTTAATAGATTTAATGAGTAGCTGCATACCATGCTGTTTTTTCTTTTGCGGAAGCGAGGTCATTAGTACTGGGATCGGAAATGGTGATACCGGAGAAAGTTTCTATTTTTACCTTTCCTCTACTCATAGAATAGAAATAATCTGTATTTCTTTTGAATGGAACAGTGCGGTTAAGTTGTTCGTTGAATTGAGCCAGTAATTCCTGGTTGGAACATAACTTTGATACATAATCTCCGCAATCAAAGAATATAACAGGAGAATAGCCGTCTAATCTTTGCAGTGACCCGGTTAATGTCGTATCAAATGTATATTGGCTATTTATGTCCTTCATTATAGTTGCCAAATGATCCAATTCTGCGCAATCCGTGACAGCGATAGTGCCGCATGGCATCTCATAATTTGAATAAAAGTCATCGAATCCATTACAGATCTTTTCATAATTAATTTCTCCTATCAAATACTGTCCGATCTTTGCGTATGGCATACCGTACGCCATTATTTCACAGGTAGACGCTATCAGATGATTAGTCACATTTTTAAGATCATAAGCAACTTCTACTGTCGACATGTAACAATCATCAAAAAGTATATATTCCATTTTCAATCCGGCATTGGAGATACCTTGAGCAAGTGTGGTTATGTCGGTTTGATATTGGGGATATAATCCTCCGAAATAACGTGTCATAGGTACATTCTCATACTCCCAGTGCATTTTGTTGACACAAAGGTTACTGCGTGATTGGGCATTTGATACAGGTATCCATCCCATACCATGACAACCGATAATCATAGAGTAACGTTGGGCTGGTGTACATTCCCGAACATCATTAAGGATAGATGTAATTCCTTCGGCTGTTGTATATACGGGATCAGTATACTGCTTATAGGTCTTGCGCACGCTTTTACCGTTTTCATAAACGAGTTCAAAAAGAGTAGCTTCTGTAGCTTCGGTACACATAAATACTATGACACGTTCATTTTTTAGTATATTCTTTTCGATTACACTCTCCAGGTCACTGATATTCTGATAGAAGTTAGAAGTCAGATTGTTCGACCAAGGGAGATACATAAATATCGTTTGCTCATTATTTGCCCGTACAATAGGAGGAACAATTTCATTGGGATCAGTATCCGTAGGATTTTCTGTATCTTCTATATCCGGCGATTCAGGAATAATATCTTCTTTTTCACACGAAGCCATGCTAAAAGATAGAAATAGCACAAAGATGATTGGTTTTATAAGATGATAATATTTTTGCTTTGTCTTCATTTTGTTTCTTGAATTAAATTATCAGAGTTTCTGCAAAACTACTGAAAAAATAGTGATTTCTACAACTGATTGTAGGATTTCTGTGAGGTATAGACATAAAAAAAGGAGCAACGCCTTGCTCCAACCTTTGTTAACCTTAAATCTAATACTATGAAAAACACATTGCAAATGTACGCACTTTTGTGAAATCTGCAAATAATCCAAGAAAAAAAGTATGTTTTATAACATTGATTAAGAGTTTTATTTCCCGATTCTATTTTTATTAAGGATTTCTGCCGTTAACTAAATAATTTTAGTTGGGCATTCTGAATTCATTTGGCGAACACCCTGTGATTTTCTTGAATAAGCGGCTGAAATACTGTGAATTAGAGAACCCTAGTTCTTGTGCAATCTGGCCGAGCGTTTTATCCGTATTTACCAACCATCCTTTGGCTATCTCGAAACGTTTGAACTGGATATACTCTTTGAACTCTTTTCCTATTTCATATTTCAGTAAATCATTAAAATATGCAGGCGATAAATGCAGGAGATTAGCACAATATTCATCGGATAACACATCAGTTGATAGGCTTACTTTCACATTGAAATGATTATCAAGCAGATGATTGAATTCTCTGAACACCTTTTTATTGACTTCGCTACGTGTGATAAACTGGCGTTCGTAGAAGCGGGTACAATAATCCAGCAAAAGTTCAATGTATTTTGAAATGATTTTTTTGCTGTGTCGGTCAATGCAGCGCTCAAGCTCTTGCCGAATCCTCTCCAGGAACTCCAGAATAATCTGTTTTTCGCGTAGAGAGAGATGCAGTGCTTCCTCCGGACAATAAGAGAAGAAAGTATAATTGTGTATATTGAGTCCGAGCGGAGTCCCGCAAATCAAGTCGGGGTGAAAGGCCAATATCCATCCCTTGGAAGGAAATTCCTTGTTGTTCTCCTTCATACTGATTGACTCTCCGGGAGTCAGGCAAACGAGAGTTCCGTCCGAGAAATCACAATATTGGTGCCCGTATGCATAGGCCTCACACTTACATTCACTCAACAGAATCGTATAGAATCCGAATTTAATGTCCGTATGAGGAGATAAGTCAGCCTTCGAAAGGTCGATGACACTGACTAGCGGATGCAGTGTCTTACTTCCCAGGCAACAATTACATTGATGCACGGTTCCTATTTTGAGTACTTTATCTCCCATGACGTTAACGATCTCTCCGGTGTATGTTCTTAGTTCTGCTGTTTATATTCATTCGGTGTATATCCGACATGTTTTTTAAATAGCCGGCTGAAGTGTTGAGGATACTGGAATCCCAGTTCATAAGCTATCTGGCTGACCGTTTGCGAACCTTCCAATATTCGTTCTTTGGCAAGTTCAATGATACGGCACTGAATATATTCCTGCGCAGTTTTACCAGTTTCTTTTTTTATCAAGTCGCCGAAGTAATTAGGAGAAAGGCATACCTTGTCTGCAAAATATTTCACGGAAGGCAACCCTTCGGTCAATGCTACCTGCCCTTGGAAATATTCATCCAATAGATGTTCGAACCGCACGATAATGTCTTTGTTTACCTGATTGCGTGTGATAAACTGCCGTTCATAGAAACGCATACAATAATCGAGTAATAGTTCGATATTGCGGACAATAAGTTGTTTGCTATGCTTGTCGATAGCATGTTCCAGTTCGATTTGTATTTTATGTATACAGTCCGTTACAATTTCTTTTTCCTGTTCGGATAGATGCAAGGCTTCATTAACTTCATAAGAAAAGAAAGAATAATTCTTGATATTCTGTCCCAGAGAAGTTCCCCGGATCAGGTCGGGATGAAACAAGACCCCGATCGATTTTGTACGTTGAGGAGTTTTCTTCCGGTTATCTATACCAATCACTTGACCTGGGGCCATACAGACGACCGTTCCTTCCTGATAGTCATAATAGTTACGCCCATATTTAAGGTCTCCGCAATTAATGTCTTTCAAAAACAGAGAGTAGAATCCGATATTCATGTGATAGTATTCTACTGTTTTTGTCGCTTTTGAAAAGTCGATCACATTCACTAAAGGGTGCAAAGTTTCCAGTCCGAACAATTGGTCGTACTGATCAATAGTTTCAATTTTGGTAATTTCATCCATACGGCTTACAGTTTTATCATAGGCAAAGATAAAACTTTTAAGAATATCTTATCTATATCATATTTGCAAAACAGTAATATAGGTACAAGAATCAGTAATTTGTATACAACGTTGGTAGTCAAAGGCAGAATTAATATCTTTGTTCCAAAAATTTTAATACCTACTTTTATGAAAGCATTATTTATTGGCGGAACAGGTACGATCAGTACCGATGTCGTAGCATTGGCACAACAGAGAGGGTGGGAGATTACGCTGCTCAATAGAGGTTCGAAAAAACTGCCGGAAGGTATGCGTAGCATCGTGGCGGACATCCATGACGAACAGGCGGTGGCGAAAGCTATAGCACACGAAAGCTATGATGTCGTTGCCCAATTTATAGGTTATACGGCGAAAGATGTAGAACGAGATATCCGTCTGTTTCAGCATAAGACAAAACAATATATTTTCATCAGTAGTGCTTCTGCCTATCAAAAACCGCAGACAGATTACCGCATTACGGAAAGTACTCCATTAGTAAATCCTTTTTGGGAGTACTCGCGTAATAAAATTGAAGCGGAAGAAGTGCTGATGACTGCTTACCGGACAACCGGCTTTCCCGTGACTATCGTTCGTCCGAGCCATACCTACAATGGAACGAAGCCTCCCGTATCTGTGCATGGAGCTAAAGGAAACTGGCAGATCTTAAAGCGTATCCTTGACGGAAAGCCTGTGATTATCCCTGGTGACGGAAGTTCGTTATGGACACTGACACATTCTAAGGACTTTGCCAAAGGATATGTCGGTTTAATGGCAAACCCTCATGCTATCGGGAATGCTTTCCATATCACAACCGACGAAAGTATGACTTGGAATCAGATTTATGAAACCATTGCCGATGCATTAGGAAAACCGCTGAATGCGTTACACGTAGCTTCGGATTTTCTTGCCGGACATGGAGAAACTTATGATTTCAGAGGGGAACTATTAGGTGACAAGGCTGCCACAGTCGTTTTTGATAATTCGAAGATCAAGAGACTTGTCCCGGATTTTATCTGTACTGTATCAATGGTGGACGGTCTGAGACAATCCGTGCATTATATGCTTACACATCCTGAGAGTCAAACGCCTGATCTGGAGTTTGATAAGTGGTGTGATAGGATAGCGGATGCAATGTACGCTGCGGATAAGGCTTTTAAATCAGGCAAATAGTAAACCTAGCCTTCATATATTTAGTAAGGACCGTTTCGTCCTTGCTGTACTTCAATCCGTATACCGAAATTACCGTTTGCGGATTTTAGTTCGAATGCTCCCCGGAAATTATTCTTTTCCCAAGGCATGGCACTTCGGTTGGGCACTCTCCAACCGTCTTTGTCATAATCTCCGTATGTATTAATCCTCATACCGTTTTTCAGCTTAAAAGATCCCATTTGCATGAACTGTGGAGAAGACGACAGCCCCAAGCCATACCCGTATCCGAAACCGGAAAAGGCAGAAGGAGAAAAAGCATCAGAGAATCCTTGTGAGTATGTGGCATCCGTATTCAGACGGAACAGTTGATTATAGTCTTTACTCATATTCGGCACATCCAGGCTGAATTTAGGAAGTTTGGGAGGAGCTACATTCATCAATCCCATATCCAATAAAAAGCCGCCAAACTCCTTAATATTAGCCGAGGGGGCACGACGAATACTATCGGAAGGGATTTCTGACTGTGCGGATGCAAAACCGACCGATAATATCAGCGAAAGAAATAAAATCAGTTTTTTCATCTTCGTAAAGGTTGATTTATGACAAAGATAGAAATTTTCATCCTGACTATTTGTTTCTGTTATATTTTCTTAGAGAAAAACTCTTTAAAAATAGGATGACAACATTTGTACATACGTTTAAGTAGCAATTAACGTGGATACTTCCCGTTTCAAGTAACAAAAGACATGACATTGAGCAAAGTTCGTATCTTTCCTCCCTCATTCATAAAAAGGAACGAGGGAGGAAATACCTTTTAGCGTATGGAAGCCTTCCATACATTAGCATACTCTTCCAGTACACGCTTGATACTCTGCCCGATTTTTACATAATCAGCTTCGTTCAAGTTGGCAAGTGATACACGGACACTCCATTTCGGTCCGGCAAAGCCACCACCGTTCAGCAATACGAGCGAAGTCTCATTTGCCAGGCGAAAGACCACATCCAACGGATTATATGTCTTTTGCAGATAAGCAACAAAATCATCCCCATAGAATTTTTTCGCCCATACCAGCATATCAATTTCCGAGTAATATCCGGCACGTAGAGGGTCTTCTACCAGTGTGAAACCCGTATTGTCCCATAATGCATGAAGGCGGCGGTGAATGATTTCCTGCATTCTGGTTTTGTAACGGTTTTCCTTATCCAGAATAGCAAAAAGCGAGAACAGGCTCATCTGCATCTGCTGTGGCAGAGAAAGACCTGCGGTATGATTCAATGCGATCTGGCGGCTGTCTGCCACCATGCGGTCAATAAACTTCAGCTTTTCCGGATGCAAATCGATACTGGAGTAACGTTTGTTCAAGATTGCTTTTTGCTCCTCCGACAGGCGGGCAATCATTTTGTCGTAGATGTTGTCTTCGTGTAGCGCGATTACGGCATTTCTCCAGCCTGTTGCACCGAAATATTTGGAGAAAGAATAAACGCAAAGAGTATTGTGAGGCAATTCCGCCATTAATGACCGGAAATGAGGTATAAATGTTCCATACACATCGTCCGTAATAATCATCAGGTTCGGATTATCATTTTTTACGATATTGACAATCCGTGCGGCAGTCTCCGGGCTAAGCGCATAACTGGGCGGATTGCTCGGATTCGTAATGAAGAGCGCTTTAATCTGCGGATTTTTCAGTTTGTCAATGTCTTCATCCTTATATTGCCATGTATGTAATCCGTCGGCTGTCATCTGATCGGCGGATATTTCAGTCACGTTAAATTGATAACGTCGTAGCTGCGGGATCTCTATATAAGGAGTGAAAACCGGAATCATCAGTGCAATAGAATCTCCCTGGTTCAACAGGAAATTCTCTTCCAGCGAATCGAACAGATAACACATGGCGGCTGTGCCTCCTTCGGTGGCGAACAAGTCGAATGTCCCTTTCGGCGGACGTCGGTCACACATCTCTTGTGCCAGATAATCCTGTACGATCTGTTCCGTAAAATACAGAATACGGTCGGGCACAGGATACTGGTCACCGATGACGGATTCCGCCCATTCATGTACCAGTGTGTCCGGGTCGGCAGCATGCTCCATTAGCATATAGTTGTAACCCTCTTTCAGCAGATTGGCACCGGGAGCCTTCTCATTATCTTTCAGGAACGCCTCAAAACGGGCAGCGATCCCTGCCTTTTGAGGGATACCGGCGATTCCTTCTTCCAGTGAAAACGCCCGGCGACATTCACAAAGTCCGAATTGTCCCAACAGGAAAAAAGCTTCACGTGGTTCGGTAGCAATCCAGTTCGGATTACCCCGTCCTGCATTCAGCATGGTATGTGCTATCTTCTTGACACTCTCATCCGCCATGTCAATAAGCTTGTTTTTCAGTTCGAACGGACTGATCGTTTCCATTTTCCTGGCATAACTTTTAGTAATAGCCGGGCTATTGTCTTTTTTTTCCATAATGAAATCTATATTAGTTAGAATAGTAAATAAGTTGTCAAAAGTATTGGTTTCACGTTTACATCAGCAATACGATAAATACTCCCCAGATAATCAGCAGTGTGTTGCCGACAGCATACGTTACGGTATATCCTAAAGCCGGGGTCTCACTCTCCACCGCATCCTGAACAGCTCCCAATGCAGCAGTGGTAGTACGTGCTCCCGCCGTACATCCTAATGTCAGTGCAGGGTGGAATTTGAACAGATATTTGCCCATTAGTAACCCGCTGAGAAGAGGAATGGCCGTAGCCAATGCCCCGATAATGAACAAGCTGAAACCGACCTCCTTAAATCCGGCTACAAAACTGGGACCTGCGGCAATGCCGACTACTGCAATAAACATGTTCAATCCTACATTATTCAATACCCAGAGTGAAGGTTCGGGAATACCTCCGAAAGTAGGATGTTTACTGCGCAGCCAACCGAATATCAGTCCTGCAATCAATGCACCTCCACTGGTGGAAAGACTGATAGGGACACCTCCCAGATGCATAGTCAACGCACCGACAAGGCCACCGACCAGAATACCGAGTCCGACAAAAATCATATCTGTCTGATTCGTCGGCCGATCAACATATCCCATTTGTTTAGCGGCAGTTTCCACCTCATGTTTCATTCCGGTAAGTTCCAGAATATCACCGGCGTCCACCACTGTCCGGGCAAGTACCGGGACATTGATACCCGCACGTTTGATACTACGGATACTAACCCCGTGCATAAATTTCTGTGCCCGGATTGTCGATACCTTTTCGCCTGCGAAAGTCCGGTGTGTCACCATAACCGGCAGAGTTTCCGCCGGAAAGTCCAGTAGTTGCGCATCGATCACTTCCGGGCCGATCCAGTCTTCTTCGCCAATCACAAATTCGCGTCGTCCGCTTAGTACGATTTCATCCTCCGGCTGAAGAAGCATATCCGGTTTGACCTCTTTTACAACTCCCCGTTGTCGGACTCGTTCTACAAATAACAGTTTCTCCTGTTCGGATAGATACTTTTCCAGTTCACTCACCTTTTTTCCTTTGCCAAACCATTTATTTGTGATCTTGTACGCACGGAACACTACCGGACGAAGGGCAGGGGAGAATCCGGGTTCATCCATTTCTGAAGTCCCCATTTTAGATTCCAGTTCTTTACAATCAGCTTTTACTTTATCCAATCCGCCGAGAAGCTTCGGACCGAGAGAAGCCAGAATCCAGGCAGAACCAGCTGTACCGAAAATATAAGTGACGGCATAAGACACAGGAATGGCATTAATATATGTTGCCTTCTGTGCTTCGCTGATGCCCAACTGGTTGATCGTATCGCTTGCCACGCCGATAACGGCAGATATCGTTTGTGAGCCTGCCAGCAATCCGACAGCCTCTCCGATATGATATCCCATAATCTTGGCAAGTATCCATGGTGCTACCAGACTGACGATACACATCAATACGGCGAACCCCACCTGTGGCAGTCCGTCTTTTTTCAGTCCGCGAAAGAATTGCGGACCTACCTTGTAGCCAACGGCAAACAAAAAGAGTAGAAAAAATACGGCTTTTAACGGACCGTCTACTGTAATGTTCAATTGTCCTACCAATACTCCTACCAGAAGGACGCTGGTCACTGTACCTAAAGAGAATTTCCCTATTTTCAGTCTTCCCAGCCAGAATCCCGCGAAAAGTGTGAGGAAGATAGCAAGTTCAGGGTGTACCCTTAGTTGATTGATAATCCATTCCATAATTAAGTTGTTGTTTTAGGTTATGCCAATAACAACAGTTATTGTACGCAAAGAGTTTGTTGCTTCACGTAGATTTGTTACTTTTGCACTTTCAAAATAAAACTAATCATATCCTGTATGAAATCAGACATAGAAATTGCTCGCAGCATTGAATTGAAGAAGATAAAGCAAGTTGCCGAAAGTATCGGAATCCCTCGTGAAGAAGTAGAAAATTATGGTCGCTACATCGCAAAGATTCCCGAACAACTGATTGATGAGGAGAAGGTGAAGAAAAGTAACCTCATCCTGGTAACTGCCATTACAGCAACAAAAGCGGGTATCGGCAAAACCACTGTATCTATCGGTCTCGCTTTGGGACTCAATAAAATTGGAAAGAAAGCTATCGTTGCTTTACGTGAACCCTCTCTCGGACCCTGTTTCGGTATGAAAGGCGGTGCGGCCGGAGGAGGATATGCCCAAGTGCTCCCCATGGAAAAGATTAATCTTCATTTCACCGGAGACTTTCATGCTATCACTTCTGCGCATAACATGATTTCCGCTTTGCTTGATAATTATCTTTATCAGAATCAGGCGAAAGGTTTCGGACTGAAGGAAATCCTATGGCGCCGGGTGCTCGATGTGAACGACCGTTCTTTGCGTAGTATTGTCGTAGGTCTGGGGCCAAAATCAAACGGTATCACTCAAGAATCCGGTTTTGATATTACTCCGGCGTCGGAGATTATGGCTATCCTTTGTCTTTCTAAAGATGTGGATGACTTGCGCCGCCGTATCGAAAATATCCTGTTAGGCTTTACATACGATGATAAACCTTTTACAGTCAAAGATTTGGGAGTGGCGGGAGCTATCACCGTACTGTTGAAAGACGCCATTCATCCCAACTTAGTGCAGACGACCGAAGGAACTGCTGCTTTCGTACATGGCGGCCCGTTCGCTAATATAGCTCACGGATGTAACTCTATTCTGGCAACCAAGCTGGCTATGTCATTCGGCGATTATGTGATTACGGAAGCCGGATTCGGTGCCGACCTCGGTGCGGAGAAGTTCTACAATATCAAATGCCGTAAGAGCGGACTCCAACCACGTCTGACTGTAATCGTGGCTACGGCACAGGGACTGAAAATGCATGGTGGTGTCAGTCTCGACCGCATTAAAGAACCGAATATGGAAGGATTGAAAGAAGGATTGCGCAATCTGGACAAGCATGTCCGTAATCTTCGTTCTTTCGGTCAAACAGTGATTGTAGCTTTCAATAAGTTTGCTACAGATACAGATGAAGAAATGGAACTGTTGCGCGAGCATTGCGAGCAGTTAGGCGTAGGTTTCGCTATCAACAATGCATTCACTGAAGGAGGAGAGGGCGCAGTAGATATGGCTCGCCTGGTGGTAGATACTATCGAAAATAATCCGTCCGGTTCTCTGCGTTATACTTACAAAGAAGAAGACAGCATACAGCAGAAGATTGAAAAGGTAGCTACCAATATTTATGGAGCAAGCGTTATCACATACAGCAGCATTGCCCGTAACCGCATCAAACTGATTGAGAAAATGGGAATTACCCATTATCCGGTCTGTATTGCAAAAACACAATATTCATTCTCTGCCGATCCTAAGATTTATGGTGCAGTGAATAATTTCGAGTTCCATATCAAAGATATAGTCATTAATAACGGAGCTGAAATGATTGTTGCGATAGCCGGAGAAATTCTCCGCATGCCGGGACTTCCTAAAGAACCGCAGGCGTTGCACATTGATATTGTGGATGGAGAAATAGAAGGTTTGAGCTAAAAAACAATCGGACCGCAGGAATCCCTGCTTCAATGAGTAAATCCCCGTCTTTCCTTATAAACCAATAGGGAAAGACGGGGATGCTTGTATATAGAGTCCGGTACACCTTTTTATATCTCTTCCGGCGTACCGTACGATTGAATTCGTTTTTTGTTGAAGAGATATTCCATATCTTTTTTTTGTAATAGGAAAAACGAAATTCCTGACAGATAGTTCGGATAGAAAAGTTAATAAATACAAAAAGAGGTCTGTCCTTTTTGAAAAGAACAGACCTGATAAGTTACAGTATCCGATAATCCGAATATCAGACCTAAAATAAAGTATGCCTCTTAATAAGCAAAAAGAGGATATTTCTTCATTGTCTCATTGACACGTGCACGAACTTGTGCGATAACCTCTTCATTGTCTACGTTGGATAACACAGTCTCAATCATTTCTGCGATTTCAAGCATCAGATCTTCCTTAGCACCACGAGTTGTAATAGCTGGAGTCCCCAGACGAATACCGGAAGTCTGGAAAGCCGAACGGCTGTCGAACGGAACCATATTCTTATTAACGGTAATATCAGCAGAAACCAATGCTTTCTCTGCCACTTTACCTGTCAAATCAGGGTATTTGCTACGCAAGTCAACCAGCATAGAGTGATTATCAGTGCCACCGGAAACGATCGTAAAACCACGGTCAATCAATGCCTGTGCAAGTACGGCAGCATTCTTTTGTACTTGTTTTGCATATTCCTTGAATTCAGGTTGCAGGATTTCGCCGAAAGCCACAGCTTTGGCAGCAATCACGTGTTCCAGCGGTCCGCCTTGGATACCTGGGAAAACAGCTGAATCCAGCAGTTGAGACATCATTTTGATTTCACCCTTCGGAGTTTTCTTTCCCCAAGGATTAGGGAAATCTTTGCCCATCATGATGACACCACCACGAGGCCCGCGAAGTGTTTTATGTGTAGTAGAAGTGACGATATGTGCATATTTAACCGGGTTTTCCAGTACTCCGGCAGCAATCAGACCGGCAGGATGAGCCATGTCGATCATCAGGATAGCACCTACTTTGTCTGCGATTTCACGCATACGCTTGTAGTCCCATTCACGAGAGTAAGCGGAACCGCCGCCAATGATCATTTTCGGTTTTTCGCGTAGAGCGACTTCTTCCATTTGGTCGTAGTCAACGCGTCCTGTTTCCTTATTCAGATTATATTCGCAGGGAGTATAGATAATACCGGAAGTATTTACTAATGAACCATGAGAAAGGTGCCCGCCATGTGCAAGATTCAATCCCATGAATTTGTCGCCCGGATTCAGGACAGCCAGAAAAACGGCTGCGTTAGCCTGTGCTCCGGAATGCGGCTGTACGTTTGCCCATTCGGCTCCGAAGATTTCTTTCAGGCGGTCGATAGCGATTTGTTCGCTCTGGTCTACAACTTCACAACCTCCGTAATAGCGTTTGCCCGGATAACCTTCTGCATACTTGTTAGTCAGGCAAGAACCCATTGCCTGCATTACCTGGTCACTCACAAAGTTTTCAGATGCAATCAGCTCGATACCTTTCAGCTGACGTTGGTGCTCTTTTTCGATGATGTCGAAAATTAAGTCGTCTCTTTTCATTCTTTTATAATAAGATTAAATTTCTAATTCGAGATACCTTATTTTAAGCGTACAAAGTTAATGAAAATAAATAAAGAAAGAAGGAAGTACAAGAAAAATGTTAGTCAAAAATGGAATTTAGTAGAAAATGGTCAGAAGATAAAACCGAGCGAAAAACTCAAGGCGCTGTCGCGGCGGTCGAATATAATCCGGCTGATTCCTGTGCTGCCGTCCGAGTTGATATTGTCATAGGTAATAGACTTGGAGATATTTCCAATTCCCTGCTCGTAGCGGAAATCAAAGAAAATACGGGAAATATTGACTCCCACGCCAATCACTGCACTTATATTAAACGGATAGAGTTTCTCATGGATACCTTTCTGGTCGAAATTGCTGAAAGTTATTTCGTTCTTCTTTCCCCATAAATAACGGAGCTTGGGACCGGCAAAGATAGACATTCCGTAAGGACCTTTCTTCACTACGTTATAGCCATACAGAACAGGAAAGTCAATACTGTGCAATACAGATTGAACCGAAGCATAATCCGGCTCGATAGCCGGATGTTGAGAACCCAGTTTATCGAATGTAATCTCGCATTTGGTTACATTGTATGACACTTCCGGTTGGATATAATGTTTCTTCATATTGATACGCATGAAGAGAGCACCGAAATAGCCGATTTTATAATTATTCTGCACCTCGTCGATAGTCACATCTTTGATTTTCAACTCGGAAACCATAAACATGGAGGAATTGAACCCTGCCCTGACACCGAAGTTTATTTTCTTCGTATTGGGACGGTCCACCTTGTCTGCGGTATTCCGATTCTGTCCGAAAACCGTACCGGCTACCGTCATCAAACCGAAAAATAGTATTTTACGCAGCATATTCATGGTTATACAATCCTTTGTCTTTATGATTTTTTCTTTTCAACACTCCAACCGAATTTTCCGATTTTTTCTCCCAGACCATAGTATCCTCCATGAACATATACCAGAGGATTAGCTTCCGCCAGTTCGAGCTTCCCAGTCTCAGGATTCAGATTCCGGTCGTCGGCACGTACATTTACTACATCTGCTATAAACATATCATGCGAACCGAGAGATACGATCTCTTTTACGCGGCATTCGATGCAGAGGGGAGATTCCTCAATCAAAGGCGCACTGACTACGGTGCACTGCCCCGGGGTTAGCTTCATCTCGTCAAACTTATGATAATCGCGTCCTGAACGAACTCCGCACCAGTCGGTGGCGAAAGCCATGTCTTTTGTCGTCAGATTAATGACAAACTCCATATTCCGCTTGATAATCTCATAAGAATGTCGTTCCGGGCGTACGGATATATAGCACATGGGCGGGTTTGTGCAAATCGTACCCGTCCATGCTACAGTGATAATATTATATTCACTTTCTTCTTTTCCGCAACTGACCAGCACAGCCGGCAGCGGATAAATCATCGTTCCTGGTTTCCAGTCCTGTTTCACTTCTTTATTGGAAAAATGAAAATTAAAGAATGGTGATTTCCTCACGTTTCTGTTCCTTCTCGCAATAATGGCATTTTACGATGCAATTATCCTTGTCCGTCACATGGAATAACGTAGCCATTGGCTCATTGTTCGTGATACATTTCGGGTTCGCGCATTTCACGATTCCGCGAAGTTCATCCGGCATTCTTACTTCTTTCTTTTCCACTACCTCGTAGTCGCGGATAATGTTCAGTTTCACATTCGGAGCCACAACCGAAATACGGTTGATTTCTTCATCGCAGAAAAACTTGTCCGCGATCTTGATAATCCCCTTCTTTCCCAGCTTCTTGCTGTCGAGGTTGAAACCGATAGTGATATTGCTTGTCATTTGCTCCACGCCGAGCAGTTGCACTACGGTAAAGAGCTTTTCAGAAGGGATATGGTCAATCACTGTCCCGTTTTTCAGGGCGGCTACTTGCAATGCTTGTTTATTTTCGCTCATAATAAAATATCGTTTTTAACGTCCTCTAATGTGATACCTAATACGTCGCAAAGAATGGCTTCACGGGCATACAGACCATTTTGTGCCTGTTGGAAATAATATGCCTTCGGGTTATCGTCCACATCGTATGCAATCTCGTTGACACGGGGTAGCGGATGCAGAATGCGCAGGTTCGGGCGGGTATTTTCCAACATCTTGTTGCGCAGGATATAAACGTTTTTCACCCGTTCATATTCCATTAGGTCGGTGAAGCGTTCACGTTGCACACGGGTCATATACAGGATATCTGCATCTGCAATGATTTCTTCGCTGAAATCCGTGTGTTCCACATATTTTATCTGGTGCGTTTTACAATAGAGTTTGTATTCTTCCGGCATTTTCAGTTCATCGGGAGCGATGAAGTGGAAAATGGGGTTGAAGTGACGCATTGCCATTAACAGGGAGTGCACGGTACGCCCGTATTTCAAGTCACCTACCAGGAAAATATTCAGGTTTTCCAGCGTGCCTTGCGTTTTGTAGATAGAGTATAGATCGAGCATTGTCTGTGACGGATGTTGGTTCGCTCCGTCTCCGGCATTGACAATGGGCACAGGAGCGACTTCACTTGCATAGCGGGCAGCTCCTTCCAGATAGTGACGCATGACGATAATATCTGCATAATTGCTCACCATCATAATCGTGTCTTTTAGTGTTTCCCCCTTTGACGAGCTGGTAGCTTTGGGGTCGGAAAATCCGATCACACGTGCTCCTAGACGATTGGCGGCTGTTTCAAAACTCAGGCGGGTGCGGGTAGAAGGTTCGAAGAACAGGGTTGCTACTACCTTTCCTTGCAATAACCGGCGGTTGGGGTTCATTTCAAACTGCTTCGCCATTTCGAGCATGTAGAGGATTTTTTCTTTAGAATGTTCGGCAATGGTTACTAAACTTCTGTTTTCCATTTTGTTATCTTTTATGTGGATAGAACTTGTTTTACCGGAGCGTAAAGGTACGAAGAATTTGTGAATAGCACAGATTTTTTCGTACCTTTTTTTATCATTCGGCGTTTATTTCTGCTTGTTGGTCAATGCGGCAATGATATACTTTCCCGGTGCCCCGATCTTGCCCCACGTCGTATTGCTGAACAGCCTCCATATCTGCGTGCCTTTCCTACCGTAATCCGACAACTTCATAATTGCCTGCTTTTCTTTCAGATCCGTCACTTTATGGCGTTCCAGGCTTTCCAGCAGTCCGGTTACGTTGTGTGTAGTCTGATTGTAAGCATACCCCGGAATTTCAAACGAAGCATTACTTGTTTCTTCCTCCTCAGAAGATAGTTTATTTTGGTTTGGTTTAGTTTGTCCGGAAATGTCCTCATTTTCCGGATTCACCTCCGCGTCAGCTTTAAAAATGTCTGCATCTTTTTTATTCGTGCCTCCTTTTTGTTTACCATTTCCTGGCCGGACTTCCAACAAATAAGGTAATTTAGAGAAATCAATCTTTCTTCGTACAGTAGCTTCCAGCCAGACTTTCTGAATCTGCTCTGAGGTCAGGACCCCATATTTCTCATAAATATCTTTATTGAAAAATTCCTTTTCCAGCAGTAACTCTATAATTTTCTCCATTACTTCCTCTTTAATACCTCCGCCTACTTTACGGACGAAGATAAGACTCTGTTCTTTTCCCCAAGAAATATAATACCCTTCTTTATAGATTTTGCAGAGTAGTCTCATGACAATATAAGAGGATAAGATTCCGAATTTAGCTTCTAACAGTTCCATTATTTCTTCGTCGAAAAAATTTGCAGGTGTGGGGAAATAGGGGATTCCTTTATTAATCATACTCATAGTTCAATATTTTTTATTAAATGTTATACAATCGCTTTCCATTCCAACAGGTTTCCGATCATAAACCGTCTCCACGCGTGTTGCTCCATACTCCAGTAGACCACAGACATCTGTCGGGAAGTGATCTTGAACTCCCGGTGAAAATCTTTTTCATATCCAACCAAGGTTCCTTGTTCCATACAGAATGTGCCGTCTTGCTTATGGAAAGCTATCATGGCATTTCCATATAACATTCGTTCAATAAGCTCTATACAGCTTTGCGCAGTTTTTTCTGCACATTTTTCCGAAATACCCTTTTCGGCGGCAATACGTTTTTTCCATACTAACTTGCAGGCTTCTAACTTGCTTTTGTCTATTTTTCTTTTCATCTTTTTTCTTCTGTTTTTTTTAATATTTGTTTTTTTACGAATAAAATCTCCCCTTCAGGATAGTGACGGTATATGATTATTATAGGGTCGCTATCCTTTCATTATAGTGATACTGTTTAATTGTTATAGCGTCACTATTTTTGAAGATAGATATACGTTGTCTTTAGTCGGCTAGAAACGGCTGCGAAAGTATATCTTTTGTTTCTTCTGCACAATTATTTTTGTCAACGCTTATTCTCTACTCTCTTTTTTACTTGTTTTTCGTCCTCTTCTTTTCGTTCTCGTTCCTCTTGCCTGATGTTACATAACTTTGTTTCTATACTGCTAATTTCTAACAATTTAAACCCGCCATGTTTAGCTATATATAAGCTCTCCGTTTCGTAGATATATTCAGCTAAGTCTTTTAGTTTTTTAGAGCATCTGACGTGTACTTCCCCTCTTTCGAATTTGTGCAAATAAACAGTGAGAAGTTCCGTTTCATCTCCGGTTAATCCTGTCCTGTTTTCGAGTTCCTCCCAACTGATGATTTCCCCTTTCACATGTCTTCTAGTGTTCTTTTTCCGTTTTTGGACCTTCTTTTTTACTTGTACTTTTTTCTCTTGTTGATTTGTTTTTTTCTTTGCCATAGTTTGCTAATTTTTGCAATGGTTAAATAAATTAAATAATAAATTATACTTTGGCAAGCGTGCAACGAACCTGCAAAAAGATTTGTTTTTTTGCTGCATGCCAAATGGTATATATTATAAAATAACTAGTGATGCAAATGATGAGTAAAAATGGATTTAGCCGGTGTGGAGAGATCTACATCGGTCGTTTGCGAAAGGAAGGGCGTTATTCTACGGCGCATGTCTACAAAAATGCCCTCCTTTCTTTCAGCCTGTTCTGCGGCACGTTCAATGTGTCGTTCAGGCAAGTAACCCGGGAACGTTTACGACGTTACGGACAGTATCTTTATGAATGTGGGTTGAAGCCCAACACCGTTTCCACGTATATGCGTATGCTTCGCAGTATCTACAACCGGGGAGTGGAAGCGGGTAGTGCTCCTTACATCCCCCGCCTGTTTCACGATGTCTATACGGGTGTGGATGTTCGTCAGAAGAAAGCCCTTCCTGTCACCGAGTTGCGGAAGCTGCTTTATGAAGATCCCCAATCGGAACGTTTACGCCATACACAGGCTATTGCCGCTCTGATGTTCCAGTTTTGCGGAATGTCGTTTGCCGACTTGGCACATCTGGAAAAGTCAGCTTTGGACCGGAACGTGTTGCGGTACAACCGTGTCAAGACGAAAACTCCGATCAGTGTGGAAGTGCTGGATACCGCGAAGGAGATGATTCACCGGCTTCGCAACAGTCAGCCTTCCCGCCCTGATTGTCCGGACTATCTGTTTGATATCCTGTCCGGTGATAAGAAACGTAAGGATGAAGGAGCTTACCGTGAATACCAGAGTGCTCTTCGTCGATTTAATAATTGTTTGAAGGATCTGGCTCGGGCTCTCCGTTTGAATTCTCCTGTCACTTCCTACACGCTCCGTCATTCTTGGGCAACGACAGCCAAATATCGCGGAGTGCCGATTGAAATGATTAGTGAATCATTGGGACACAAATCTATAAAAACCACACAAATCTACCTGAAAGGCTTCGAGCTTAAAGAACGTACAGAGGTAAATAAAGGGAATTTATCTTACATAAAGAATTGTTATGTAGGTAAATAAAAAGATGTAATGAGTTAATAATCAGAATTAAAGTGTATCTGTTACTTCTTAGGTAACAGAATTAAATTTGACGCAAAGATAGACATATTTTAAGATAGTAAACAAATATTTTCCCATTTTTTTTCGTTTTATCTGAAACATAGGGCAAAAAAGTATTTGAACATGAAATCTCTTTTTTCATGCTCAATGATTTTTTATTGCCCGAAATCAAGAAATCTTCTCGTTGAATATCAGGCCCCCTTCTTTTACACCCTGTATATCAGTGTAATTTCCCTTTTTCATTGTTGTGTGTGTCTTGTGTATATACTGCCTGTTACCTAAGAAGTAACAGATATACATGGGGTAAAAAAATATGATTTTAACGAAACAAAAATCAGCAAATGCTGGGCCTAGTAATGGGACAGGGGAAGGCGTAGCATACTCAAAACGTTGGTATGTCGCTTTGGTTCGCATGCATCACGAGAAGAAAGTAGCCGAGCGTTTAAATAAAATGGGGATTGAGAATTTCGTTCCGGTTCAGCAGGAACTTCATCAATGGAGTGACCGACGCAAGATGGTCGAGTCTGTATTGCTTCCAATGATGGTATTCGTACACGTTGATGCAAAAGAACGTAAAGAAGTTCTTTCCTTTTCTACAGTAAGTCGGTATATGGTAATGCGAGGTGAGAGCAGTCCGACTATCATTCCTGATGAGCAGATGGCTCGTTTCCGATTTATGCTTGATTATTCAAAAGATGTCATTTCCATGAACAGTGCTCCCTTGGCACGTGGTGAAAAAGTTCGCGTCATTAAAGGTCCTTTAACCGGACTTGTGGGTGAACTTGTTACAGTAGACGGCAAAAGCAAGATAGCTGTTAGGCTTAATATGTTAGGATGTGCTTGTGCTGATATGCCGGTAGGGTATGTAGAACCGGTTAGATTTTGAATATGTACTTGTATTTCTGATACATTATTTTATTCATTTATACTACAATGGAAAAAACATTGAAGGGCATAGTACAATATGCTCGTAAAAACTATTTCAGCTATTGGGTTATTTTAGGTATTGATACGGCACTGTCTGTTTTATGTTCATTGGTCGCTTATGCCGTAATTCACTATATGGCACATGTTCCGATAAGTGACTGGATGCTTTGCAAATTTATTTGCGTCTCTTTAGTGTCAAGTGTTGCAGGGGCATTAATATTCCACACTTATCGTAATACAATTCGTTTTTCACAGGCACGTGAACTTTGGCGTGTCATGTGTGCCGTCCTATTCAAGGTAGCCTGTCTGGTGGCTATTTCTTATTGGGTTATTTATGAGACTGAATTGCCGGATAATTATAGGATATCTTATCTCTTGTTTGATGGTTTATTGACTTTGGCGACACTGACAGCCTTCCGTGTATCACTGATAATTGTCTATGACCTGTTGCTGGATTGGGTGAATAAGAAGAATACCCGCATTCTTATTTATGGTATTGACGAAAAGAGTGTGGCCTTAAAATTCCGTCTCCGCGACAGTGCACATTATAAAGTTGCAGGTTTCTACACTTACGGTAAAAACAACAGTAGACGTCGTCTGACAGACCTTCCTATCTATTATTTTGAAACAGAAGAAGACTTTAATCGTGTCATAAAAAAACATGGTATTCATGGTATTCTGTTTTCCTGTTATGAAGATACCCGTCTGGAGGAGAACCGCCTTTTAGAGTATTGTAAAAGTAATGCTGTCAAGACTTTTATTGCTCCTACTATCAGTGAAGCGGATTCTGACGGGAACTTTCATCAGTGGATACGTCCTATTAAAATTGAAGATTTATTGGGACGTGCTGAAATCAATATAAACCTTAGTCAGGTCGCAGAAGAATTCAGAGGAAAAGTTGTATTAGTGACCGGTGCTGCAG
This sequence comes from uncultured Bacteroides sp., assembly GCA_959606905.1. The sequence goes on along the minus strand of CAUHML010000010.1, from coordinate 48,788 downwards.
GTAGTATCGGTAGCGAGCTTTGCCGTCAATTGGTGCAAATGGGTATTCAAAAACTCATCATGTTTGACTCTGCAGAGACTCCTTTGCATAATGTCCGTTTGGAATTTGAGAAAAATTATCCTGCTATCGATTTTGTTCCGGTGATTGGTGATGTACGTGTGAAAGAACGTGTGCGTATGGTATTCGAACTTTATCATCCTCAAATTGTCTTCCACGCCGCTGCTTATAAACATGTTCCTTTAATGGAAGAAAATCCTTGCGAAGCTGTACTTGTCAATGTCACGGGTTCGCGTCAGGTCGCCGATATGGCGGTGGAGTATGGTGCAGAAAAAATGATAATGGTTTCTACCGACAAAGCTGTGAACCCGACTAATGTGATGGGATGTTCCAAACGTTTGGCGGAAATCTATGTACAGAGCTTGGGGTGTGCTATCCGTGAGGGAAAGATAAAAGGACATACTAAATTCATTACTACACGTTTTGGAAACGTATTAGGCAGTAACGGTTCTGTAATCCCGCGCTTCAAGGAACAGATTGAGAACGGTGGTCCTGTCACAGTGACTCACCCTGATATTATTCGTTTTTTTATGACGATTCCCGAAGCTTGTCGTTTGGTTATGGAGGCTGTTACAATGGGAGAGGGTAATGAAATCTTTGTCTTTGAAATGGGCAAGGCCGTTAAGATTGTCGACTTGGCTACCCGTATGATTGAATTGGCGGGTTATCGCCCGGATGAAGATATAAAGATTGAATTTACTGGCTTGCGACCGGGTGAGAAACTCTATGAAGAAGTGCTGAGTGATAAAGAAAATACGATTCCTACCGAGAATAAAAAAATTATGATAGCTAAAGTACGTCGGTATGAATATGCTGATATTCTTGATATATATGCGGAGTTTGAGAAGTTGTCCCGTGCTGTGCGGATTATAGACACGGTCAGATTGATGAAAAAAGTTGTTCCGGAGTTCAAATCGAAGAATTCGAAATTTGAGGTACTGGATAAAGAATAATAAACTTGAGAAATTTATGTATAATTTGTTTTGTATTTGTGCAAGTAGAGTAAGTAGAAAGGGGAGGGGGGTATTTCCCTGTTTAGTTGCGATATTGCTGTTCGCTTCCTGCCAGTCGTATAAGAAAGTTCCTTATTTACAAGATGCAAAAGTTGTAGAACAGACTGCTCAACAGGAAAATCTATATGATGCAAAGATAATGCCTAAAGATCTGCTTACTATTGTAGTGTCATGTACCAGCCCGGAATTGGCTGTTCCGTTTAACCTCACGGTAGCTACTCAAAATAATGTAGCTATAACCAGTACAACCTCCCAACCGATATTGCAGCAATATCTCGTAGATAACGATGGAAAAATAAATTTTCCGGTACTAGGTGAGTTGAGGGTAGGTGGCTTGACCAAGAAAGAGGCGGAGCAACTGATTGTGGAGAAACTGAAACCTTATATCAAAGAAACGCCGATAGTCACTGTCCGTATGGTAAACTATAAAATCTCCGTATTGGGTGAGGTTGCCCGTCCGGGAACTTTTACTATCAGTAACGAGAAAGTGAATTTGTTGGAAGCGCTTGCTATGGCGGGTGACATGACGGTTTGGGGAGTTCGCGACAATGTAAAGCTGATTCGTGAAAGTGCTGATGGCAAACAGGAAATTATAACACTGGATTTGAACAGTGCGGAGACCATTCTTTCTCCCTATTACTGGTTGCAGCAGAACGATATCGTTTATGTGACTCCGAACAAGGCAAAAGCACGCAACTCGGATATTGGTAACAGTACAAGTCTCTGGTTCTCCGCTACTTCTATTTTAGTGTCATTGGCAAGTTTATTAGTAACAATTTTCAGATAATAGCATTGTATGATTGATGAAAGAAAAGATAAATTAGGGGAACAGTCCGAAGAACAGGTTAATATTCAGGAACTTCTTTTCCGTTATCTGATTCACTGGCCTTGGTTTGTAGTATCGATAATTATTTGTATTGCTTGTGCATGGGGATACCTACGTCTGACAACACCTATATATAATATTTCTGCCACTGTCCTTATTAAGGACGAAAAGAAAGGTGGTGGTGCAAGTATGTCTTCCGATTTAGAAAAGATGGGATTGGAGGGTTTCGTCTCTTCATCTAGCAATGTAGATAATGAAATCGAAGTACTTCGTTCAAAGTCTTTGGCCAGAGAGGTGGTAAACAATCTGGGACTGTTCGTGACTTATATGGATGAAGACGAATTTCCAAGCAAAGAGCTTTATCATACATCTCCTGTTTTAGTGAGTCTGACTCATCAGGAAGCGGATAAACTTCCGGGTAGAATGGAAATAAATATGATTCTTCAACCAACGGGTGCGTTGGGGGTACAAATTACAGTAGGCGAAAAAGAGTACCGGAAACAGTTTGATAAATTGCCTGCTGTATTTCCGACAGATGAGGGTACGGTTGCTTTTTTCGCAAATAACGATACCTTGTCAGCAGTTTGTCCGGAAAATATAACCAAAGAACGTCATATCACAGCTTTTATTAACAGACCTTTTTCTGTGTTGAAAGAATATGTTAACTCTTTGTCAATAGCCCCCACTTCAAAGACTACTTCTGTAGTTGTTATTTCATTGGAAAATACAAATACCCGGCGTGGTAGAGATTATATCAATAAACTGCTTGAAATGTATAATATCAATGCCAATAATGACAAGAATGAGGTGGCTCAGAAAACTGCTGAATTTATTGACGAACGTATTGGTATTATTTCTAAAGAATTAGGCAGTACAGAACAGGATTTGGAGAACTTCAAACGTAGTGCGGGAATTACTGATTTGAGCAGTGAAGCACAGATAGCCTTGACAGGCAATGCTGAATATGAAAAGAAACGCGTGGAAAATCAGACTCAGATAAATCTGGTGATGGACTTGCAACGCTATATGAAAGGTAATGAATATGAAGTATTACCGAGTAATATCGGCTTACAGGATGCAGCATCAGCCGGTGCGATAGACCGTTATAATCAAATGCTGGTTGAAAGGAAACGTCTGTTGCGTACTTCGACGGAGAATAATCCGACCATAATCAATCTGGATACCAGTATCCGTGCAATGAGAACCAATGTGCAAGCTACCTTAGATGCTACATTGAAAGGATTGCAGATTACCAAAGAAGATCTGGCTCGTGAAGCAAGCCGTTATTCCCGCCGTATCAATGATGCACCCACTCAGGAACGCCAGTTTGTAAGCATTGCCCGCCAGCAAGAGATTAAATCGGGTTTGTATCTGATGTTGCTTCAAAAACGTGAGGAGAATGCCATCACTTTGGCGGCTACTGCCAATAACGCGAAGATTATTGATGAAGCGTTAGCAGATGACAATCCGATTTCTCCCAAGAAGACGATAGTTTATTTGGCTGCTTTAGTCTTAGGTGTGGGACTTCCGGTAGGAGTTATTTATCTGATAGGTTTGACAAAATTCAAGATTGAAGGTCGTGCTGACGTTGAGAAATTGACTTCACTTCCTGTTGTTGGTGATATTCCGTTAGCAGATGAAAAGACTGGTTCTATAGCGGTATTTGAGAATCAGAATAATCTGATGAGTGAGACTTTCCGGAATGTCCGTACTAATCTCCAGTTTATGCTTGAGAATGGTAAGAATGTAATTCTGGTAACTTCTACTATCAGTGGTGAAGGTAAGTCTTTCATATCTGCTAATTTAGCAATTAGTCTTTCTTTATTAGGGAAGAAAGTGGTGATAGTAGGACTGGATATTCGTAAACCGGGGTTGAATAAAGTCTTCAATATACCTAAAAAGGAACATGGTATTACTCAATATCTGACAAACACAACTGCGAATTTAATGGATTTTGTGCAGCCTTCTGATATAAACAAGAATCTGTTTATTCTTCCCGGTGGTACAGTTCCACCTAATCCAACAGAATTATTGGCTCGTGGAGGGTTAGAGAAAGCCATTGAAACATTGAAGGCGAATTTTGATTATGTGATATTGGATACAGCGCCGGTGGGTATGGTAACCGATACTTTACTTATAGGACGTGTCGCAGATTTATCCGTATATGTATGTCGTGCTGATTATACCCATAAGGCAGAGTTTACTTTGATTAATGAATTGGCTGAAAATAACAAATTGCCTAATCTCTGTATTGCTGTCAATGGTTTGGATCTGAACAGTAGGAAGTATGGTTATTACTATGGCTATGGTAAATATGGCAAATATTATGGTTATGGAAAACGTTACGGTTACGGATATGGAGAGAAGCATGGAGGTGAAAAATAATTAAATCAAACAAAATATGCGTGATTTTAAAGACATTAAGATTGCCGTAGCCGGTACGGGCTATGTGGGGCTGAGCATAGCGACGCTGCTATCACAACATCATCATGTAACCACCGTGGATGTAATTCCCGAAAAGGTGGAAAAACTGAATAATAAGATTTCTCCAATCCAGGACGATTATATCGAGAAGTATCTTGCTGAAAAGGATCTTAACCTCACAGCAACTCTCGATGGTGCCGCAGCTTACAAGGATGCAGATTATGTAGTAATCGCTGCTCCAACTAACTATGACCCACAGAAAAACTTTTTCGATACACATCATATCGAGGATGTGATCGACCTCGTTTTGAGTGTGAATCCTGGTGCAGTGATGGTAATCAAATCTACTATTCCTGTAGGATATTGCCGTTCACTTTACGTGAAGTATGCGCTCAAGTTTTTGACCGATCCTTCACTCAAGGGTAAGAAGTTCAATTTGCTTTTCTCTCCAGAGTTCCTTCGCGAGAGCAAGGCACTTTACGATAATCTCTACCCATCTCGTATAATCGTTGGCTATCCAAAGATATTGCCGGCTGATCGCAATAAGAAGTGGGATGAGGAAAATGCATCTATTGAGGCAATCAGTAATGCTGACGCTGAGAAAAATGCAAAAACATTTGCCGCACTCCTTCAGGAAGGCGCAATTAAGGAAAATATTGATACTCTTATCATGGGTATGACTGAAGCAGAGGCTGTTAAGCTATTTGCTAATACGTATCTTGCACTTCGCGTGTCTTATTTCAATGAGTTGGATACTTATGCTGAAGTAAAGGGCTTGGATTCTCAGGCAATCATCTCAGGTGTAGGGCTCGATCCACGTATCGGAACACACTATAATAATCCTTCATTCGGTTATGGTGGCTATTGCTTGCCAAAAGATACAAAGCAGTTGTTGGCTAACTATGCAGACGTTCCTCAAAACATGATGAGCGCTATCGTGGAGTCAAACCGCACGCGTAAGGACTTTATTGCTGATGAAGTTCTTCGTAAAGCCGGTTACTATACCGCCAATAGCGACTGGAATGAATCTTCAGAGAAGGAAGTTACAGTCGGTGTATTCCGCCTTACTATGAAGTCAAATTCTGACAACTTCCGCCAGAGTGCCATTCAGGGCATCATGAAGCGCGTAAAGGCAAAGGGTGCCAACATCATCATCTACGAGCCAACACTTACTGATGGTGAAACATTCTTCGGCTCTAAGATTGTCAACAACCTTGATGAATTCAAGAAACTCAGCAATGCTATCATTGCTAATCGCTATGATACCGCATTGGATGACGTAAAGGACAAGGTTTACACACGTGACATCTTCCAGCGCGACTAAGGATTTCCAAAAACAAACTATAAACTAACATGGCCAATTTCCAATATCACATATTCTCACCTTACCGTGTTTGCCCTGATGATGGTGCAAAATTTGTTGAGGAATAAAAATCTCTAATTCGAGACAAGAAAAATCAAAGAATACCAGCTGCATCATGTGTCATGAGCAACCATCTATAGAGAAACTCCAGCGCACTGGAGTCATTGTCGTTGATGACAACATGCGCGTACTCAATATGTAAGAAAAACCGCAAGAGCCAAAATCTCATTGGGCTGTTCCTCCATTCTATGTATATTTTAAAAAAAAATTGGGCCTTGTTTGCAATTCAGTTGCTAATGGTTGTGGAAAGGATGCCCCAGGCAATCTTGCCCATTACATGGTTGACAATACTAAAATGCATGCATGGAAAATGTCAGCAGGCCGTTTCAACATCGGATCTCTCGATACTTACTATGAAGCAGTAAAAAAATACGGAAAATAAACATGGTAAAATTTAATTTAGATTTAAACGGAAAGACTATTTTGGTAACAGGTGCTGCTGGATTTATCGGTAGTAATCTTGCAAAACGTCTTATAAACGATTATAAAGATATAAAGGTAATCGGTCTTGATACCATGACCGATTATTATGATGTTAATATTAAGAAAGAGCGTCTTCGTGGAATAGAGGCTCTTGGTGGCAATTGGTCATTCGTGGAGGAATCTATTGCAAACAAAGAGGTTATCGATAAAATATTCACAAAAAATCGGATTTCAGTAGTAGTTAACCTTGCCGCACAGGCTGGTGTACGCTACAGCATTACTAATCCAGATGCTTATATTCAAAGCAATCTCATTGGTTTTTATAACATTCTTGAAGCATGTCGTCATCATGAAGTAGATCACTTGGTTTATGCTTCATCGTCAAGCGTATATGGTAGCAATAAGAAAGTTCCATACTCTACAGAGGACAAGGTGGATAATCCTGTTTCACTTTATGCAGCAACCAAGAAGAGCAACGAGTTGATGGCTCACGCTTATTCAAAGCTTTATAATATTCCATCTACAGGTCTTCGCTTCTTCACTGTTTATGGCCCTGCTGGTCGTCCAGATATGGCTTACTTTGGCTTCACCAACAAGTTGCGTGAGGGCAAAACTATTCAGATCTTCAACTATGGCAACTGCAAGCGCGACTTCACCTATGTAGATGATATCGTAGAAGGTGTACTGCGTGTGATGCAACATGCACCAGAAAAAGCCAATGGTGAGGATGGATTACCAATCCCACCATATAAGGTTTACAACATTGGTAACAATTCACCAGAGAATCTCCTTGATTTCGTAACTATCCTTCAGGAAGAATTGATTCGTGCAGGAGTATTGCCATTTGATTACGATTTCGATGCTCACAAAGAGCTTGTACCTATGCAACCAGGTGATGTTCCTGTAACATTTGCAGATACAACACCACTAGAAGATGATTTCGGATATAAGCCAAACACGCCATTGCGTGAGGGCTTACGAAAGTTCTCTGAGTGGTATAAACAATACTATGGATAATATAATAAACCTGTCGAGTTTATATGTATTAGCATTCAAATAAACTCATATGGTATTCTGGCAGCACAGGTAGGCGAAAGGCGAAGTTCGATACTTCCTGCCAGATCAAATATAATTTGAAATATGAATATTCTTTTAACAGGTGGAGCAGGTGCTGATGGACGTGCAGAAGTCTGATCCTGAGTGGAATGTGGTGCTGCTTCGTTATTTCAATCCTATTGACGCTCACGAGAGTGGTTTGATAGGTGAGAATCCGAATGGCATTCCAAACAACCTGATGCCTTATATCACGCAAACGGCTATTGGCATGTGCAAGGAACTGGGTATTTTTGGTAATGATTACGATACTCCTGATGGAACTGGTATTCGTGACTTCATACATGTTGTAGATTTGGCGAAAGGCCATGTATGCGCATTAAAGGCTATCGTTGAGAACAAGAGGTATAATATAGAGTGGATAAGTATAACTAGAATGAGATCCCTACTTTTTCCACACATTCAGCAATGATTACTCTCAAAATTAAATTGCTATAGGTAGGATCTCATTCTTTTATTTATTATGATAAGAAATAGGGAAGATCTTAGGTTTTATTTAAAAGAAGACATGTCTCAGTATTCTTTGTCTTTTTGGAAATATATTGCTTATCTTATTTATGGATTTGAAAATGCATATATATTGAAATATTTAAGGCTTTTGAGATACTGTGAATATCATTATAATTGTCACCACAAAATAAGATTTCATTTATATAATATTAGGAGACAACATTTGGGATTGAAATTAAACATTGACATTCCATTAAATGTTTGTGGTTATGGCTTACGTATTCGTCACCTTTCTGGTGGTGGTGGGATTTTACTAAATGCTAGAAAAATAGGAAATTATTGCTCTTTTAATTCGGGAGTTTTGTTAGGCAACAAGGATGATAATAGTAAGAAACCGATATTAGGTGAACGTGTCTCGTTTGGTCCATCTGCTAAAGCCTTTGGTGATATTGTAATTGAGGACGATGTTTTTGTTGCTCCTGGTGCAATTGTAACTAAGTCTGTTAGTAAATCACAGATTGTTGGTGGAATACCTGCAAAACTATTAAAAAACAAATAGATTCATATATGAATAGATATTTTTTAGATGATCAAAAAGCTCCTTTGAAAAAACTTATATGGCAGATATTCTTCGTTTTTTTCTTCGTTTATGAAGTTCAACCATTTGGAGTGCCTGACATGTTGACTTCGCGAAAGATAGTTTTTTACATTGCTGGTTTTACATTTATTACAAGGTTTTTAAAGCGTTTTAATTCAAAGACCTTTGATGATGTTAATTTTAAAAGGACATCAAAAAAATTAATTTCGATTGGTTTTGTCGTTTTCTTATGGCAAACTCTGATAACTTTACTACATTCAGGTACAGGCAGTGGTCAACCTATGTGGGGTAAAACATTACTGTTTTTGTTATTAACTTCATTTTTTTGTACCTTTTCTTATTTCTTTTTTAATAATATTAAACAGTTTCTACTTGCGATGTTTTACGCAACTGTGATTCAATCAGTTATTTGCATTGCAGATTTCTTTTCATTTGAAGTGAAAGTGTTTCTTTATAACCATTTTATGGTTGATGCAAATTTTGGTTATTTGTCTAGCTCAAGAGCTTACGGTTTAGGCGCCGCAGAGTCACTGTTGGCTATAAATCTTTTTTTGGGTCTTGTTCCAACTGCAATTTTGATCATTGGATGTTCAAAAAATGTATTTTATATTTTTGGATATATTGCAATATTATTTGCTGCTTTATTGGTGGGTTCAACTGGTTTTATTTTGGGAATTCTATTGCTAATCTTGACTATAGGCTTAGTCTTTATTTATGGTAGTTTCTACCAAAAATCAAGCTTAGCAATTATTGGAACAGTTGGTTTTTTTATCTTGTTTTCTTTGGCAGCTGTGTTTTTTTCAGATATTGAAGAGTTTGGTAATTTTCATAAGATATTAGCCTTTCAAGAGGTTGGAATTGAAAATCAAAATACAGTTCATACTTTAAGAGAACAAGCTGTAGCTCCTATTTGTCTGCATACTTTATTGGGAACATCATATTATCGTGGAACGGTTGATGGATTAACAACAATGTCGGACACTGGCTATTTACAATCATATTTTGGAAACGGCTTAATCTTAACTCTTGTTTTTTATTTTTATTTATATCGACTTATGTTTATAAATGTTAGATATATAAAAAATCGAGTTATTTGTATATTATTGGGGTTTCTTTTTCTATCTATTGTTTTTGCGGAAGGAAAAGAACCTTACATTTATCATTATGGTAATACCTTTGTTTTCTTTTTAGCTTGTTTCCTTTCGAATAAACCTCATAAACAGTTGATTAAGTGATATGATTAGTGTCATTGTTCCAATATATAATGTTGAACGTTACATTAATAAATGTATTGATTCTATTATTCATCAGTCTTATAAAAATTTGGAAATTATTTTAGTCGATGATGGATCTCCTGATAAATGTGGCGAAATTATTGATGAGTATTCAAGAATTGATAAACGAATTCATGTAATACATAAATCTAATGGAGGTTTAAGTTCTGCCCGAAATGCTGGGTTGGATATTGCTTCTGGTGATTTTATTGGTTTTGTTGATAGTGATGATTGGATTGAGCCTACCATGTATGAAGAAATGCTTTCATTTATGGAAAAGGAACAATTGGACCTTGTTGAGTGCGGAATAAATTTGGTTACTAATAATATTAGTAATAAATATATAGAAAAACCATCTATAGTTTTATCTGGTAAAGATGCTTTAATCAGGCACTTAGATTCTAAAAATAGAACAGTTCAATCGCTTCCAAGAACCGCAGTATGGTCTAAATTGTTCAAAAAAGAATTTTGGAAAACTAATCGTTTTCCTGTTGGGGAAATTCATGAAGATTATTTGTTGACTTGCAAAGCTTTGTATGAAGCCAAATCTGTGGGACTATTAAGAAGGGGACTTTTGAATCATCTTACAGATAATCCTAATAGCATTGTTAATACAAAGTTCAATTCTAAAGATCTTTATAAAGGCAAACAACTAGAATATCGAATTACATATTTAAAGGAAAAAAAAGAGCCTACACTTACAAATCTTGCTATGATTTCATATTATGGTTATATAGTATCAGCTATATGGAGATGTGATCAGAATGGAATGCCAGAAAGAGATAAATTAATTGCTAAGATAAAAGAAGATAAGAAGATTATATTCTCTCTTAATCTTCCATTTAAACGAAAAATAGATGCAAGGTTAATATGTTATTATCCTAAATTATATCTCATCCTACGTAAATTTTTTAATAAAATTAAATAATTTCATAATATGAAAGTTGTTCTTCTTGCTGGTGGATTTGGCTCACGTATAAGTGAGGAAAGTCAGTTCAAACCCAAGCCAATGATTGAAATTGGTGGAATGCCCATACTTTGGCATATAATGAAAGAATATGCCTTTTTTGGTCATAAAGAATTTATTATTTGTGCCGGCTATAAACAGGAATATACAAAGGAATGGTTTGCCAATTATTTTCTTCATAACTCTGATGTTACTTTCGATTATCGTAATGGTATGAATGAGATGACTGTTCACAGGACTAATATGGAACCATGGAAAGTTACAGTCGTTGATACTGGTTATAATACAATGACTGGAGGTCGTATCAAACGTATTCAAGAATATGTTGGTAATGAACCTTTCTTTATGACTTATGGAGATGGTGTTTGTGACGTAGAAATAGATAAACTTCTTGATTTTCATAAATCACATGGAAAACTAGCAACTCTTACTGCAGTGAAAATGACGCAGGATAAAGGTGTTCTTGATATAGGCGGTGATAATGCGGTTAAATCATTCCGTGAAAAGAGTGCTTCTGATGGTGCACCTATTAATGCTGGATATATGGTTCTTGAACCTAAAATCTTTGATTATCTTACTGATGATTCATGTGTTTTTGAGAAGATTGCACTTACAAAACTAGCTGAAGAAGGTCAGTTGATGTCTTATATTCATGAGGGTTTCTGGCAGTGTATGGATAACATACGTGAAAAAGCAATGTTAGAAAAATTATTAGCTGAAAATAAGGCACCGTGGAAACGTTGGGAACGCTCAGTTCCAAATATTCCTGATTTCGCAAAATAAATAAAATGGAAGATATATTTGATTTTTACAAAGACAAGCGTGTATTTCTCACAGGTCATACAGGCTTCAAGGGATCTTGGATGTGTAAGATGCTTGCCAATGCTGGAGCGATCGTAACTGGCTATTCTTTGAATGCCCCTACAGAACCTTCACTTTTTAAGATTGCCAATATCGAAGGTGATATTCATTCTGTAATTGGTGATATTCGCAATCGTGAGTCATTAATGGCTGCATTCAATGAGGCTCAACCAGAGATCGTTCTTCACCTTGCTGCGCAGCCAATCGTTCGTGACTCTTACAAGGATCCTGCTTATACATACGAAACCAATGTTATTGGTACTGTAAATATCTTGGAGTGTGTTCGCCAAAGTAATTGCGTAAAGTCATTCCTTAATGTGACTACCGATAAAGTTTATTTAAATAAAGAATGGAATTGGGGCTATCGTGAAAATGAGGAGTTAGATGGCTATGATCCATATAGCAACTCTAAGTCTTGCTCTGAGCTGGTAACTCATAGTTATAAGCATTCATTCTTTACAGATAAGGAAGGACAGCCTATTATCCCTATTTCAACAGCTCGTGCAGGTAATGTAATCGGTGGTGGCGATTTTGCTAATGATCGTATTATCCCTGATAGTGTACGTGCAGCTGAAAAACATGAGGATATCGTAGTTCGCAATCCATTCTCAACACGTCCTTATCAGCATGTTCTCGAACCACTTTATGCTTACCTCTTGATTGCCATGAAGCAATATCAGGATAGTAAGTATGCTGATTACTACAATGTAGGTCCTGATGATGTAGATTGTTTCCAAACAGGTGCTCTTGTAGATCTTTTTGTGAGCAAATGGGGCGAGGGGTTGAAGTGGATCAATAAGTACGATGGAGGTCCTCATGAGGCTAACTTCTTGAAGCTTGATTGCTCAAAACTCAAATCCACTTTTGGATGGGCCCCACGTTGGAATTTGGATGAAGCCATGGAGAAGATTGTAGAATGGAGCAAATGCTGGCTTGCAGGTGGCGATGTTCGTGCTTGCATGGACAAGCAGATCAATAAATTCCTCGGACGTTAATTAACTTAACTAGAATGAAAAATGTAATTGTAACAGGTGCTAACGGTTTTATCGGTAACTCTCTGATCAAGAAACTGATTGAAAATAATGTAAAGGTTGTAGCAGTTGATATCAGCTTTGCTGCACCTAGATTGCCAGAAACTGATCTTATCACAAAGATTGAGGCAACGGTTGATGCGTCACTTGCCGATAAGATACCTGCTGGTGAATATGATGCTTTCTATCATCTAGCATGGAGAGGTGTGAATGGAGCAGAAAAGGCAGATCCAACCATTCAGCTTGCCAATATTCAGATGGCTATTGATTGTGCAAATATCTGCAAGAAACTGTCTGTGAAAAAATATCTGTGTGCAGGCACTGTTGCTGAGAATGCTACCTATAGCCTTCCTAATCTTCAGGCTACCAGCGGTGGTATGATGTATGGTGTTGCTAAGCATGCATGTCATTTAATGGTTGACGATTATTGCAAGAACATCGGTCAGCAATTCGTTTGGATGCAATTCTCTAATATCTATGGAGTAGGCAATAAGACTGGTAATCTTGTCAGTTATACCCTTGGTGAGTTGTTGGCTGGTAAGGAAGCGACATTTGGCCCTGGTCTTCAGCCATATGATTTCATTTATGTTGAGGATTTGATTGAGGCTGTTTATCGTCTTGGTGCTCACGAAACCAAAAAGGCCTTCTATTATATAGGTTCAGGTTCTCCTCGCATCTTAAAAGGCTATCTTCTTCGCATTGGCGAGTTAGCAGGATATGCAGATAAGATAGGTATTGGCATCCGTCCTGATGACGGCATCAAATACACTATAGAGATGTTTGATAATAGCGATCTCGTTGAAGCAATTGGCAACTATGTATCAACTGGCTTCGATTACGGTATCAACAAAACAATTACTTGGCTCAAGAGCCTCTAAATATATATTATTATGATTCAAAAGTTTGAATTCAAAGAGACATCCTTGAAGGGTGCATACGAGATAATTCCATTTTATGCTACTGACGAACGTGGTGGTTTCGTCAAGGATTACAACATTGATTTGTTCAAGCAGAACGGTATCGATCATGAGTTGAAGGAAGTTTTTTATACCATCAGCAAGAAAGGTGTTATTCGTGCTACTCACTTTCAGTTGGTTAAGCAGCAAGCAAAGTTGGTTCGTTGTATCAGCGGTCATGTTTATGATGTAATCGTCGACCTTCGTCCTGATTCTCCAACCTTTGGTAAGTGGCAAGGATTTGATCTTACAGGTGACAACCAGAAGACACTCTATGTACCTCAGTTCTTTGGTCACGGATATTTGGTACTTGAAGATTCTATCGTAAGCTACAAGTGTGGCGAAGTATTCTATGGCGAAGGTGATAGCGGTATCATGTACAATGATCCTGACATCAATATTGAGTGGCCATTTGAAAAGATCGGTGGTATCGAAAATCTGACTATCTCAGAAAAGGATACACATTTGATGAGCTTTAAGAAATATCAGGAAAAGGTTAAGTAATGGGTAAATATTTAATCGTTGGTTGTGGTTTGTCTGGATCTGTGATTGGCAGAGAACTTGCTGAGGATGGTCATGATATTACTATATGGGATAGACGTGATCATATAGGAGGAAATATGTATGATTATCTTGATGAGCATGGTATTATAGTTCATAAATATGGCCCTCATTGCTTTCACACAAATAATAAGGCATTGTATGATTATATGTGCCGCTACAATCAATGGCGTCCTTTTAGAATTTTTTGCCAAGCAGAAATAAATGGTAAAGCAACGCCATCGCCATTCAATTTCCAGACGATTGATGATTTTTATACAAAAGATGATGCGCAAAAACTCAAAGATGCGTTGAAAGAGAATTATCCAAACCGTGAGTTTGTTACAGTTGTAGAGGCTTTGGAATCTCCTGTAAGCATAATTAGAGAATATGCCGAATTTTTATTTGAAAAAGATTATAGCCTATATACCGCAAAACAATGGGGTATGGCACCCTCAGAGATAGATCCATCTGTTCTTAAACGAGTGCCATTGAGGTTATCGTATAAAGATGGATATTTTGATGATGAATATCAGGTTATGCCTGTTACTACTTATGAGCAATTTTTTAAAAATATACTCAATCACCCAAATATTAAGGTAAAGCTTGGAATCGATGCATTGGATCATATTTCCAAAGACGAAAAACGCAATATTATTCTTGTTGATGGAGATGACAGTTTTAATGTAATCTATACAGGTGCATTAGACGAATTATTTGATTGTTGCTATGGTAAGCTTCCATATAGATCATTAAGGTTTGAATGGAAGTATGAAGAGAAAGATAGCTTCCAAGGAGCACCTTTGGTGGCATATCCTCAAGCTGAAGGGTATACTCGCATAGTAGAATACAAGAAAATGCCACTTCAGGATGTAAAGGGAACTTCTTATGCAGTAGAATATCCTCTTCCTTATAATCATAGTGAGGAAGTAGAACCATATTATCCTATACTGACAGAACATAGTCAAAGCCTCTATATTCAATATAGAGAACTTGCTTCAAAATATTCTAATTTAATTGCATGTGGAAGATTGGCTGACTTTAAATATTATAATATGGATCAAGCACTAAATCGATCATTAGCCCAGAGTCGAATAATTCAAGAAAAGAAGTAATTAAATAAATGGGTACAAAGAACAGAAATTCAAGTATTGAATTACTTAAGTTAATTTCAATTATACTTATTGTGTTGTCGCATGCTGCAGCTAGTGCACCTATTGCTACTAAAAATGGGGGGGATTTAGTACTATTAAATTCATTAAAAATAACAATTACTAATTTAGGTCAAATCGGTAATTGCATTTTTTTTGTTAGCTCTGTATGGTTTTTGTTAGAATCTTATAATGTTAAAATTAATAAGGCAATAAAAATGATTGTAGAATCATTTTGTACTTCTGTTTTTTGCCTTGCAATAGTTTTGCTTGCAGGATATAATATCCCTCTTAAAGAGATAGTCTTTTCTTTTTTCCCATTAACTTTTGGATTTTATTGGTTTATATCTTGCTATATTTTAATATATTTAATTCACCCATATATAAACTATGTGATAGAAAAATTGAGCCAATTTCAACTCTTTTGTATCGTTAGTAGTTTTGTATTGCTTTATAGTGTATACGTTTTAATATTAGGAGGTGACTATTTTTATTACAACGAGTTAATAGGGTTTCTTTCTCTGTACTTTATTACAGCGTATTTTAAGAAATATTCAAATAATAAATTATCTAGCAAAAAATTGTGCATATTGATATTGTTACCTTCATTATTATGGATTATTGGGTCAGTATTTTTAGCTATATTGGCTGCTAATGTGGCATCATTCTCAAATAAATCACTTTGGCTTAATAAATTTATTAATCCTTGCTTTGTTGCAATAGCTTTGGGACTTGTTTCTTTTGCTAACAAAAGAAAATTTTACCTTGCTTCGATTAATTATTTATTATCTTTAACATTAATTGTTTTTATGCTTCATAATAATAAATTGGTCAGAACAATTGTTGAGATTGATTTTTATAATAAAATTTTCCTCAGGGATGGATTTGAATTTTGGATTCCAGCTGTATTAATGTATTTTGGAATATCGATTATTTTATCCTTTGGACTTTCATTTATCTTAGGTAAGATCTTTAATTTATATCTATTCAATAGATTTATAGAATATATTGCTTTACAGCTTCGAACATTTTTTCTTAATACTTTTTATATTTTTAAATAGATATGGCTATATTAAGTATTAGCATCCCTACATATAATCGTGTTGAGCAACTGAAGGAGTTAGTAGAATCAATTTTGTTTATTGATACACCAGACATTGAAGTTGTTGTGACTAATAATGGATGTACCGATGGTACTATGGCAATGTTGCGTGGTATAGATGACTTACGTCTGAAAGTATTCACAAATGATAAACCAGTTCCTGGTTATTATAATATGATACTCGGTCTTTTCAATTCGAATGGTAAATATGTTCTTCATTGTAATGATCGTGATATCTTATGTACTGAACGACTGCTTGAGTTTGTCGAATTTTTAAAGAATAATAATTATTCTTATATAAGCACTACACGAAATTATTTAGAGCCAACATATGATTTAAAGGTTTATGATAAGGGATTTTCATCATTACTAAATCAAGATTATTCTAGGCATCCTACGGGAATGGTTTTTAATCGCTATTTAATGAATAAGTATCTTCAAAAAGAGACTTATTATAAGTATGTTGACGATACTTTTACTTATTGTTTTTTGCTACGTGATTTATTAATATATGAAAAGTCTGCAATTTATGACAATAGAATTTGGAACGAACGGCACAGCTCAATAAAATTAAAACTGGCTTCTGGTTCAATTTATAAAGGAGGACTATATTTTGAACCTGAAAGAATTTGCGTGTTTATGAGAAGCGTAATAAAACATTTAATAGGTAATCCATATTTTTCTTTAAATGAAAACCAAGAAAAAACTCTTATTATAAGTGTTTTCAAGTATTTTAAGAAACAACTTATATATAAGAAGGAGTGTTTTGTTGATAATAGAGAATGTGCACATTATGGAATGAAACAACGCTTTATTTCGTATTTCGAAATGAAGAAAAGTTATCTTCAGTACCTACATGAATGTGATGATGTTCTTGAAACCACACCTTATACGGATTCGTTGAATAGGGAATGGTCAATGGAAAAAAATAAGATTATGAAATATTTACTAAAAGACTGTCTAAAGGCAGATTATTTTATTCTTGTTAAAAAATATAAGAGATTAGTTGATTCAAAATATCCTTACTAGAATGAAAAAAAAACTTATTTTTATTTGCTGTGAGATGGGAAAAGGAGGTGTGTCCAAAAGTCTGGCATCTCTTTTAAATACTATTGATTACGATGTTTATAATGTAGATTTATTTTTATTTTCTCGTCAGGGTTTGTTTTTAGATCAAGTACCTTCAAATGTAAATATTCTCAAAGAAACAACTACATTAAGAGAGTTAATATTTACTTTCAAATTTATAGCAGCATTTAAAAGGTTATTATCTATTGTTCTTTGTAAAAGAATAACTTCTTTAGAAAAAAGATGGCGTTTATTTTGGAAATTAAATAAAAAATCATTTCGACCTAATTCTAAAAAGTATGATTGTGCAATATCGTATAATGATGGAGTAGAGCTATATTACATGGTTGATTGTCTTTGTGCAAATGTTAAAATTGCTTGGAATCATACTAATTATACTAACTCTTTTACCTATAAGCCGACATTAGACAAGTTTTATTATGACAGGGTAAATTATATTGTTACAATATCGGAAGAATGTGCATATACATTAAAAAGAGTATTCCCTGAAAATGCGGATAAAGTACGTATCATCGAGAATATTGTTCTGAAAGATACACTTATGTCTTTAGCTGAAGTAGAAAATCCATATGACTCGTATTCAATAGATAGGGATACCACTGTTATTTGTACTGTAGCTGGTTTGTATGTTAGAAAAGGCTTTGATTATGCATCTGTTGCATTAGGTAATTTAAAAAAAGAAGGTATAAAGTTTCTTTGGTTTATTGTTGGTGGAGGTCCGGAAGAAAATGAAATTAAAGATCTTGTTAGAAATAATAACATTGAAAATGAAACCTTTTTTCTACATCAACAATCTAATCCCTATAAATTTGTAAAATGGGCTGATATATTCTTGCTTACAAGCCATGCAGAAGGAAAGAGTATTGCGATTGAAGAGGCCAAGTTATTAGAGAAACCTATATTGATAACTCATTTTGCTTCAGCTTTTGATCAAATAGAATCTGGTAAGAGTGGTCTCGTTGCAGAAATGACAAATGACTCAGTTACAGAAAAACTGCGGATGTTAATAGGAGACAAGGACTTACAAACAAATTTGAGTAATTATTTAAAAAACAATACTCATTCTAATAGGGATAAGAATATAAATGCATTATATTCCTTAATTAATTCGTAAGATCAAACATGCTTAAATCATTATATATAAAACTTTCCTCTTCATACTCTTCGTTAAGTGCTCCGGTAAAAGCCTCTTTTTGGTTTTTAGTATGTAGTATTATCATCAAATGTTTTTCGATGATTAGTACACCAATTTTTACGAGAATTCTAACGGTTGAAGAATATGGAAAAACTGCTAACTTTTATTCATGGTATGATTTACTATATCCATTTGTAACATTATACCTCTCAGGTGTTGCTTATAATAATGTATTAATAAAACACGAAGATGATAGAAATCGGGCAACATTTTCATTGATGACTCTAGCATTAATAGTTGTTTTTTTCTTTTTTATTATATACATTATAGCAGATGAATTTTGGAATTCTATGTTTGATATCACTACACCTATGATGTGTATAATGTTTTTACATCTATTATCATATCCAATAGTAGATTTTTGGTCAGCAAAGGAGAGATTTGATTATAAATATAAAAAGCTTGTATTTGTATCGTTGTTTATTACCATATCAGGAGTAATAATTGGTATTTTGGGTGTAGTTTATTCTAAATATAAATATGAATTCCGTGTTTCTTCTCCAATATTTGTTACTACATTCATTGGTATTATATTATATTTGAATACATACAAACAAGCTGATTATAAATTTACAACTAAGTATTGGAAATATGCATTAGTTTTGAGCATACCTTTATTGCCACATTATTTATCAATTAAAATTCTTAATCAAGTAGATAGGGTTATGATTACCCAAATGGTTGGGTTATCTGAAACTGGTTTGTACAATTTGGCATGTACTGTTTCAAATTTAATGATTATAGCAACTGATGCGATTAATAGATCTATGTGTCCGTATGTGTATAAAAGCATTAAGAACAAGAATATTTTACCTGTAAGAAAGATGACTTCATCTATTTTGTTAGTTGTAATGGTTGTTTCTTTTTTGGAAATGTTAATTGCTCCTGAATTGATAAAAATATTTGCGACTGATGATTATTTAGATGCTATTTATGTTATTCCTCCTGTAGCAATGTCTATATATTTTATTTTCCTCTATGTTGTTTTTGCAAATGTTGAATTTTATTTTGAGAAAACAATCTTTGCTACAATTGTGTCAGGAATTGCAGCAGTTATGAATATTGGAATGAATTATATATTTTTAAAAAAATATGGTTATTATGCTGCTGGGTATACTACTTTGATTTGTTATATGTTGTTTGCATTATTGCATTATTGGAATTATAAGAGAATATTAAAAAGAGAACCATATTTAAATGGTATTTTTGATATAAGACACGTCTTACTAATCAGTTTTTCTGGTCTTGCTTTAATGGGTATTTGTTTACTTCTCTATCGGTATTCCGTAATCAGATTTTCATTAGTAATTATTATCATTACTATTTCTTTTTATTTTAGGAATCAACTCAAGAGTATTATAAAAACTAGCAATAATTAAGATGAAAATAACTTTTATCACCCATTCTCTAGCTGGTGGGGGCTCTGAACATGTGCTTACTATTATTGCAAATTACTTTGCAACACATGGGTATGAGGTTACAATTATTTCGAGAACACATAAAAATAATCAATATTCAATAGATAGTCATATAGATGTTCAATATGTTGAAACTAAAAGTCATTTGATTTTTTTGAGAAGATCAAGACAAATCATAAGAAACATCAAACCAAATACTGTTATATCTTTTGAGTACTTTTATAATATGTGCGCTGTCCTTATTTGTTTAGGACTAAATGTAAAGTTATTAATTTCTGAGAGAAATGACCCTGCAAGAGTTGGATCCGGGTTTATTAAAAGTAGAATTCGAAATATCTTATATTCTTTCGCTGATGTCTTAATTTGTCAGACTGATGATGCAAAGAATTATTTTCCTGATTATATTAGGAAGAAAGTATTTATTATCTTAAATCCAATTATGTCAGGATTACCTTCTAAGCAAGAAAAAGTCAGAGACAAAGTAATTGTTAATTTTTGTAGATTAAATAAACAAAAAAATATACCTCTATTAATCTCTGCTTTTGAAGAATTTTGTAACATTCATCCTGATTATGAACTTCATATATATGGGGACGGAGCAGAAAAAGAGACTATTCTTGATATTATTTATTCTAAGCATCTTGAGCGAATAATTAAGGTTTTTCCAAATACTCCAAATGTTCACGAATTGGTAATTAATGCAGCAATGTTTGTATCAACTTCCGATTTCGAAGGTTTATCTAATTCTATGCTTGAAGCTCTTTCAATGGGTTTACCTACGATTTGTACAGATTGCCCTTGTGGAGGAGCTCGAATGGTTATAGAAGATGGAGTGAACGGTTTTTTAATACCTGTCAATAATCAGAAATCTCTTGTTGATAAAATGTTATTAATTGCTGGCAGCTCAGAGTTGACAATAAAATTATCTAACAATGCGCTTAAGATAAATAATAAATTGAATGTAGATAATATTTGTAAACAATGGATATCTTTATTATAGTTAAGTTTGAATTATGAAAATTTTACATATAGCTTCTATTGGACGTATTTATGAAGGCATTGGCACAGTGATAAATCACTTGTATCAAGAACAAATTAATTTGGGACATGATGTGCGTATTATTTCTAAGAGACAGAATTTGCTTTATACAAATTTGCCTATTTCCACAATAATTTCAACTCGCGACTTTGAGTCTTTTATTTCTGAGTGGATTCCTGATATTGTAATATTCCATTCTCATTTTCATGTTGAATTTGTCCGTTTTAGTAAGATTCTGTCTATTAAACATATACCGTATTGTGTACAATTACATGGCGCTTTATCTAAAGAAAACTATAGAAAAGGATTTTTAAAGAAGTTTTTTGGTGGAAAAATATTTTTTAACAGTGTATTAAAGAATGCGAGTTCCATTATTTATTTAAACGAATCCGAATATAATAATAGTGTTGTTCCTTATATTAACCCCAAGAGGTGTATTATTCCTAATGGTTGTGAAGATTCTGATAATGCTGTTATTACTCCAAACAAAAGAGATAATATTAATTTGACATTTATTGGTCGTATTAATTATTATCATAAAGGTTTGGATGTTTTGATTAATGCTTTGAAGATAATTGATACTATTGATAATCCAAAATTTCATATTAATTTTTATGGTAATGAAAATGATGTGGATGTTGAACGTTTAAAACAGGATTTAACTTCTATTTCACATGGCAGTTATATGGGAGGTGTCTATGGCGATAATAAAGTTAAAGTGCTCCTTGATACTGATATTTTTATTCTAACTAGTAGATATGAGGGCATGCCTATGGGAGTGCTAGAAGCTTGGTCATATGGAATTCCTTGCATATTATCTGATGGTACTAATATGATTAATTCCGATACACTTGAGAATTCATATTGGAAAGTGTCCTTAGATCCTAAATTGCTGGCAACATCTATTATTTCTTCTATTCGTGAATATAGACAAAATCCCCAAATATTTAGACAAGCAGCCTTCTTGGAATCAAAAAAAAATAGTTGGAAAAATATCGGTGAAGCTACAATTAATATATATAATAAAATAATTAAGGGGTGATTATTGAAAGTTATTTTTAAATTTTAATTTTATGATTAAAAAAATTTTATTTATCATTGCAAAGATGATGGTAGTTTTACCAGACTCTGTTTTTCTCAGTCTCATCTATCGTTTGAAAACTGGACGAGTTCTACATCTTAAGAATCCTCAAAGAATGTCTGAAAAGATTCAGCATTATAAAGCATATTATCGAGATGAAAAAATGCTTCCTTGTACGGATAAATATCTTGTTCGTGATGTAGTAAAACAACGACTTAGAACTGATAGATATTTGAATGAATTATATCAAGTTTGTGATAATGCAGAAGAAATTAATTTTGACAAACTTCCTAGTCAGTTTGTTATTAAGACAACTGATGGCGGTAGTGGCAATAACATTTTTGTATGCAAAGATAAGTCAAATATAGATATTCCTAGTATTATTAAGGAAGTGAATAGCTGGAGAAATAAAAAATTATATGTAATTTCTCGTGAATGGGCATACAGAGGTGCAAAACAATCTCGAATAGTTGTTGAAAAATTCTTGGAAGACAAAAGTAATTCGGATGGATCTATTAATGATTATAAATTTCTTTGTTTCGATGGAAAATTCCGTTATTTGTGGGTAGATACAGGCCGCTATTCTAATTTTAAAAGAGGATGGTGGGATGAAAACTTGAAACCAATTAAAGTTAGAGATAATCGCCCTATTATGGATCCACCTATTGCTTTACCTGAGAATATTAATGAAATGATTAAATTGTCCGAAAAACTATCTTCTGGATTTCCTCATGCAAGAATCGATTGGTATAATATTGGAGGGAAGATAATTTTTGGTGAAATTACCTTCTATTCTTGGAGCGGATATAGCGTTTTTGATCCAGATAGTTTTGACTTCGAGATGGGTAAATATTTTAATATCAATTATAAATAACAACTTATCCTGATAATTATTTAATGTAATGCAGAAAGTTGCAGTAACATTACCAGTATACAAAAATGATAAGGTTCCTTATATTCATCTTTCGTTTGATAGTATACTGAATCAAACATATAAGAATATCCATCTCTATGTTGGAGTGGATGGCCCTGTTGGTGAGGATCTTGAGAAGTGCCTCAAGGAATATGAGCAGAATGATAAGGTAACGGTATGTTGGTTCCCTGAAAATAGAGGATTGGCAATCGTATTGAATGATCTGCTGGATGTTTGCTTCAAGGCTGATTATAATATAATCGCCCGTATGGATGCGGATGATATATCAATGCTAGAAAGAATAGAGAAGCAGGTGGCTTATCTTGAATCACATCAGGATATTGATGTGGTGGGTGGAGCCATTGAGGAGATAGATGAAAATAGCGAAAGCAGAGAAAAGACGATTACATATCCAGAGACTCATGATGGGTGTTATAAGTTTTTTGCTCGAAGAAATCCTCATGCTCATCCTGCAGTTACTTTTAGAAAGAGATTTTTTGAAAAGGCTGAATGTAAATATCGTCCTGAATACCGACAAAACCAGGATACGATGTTGTGGGTGGATGGCATGAAGGCAGGTACGCGACATGCTAACCTAAAGGATGTTGTATTACAATTCCGCTTCACCGATTCGTTATTCAAGAAAAGACGTAATGGTTGGGCTTTTGCTAAAAAACAGTTTAACGATCGTTTGATGATCAATAAAACTTTGGGATATGGAATGGGTGCCAATGTATTTGGTTTCTTGATGTTCTGTATGCTTGTAAGTCCACCTTGGGTAAAGAAAATTGCTTATAAGGTATTCAGATAATTATATGAATATCCCGTTGTCATATAATCTTCTATTTCAACTTGTTCAAGCTTGGGATAAAGAGATTAATACAGAGCCTTTGTCTTCTTATTATCCAATTGCTGAGGATAGAAGTTTCGGGGATATAGATATATTTAGTTTCGGGGATCATGATAAGGTAAATACTTTCATTAGAAAGAAGGGGATTGAGATAGAATATGATGATAAACATGATGTTTTTAAATATGATGGAATTACAATCGAGCATCATAAATCTTTTTTTAGGATTAATTTTCAAGTCAGCTCGCATCCTTGAGGTATACCTCCAATCTGTGGCAAGCAAAGACAAAGCGATTGTTTGCATCAAAATGGATGTTTGACTGCGGATTAATGCCTGATAATTTTTGGAGAGATGTCATTTGGCATTCTGTTATAGATCATCTGAAAGCTCCTCGTTTTATATAAACTTATGATAAGATAATCAAAAGTGGATCTTCAAATATCACAGCGAGATATTGAGATACCTCAATCTCCAATTCGGAAGCTTGCTCCATTGGCTTATGAAGCTGAGAGCAAGGGTGTAAAGATTTACCGATTGAATATCGGTCAACCGGATCTACCTACACCTAAAAGGCTTTAGATTGCCTAAAGGAGATTGATCGTACGACATTAGAGTATAGTCCTTCACAGGGATATCGTGCTGAATAAGCATGATTTGAAGAGAGCACTTTTCATCTTGGAGAAGGCGCTTGAGGAATATAATAGTAAGAATAAGTAACATGATTATTAAATATATGTTTGACCGTGTGGTCGCATTGATAGGATTACTCTTTCTTTGGCCAGTATTGCTGGTTGTGGCAATTATGGTGAAAGTAAAGATGCCAGGTGGACCTGCATTCTTTGTGCAGAAACGAGTGGGTAAAGGTGGTAAATTGTTTGATTGTCATAAGTTTAGGAGTATGACCGTTAAACATAATGGTTCTGCTGTATCTGTTGCAGGTGACAGTCGTATCACTCCTTTTGGCGCAACTCTTCGCCACTATAAGCTTGATGAGCTGCCTGGTCTTTGGGATGTACTTATCGGAAACATGAGTTTCGTTGGCCCTCGTCCAGACGTACCTGGATATGCTGATAAGTTAGAAGGTGGTGATCGAGATGTGTTGAAACTCCGTCCAGGGATTACTGGTCCTGCTACTTTGAAGTATCGTCTTGAGGATGAGATGATCTCGGATTATGTAGCCAAGAAGCAAGCAGAGGGTGATGAGCGAGAAGCTCAGGAAATTGCTATTGAATACAATGATAATGTACTGTATAAGGACAAAGTTCGTTTGAACTGCTATTATTATCATCATTATTCATTCATCAAAGACATACAGATGATCCTTTGTACAGTATTGGGAAAGAACATGATGTATGCGGGCGAGAAGATTTAACATTGATTATTTAGGATATTAAATATAAAGATATTATGTCTGAAGAAAGAAAGACCATTTACCTTTGTCTGGCACATATGTCAGAAGAAGGTTGGGAACAAAAGTATGTACAGGAAGCATTCGATACCAATTGGGTTGTTCCAATGGGCCCTAATGTGAATGCATTTGAGAAGGACTTGTGCAAGTTCGTTACTAGCAATGCAGAGAGTTCTGTTTATGCAGATTCTCGTTGGCCTGAGGCTACTCCTTCCGCATGGCATTTGAATCCAGAATTAAAGGATACAACAGTAGTATGTCTTAGTGCAGGTACAGCTGCAGTACACCTTGCGCTTATTGCTGCAGGAGTAAAGGCTGGAGATGAAGTATGTGTACAGAGCTTTACTTTCTGTGCTTCTTCTCACCCGATTACATATCTTGGTGCTAAACCAGTATTCATTGGATCTGAGAAGGATACATGGAATATGGATCCTGAATTACTTGAGAAGGCTATTCTCGATCGCAAGGAGAAGACGGGTAAATATCCAAAGGCAATCATCCCAGTAGCGCTCTATGGTATGCCATATCAGATTGATCGCATTATGGAGATTGCAAATAAGTATGATATTCCTGTTATCGAAGATGCTGCTGAGGGTATGGGATCTCGTTTCAACGGTCAGATCCTTGGTACTTTCGGTAAGTTTGGTGTACTCTCATTCAATGGTAACAAGATGATTACTACTTCAGGTGGTGGTGCTTTGATTTGTCGTAATGCTGAGGATGCAAACACAATCATGTGGTACGCTACTCAGGCTCGTGATGCATATCCTTACTATCAGCATACAGCTATCGGTTTCAACTATCGTATGTCAAATGTATGCGCGGGTATTGGTCGTGGTCAAATGACGGTACTCGATCAGCACATTGCTCACCATAAGCACGTTCAGGCTCTGTATGAGGATTTGATGAAGGACATTCCTGGTATTCGCATCAATAAGCAACCAAATTATCCAAAGTATGATTCTAACTACTGGCTTTGTACCATGGTGCTTGATCCGGAGGTGAAGGTCGTAGGCCAGGAGAATGCTTACAAGGAGGTCATCAAGACTGCTGTTGGTGGTGCTGCAGGTGTTATTCATGCTGTTGAGTCTCCTACTACCGATTGTCAGCCAAATGATAATGTGGAGGCTATGCGTGTGTTCATGCTCAGCAAGAAGGTTGAGTGTCGTCCAGTTTGGAAGCCAATGCATAAACAGCCTGCATATGCTGATGCACCTGTCTACACAAATGGAGTCGAGGAAGATCTCTTCAAGGTAGGTATGTGTCTCCCTGCTGGTCCTTATGTATCAGATGATGATGTTCGCTATATCGTTGACTGTATTAAGGAGGCAATCGTGAATATATCCTATTAGATTTATGAAATATGTAGGCCCCTAATTCATGCTATATACATGAATCCCTACATCTTATCGGTTGGGGAAAGTACAGCGGTACATACTTGACCGATGCCCTCATGTTGGCGTAAATGCCAGTATGAATTTCCTTTGTATATCAACTGTCTGGGAAGATCGTTGATATATTTTATTGATTAATAGCGGTTTATAATCTATCCTAAATAAAAAGAGCTCCGACAGGGGCTTTTTCCTTTTCTATACGAAATAAAAACTGCACCTTTGCATCGTTGATCAACGAAATGTGAATAAAATAACTTGAATTTGAATCTTAAAAAAACGTAGTATGAGTGTAATTTACAAAGTCATTACGCGGCCAACGGATCCGCGTGTTCCCAATTCTCCTAAGAGATTTTATCCGCATCTGATTACCTTGGGACAGTCTGTCAGTTTGAAATATCTTGCAGAGAAAATGAGGGATCGTTCTTCGCTTTCTGTCGGTGATATCAAGAGTGTGATTCAGAACTTCGTGGATAAGATGAAGGAACAGTTGCTGGAAGGTAAGTCGGTGAATATCGAAGGCCTGGGTGTATTTATGTTGGCTGCCCGTTCGAAAGGTGCAGATCTGGCAAAGGATATTACAGCCAAGAGTGTGGAGAGTGTCCGTATTTTCTTTCAGGCAAATAAAGAGTTGCGCATCACAAAATCTGCGACCCGTGAAGATGAAAAGCTGGACCTGATCAGTCTGGATGAATATCTGAAGAAGAACGGCGTGGTCGTATCTCCCGAAGACCCGGAAAATCCGGGTGAAGGTGGTGGAGAAGGAGGAGGTGGAGTAACACCTGATCCGTCTGTTTAATTGATGTCTGCTAATTGACAGTTGATAGTATTTTATAAATGTTTAATTTGGAAAGTAGAAAATCTATGAAAAAAACTTGGAGCATGATTTTGAAAGTGATTATTGCTGTTGCCGGTGCAATTGCCGGAGTGATCGGTGTACAGGCGGCAACAATGTAATTGGTATCTTAGAAGATATAATTAGGTATGAATGACAGGCGGGAAAAATCCCGCCTGTTTTGCGTTTTAGATATGTACGATTACACTTCTTCGCATACCCTCATTTCCATTCCTTTATATACTACTACAATTTTATGTAATTGCGTAGTACCAATGGCATTCTTTACCGTATCGGTATCAGCATAGCGGTTTGTTTGCGCAATGCCTTCCAGTCGCAATTCTTCCACACGGTTTTCGGGATCTTTGTATTTGGCATACTTCAACTCAATGACATAACTATGCTTCATGTCGGGATAAATGTCCAGCAACGGAGATAAGAAGATGTCTGCATATCCTTCCTGTGTATCGGCTTCTGAAATGGGACGGTAGAACCGGTTTTGGGCTGTCATAGCCAATGTAAAACCGTGCACAAAAGATTCGCCTTTCTGTTTGTCACGTTGGGAGGCATAGCGTTTCAGACAATCGGCTATGTAATCAAAATAAGTCTTCCATGTACCGCGATAAGCGAGGGCACTGGATAATTCGTTCTTCTCATAGCTACTGAAACTTAGGTTGGCATCATTGTAGGTGTTCAACAGATAGGTGTACAGTTGTTCGCGGACCACCTGATTGGGGATGGTGAGTTTACACTTTCCTTCATGCGTGCCACTGATAGTGAGCATACCGAAATAATAAAGCAGGCTCACGAAATTGTCGGGGTCAATAATACTGGCCGCCGGAAAACCTTTCTTCAGTTCTCCTGTGATATATCCCTGACTAACTAAGGTTTGTATAATGGAAGCATCATGGGCGAACTCTTTGTCCTTGCGAATGAGCATACGCAATTTTTCGTAGTCAATGCGTATGTTATCTTCTATCATGTCTTTTGGTGTCTCACCGTTATATTCGATATAATTTTTGACGAAATAAAGCACCATATTGGAATTGTACATGGTGGTTCGACCATAGGATTCCTGTGCAAAACAGTAGTTGTCATACCATGGTTTCATAAGCTCTATTAATTCATCAACGGTGTGGCTAAAATGACTTGTGGTAGAATAATAAGTCAACATTTTGCGAACTTCGTCTTCGGTGAACCCCATCATTTCGTTGAATCTTGGCGAGAGGGAGTAGTTGGTGCCAATATTGAAGCCACTGGTCAAGTCATCCATTGTTACGGGGCTGACACCAGTGATAAAACAGCGTTTGATGCTGGAATCTGTTCCGGATTTTATTTTGTTGAAGAAGGCACGCAGATAACCTTCTTTGTGTGTCTCGTCAGTGTAGCGGTTTAAACTGTCAACATCAGAAAGTATTGTATTGGTGAAGTGATCGTATTCATCGATGAAAAGATAAATCTTCTGATTGACGCGTGCACATTCTGTAAACAGATATTCAAACTGGCTGACTGCTCCATCTTTTTCGGCCATTTTTTCCTTGATTCCCTCAGGTAGATAGTCGGCATAGACATCGCAAAAATAGTCGAATACAATTCTGCAATGTTCGTCCAAGCTCTTACGATAGTTATGTAATTCTCCGGTAATTCCCGAGAAATTTAGTTTTATTACTAAGTAGCTATTACGATCTTTAGTAGGATGTTTCC
Source organism: uncultured Bacteroides sp. (assembly GCA_959606905.1). Next base: position 19,655 of record CAUHML010000010.1, on the reverse strand, counting down.
CGATATAGAGATCACCAAACAGGCTGTCAAACTTGTCCTTGGTACGTACATCATAATAATGTTGCAGCATATTCAAAGTCAGGCTTTTTCCAAATCGACGTGGGCGGATAAAGAAGAAAAAACGGTCTGATTGTTCTATCAAGGGGATGAAAGAGGTTTTATCTACATAATAATAATTGTCCAGGCGGATGTCCTCGAAGTTCATCATACCATAAGGTAACAACTTCCTGTCTGATGATACATATTCCATAATTTATGCCTTTTTATGAGTACACTTTGAAAGTATAGACAAAGATACGCTCTTTACTCTATATTTCCCAAACAAATGTTCTTTCTTTTTGTTCCAGGCTACTGAAAGAGTGTCACCCCATATTTTAACAAAACTGAAATAATAATCAAACTCGTTGGTTGCGTTCCGGATTTTATCTACCTTTGCATCTTAATTTAAGCATCTTTTTAAGTAAGAATAAACATGATTCGAAAAATAATAAAAGCTCTTTGGATTTTATTGGCAGTCGTGGTATTGGCTATCGTTGTTATCTTTGTTTCTATTTCAAAAGGTTGGATAGGTTATATGCCCCCTGTAGAGGAACTGGAGAATCCAAATTATAAATTTGCAACGGAAATTTTCTCTGAAGACGGAAAGGTGCTCGGAACCTGGTCGTACAGCAAAGAAAATCGTGTATATACGGCCTACAAGGATTTGTCGCCTAATATTATCAATGCTTTAATCGCTACGGAAGATGTGCGCTTCGTAGAGCATTCCGGAATTGACGCCAAAGCGTTGTTTCGTGCATTTGTGAAACGAGGTCTGATGTTTCAAAAAAATGCGGGTGGGGGTAGTACCTTGTCTCAACAGCTTGCAAAACAGCTGTTTACTGAGAATGTGGCACGTAATACTCTTCAACGCCTTTTCCAAAAGCCGATTGAATGGGTGATTGCCGTGAAACTGGAACGTTATTATACTAAAGAGGAAATCCTAAGTATGTATCTGAATAAGTTCGACTTCTTGAATAATGCTGTGGGGATTAAAACTGCTGCACACACGTATTTCGGATGTGAACCGAAGGAACTGAAAGTTGAACAGGCTGCTACTTTGGTAGGTATGTGTAAGAATCCGTCACTCTATAACCCTGTTCGCTTTAATGAGCGTTCTCGTGGTCGCCGGAATGTGGTGCTTGAGCAAATGCGCAAGGCTGGTTATATCACTGAGGCAGAATGCGATTCCCTGAAAGCTCTCCCGTTGAAATTGACTTATAATCGTGTTGACCACAAGGAAGGAATGGCAACTTATTTCCGTGAATATCTTCGTGGAGTAATGACGGCACCGAAACCTGTCAAAAGTACCTATCGGGGCTGGCAGATGCAAAAATACTACGAGGATTCTCTTGCTTGGGAAACAAATCCGCTATACGGTTGGTGTGCAAAGAATAAAAAGAAGGACGGGACAAATTATAATGTCTACACTGACGGACTGAAAATCTACACAACTCTTAACTCGCACATGCAACAATATGCAGAAGAAGCGGTAGAAGAACATCTGAGCTTTTTGCAACCATTATTCTTTAAAGAAAAAGTGGGAAGTAAGAATGCTCCGTATGCGAGGTCTATATCGGCAAAACTTGTAGAGGAATTGCTGACAAAAGCAATGAAGCAAACTGACCGTTATCGTTTGATGAATGAAGCGGGAGCGTCTGAGCAGGAAATCAGAAAGGCTTTTGATACACCGCAAGAAATGACTGTGTTTTCTTGGACGGGAGCTAAGGATACGATTATGACACCCATGGATTCAATCCGTTATTATAAGTCTTTCCTGCGAACCGGATTTATGTCAATGGATCCGTTGAACGGGCACGTGAAGGCTTATGTGGGCGGACCGAATTATGTATATTTCCAATATGATATGGCAATGGTAGGTCGCCGTCAGGTCGGTTCTACTATCAAACCATATTTGTATACGCTTGCCATGGAAAATAATTTTTCTCCTTGTGATCAGGTACGTCATGTAGAGCAGACATTGATTACGGAAACAGGAGAACCGTGGTCGCCGCGTAACGCTAATAAAAAACGTTATGGTGAAATGGTAACTTTGAAATGGGGATTGGCCAATTCGGACAATTGGATTTCGGCTTATTTGATGGGGAAATTGAATCCGTATGAACTGGTTCGGTTGATTCATAGTTTCGGAGTACGCAATAAGGCCATTGATCCGGTGGTTTCACTCTGTCTGGGTCCTTGTGAGATTTCCGTCGGTGAAATGGTAAGTGCATATACAGCCTTTGCCAACAAAGGTATCAGGGTGGCTCCTTTATTCGTTACCCGCATCGAAGATAATGAGGGTAATGTGATTTCTACATTTGCTCCACAAATGGAGGAGGTGATTAGTGTTTCCAGTGTATATAAAATGCTCGTGATGCTTCGTGCAGTTATCAACGAAGGAACGGGAGCACGGGTGCGCCGCTATGGTATCACGGCTGATATGGGTGGTAAGACAGGTACAACAAACGATAACTCGGATAGCTGGTTTATGGGCTTCACGCCTTCATTGGTGTCCGGCTGTTGGGTAGGAGGTGATGAACGTGATATCCACTTCGGTTCGATGACTTATGGACAGGGCGCTGCTGCTGCATTGCCTATCTGGGCGAAATATATGAAAAAAGTATATGATGACCCGACTTTAGGATATGATCAGCAGGAGAAGTTCAAACTCCCTGAGGGATTTGATCCTTGTGCCGGTTCGGAAGCGTCGGACGGTGAAGTCTTTGAAGAAACCGGATTGGACGATCTGTTTAATTAAGAATCAGCTTCTTATGCACAAGTGTATTATTTGCATTGGAAGTAACTACAACCGGAAGGAGAATCTGCTTTTAGCACGAAAGAGATTAGCGGATTTGTTTCCTTCCATTCGTTTCACGACCGAACGGGAAACACAACCTTTGTTTTTCCGGAGTCCGGCATTGTTCTCCAATCAAGTGGCACTGTTTTTCTCCGAAGCGGAAGAAGAAAAAGTGAAGAAGGAATTGAAAGCTATCGAGAAATGTGCCGGTCGTCGTCCGGAAGATAAGAAAGAAGAAAAAGTTTGTCTGGATATTGATTTACTCTCTTTTGACGACCGGGTGTTGAAGCCGGAGGATCTGAAAAGGGAGTACATCGTGAAAGGATTAGAAGAATTAAAATAAAATCAGATATGAAATTTCTGGGAATTATACCTGCCCGTTATGCATCCACTCGTTTCCCTGCGAAACCATTGGCTATCTTGGGCGGAAAAACAGTGATACAACGTGTGTATGAACAGGTAGCAGGGGTACTTGACGATGTCTATGTTGCTACGGACGATGAGCGGATCGAAGCTGCAGTGAAAGCATTTGGAGGGAAAGTGGTAATGACGTCTGTTGATCATAAAAGTGGTACGGACCGTTGTTACGAAGCTTGTACTAAGATCGGAGGTGATTTTGATGTTGTTGTCAATATACAAGGTGATGAGCCTTTTATCCAGCCTTCACAACTTAATGCTGTAAAAGCTTGTTTTGAAGACCCGACTACACAGATTGCCACATTGGTAAAACCTTTCACTGCCGATGAACCGTTTGCCGTTTTGGAAAATGTGAACTCTCCGAAAGTGGTGGTTAACAAGAATTGGAATGCACTGTACTTCAGCCGTTCCATTATTCCTTATCAGCGTAATACTGAAAAGCAGGACTGGCTGAAAGGGCATACCTACTATAAGCATATTGGTCTGTACGCTTACCGCACGGACGTATTGAAGGAAATAACTGCCTTGCCGCAATCTTCTTTGGAACTGGCTGAGTCTCTGGAACAACTTCGCTGGTTGGAAAACGGATATAAAATTAAAGTAGGTATTAGCGAAGTGGAAACTATTGGTATTGATACACCGCAGGATTTAGAACGTGCAGAAGAATTTTTGAAGAGTAGGTCATAATATGAATCGTAAGATACAACCCGAAATACAAACCCTGAAAGATTTTCGTATTCTTCCTCCTGTCCGGACTACGTTACCTAATGGTATTCCGTTGACTGTAATCAATGCCGGTGAGCAGGATGTGGTACGCATGGATATACTTTTCGGTGGGGGACGTTGGCAACAGTCGCAGAAATTGCAGGCATTGTTTACTAACCGGATGCTGCGTGAAGGCACAAAGAAATATACGGCTGCCACAATTGCCGGAAAACTGGACTATTATGGTTCATGGCTGGAATTATCCAGTTCTTCGGACTATGCTTACATTACTGTTTATTCATTGAATAAATATGTGGCGGAAACGTTGGAAGTGGTGGAGTCGATGATTAAAGAGCCGTTGTTTCCGGAAAAGGAGTTGCATACGATTTTGGATACTAATATCCAACAATATCTGGTCAATACCTCCAAGGTGGATTTTCTGGCACATCGTAGTTTGTTACAGTCTCTTTATGGAGAACAACATCCATGTGGGAAGGTTGTCGTGGAGGAGGATTATCATGCTATCACTCCCGAAGTTCTTCGTAATTTTTATGAACGGTATTATCATTCGGGCAATTGCTCTATTTTTCTTTCCGGCAAGGTGACGGAAGATATTATTCGACGGGTGAAGGATACGTTCGGCTCTCCATTCGGGCAATATCAGTTGCAGACATCGAAATTAAATTTCCCTTATATTGCCGTGCCAGAGAAACGGATTTTTACGGAACGGGAAGATGCGATGCAAAGTGCCGTAAAAATGGGATATACTACTATCACCCGTGAGCATCCCGATTATCTGAAGTTACGGGTATTGATGACTGTATTCGGAGGTTACTTCGGTAGTCGCCTGATGTCTAATATCCGGGAAGAGAAAGGATATACTTATGGTATTTCGGCAGGAATTATGTTCTATCCGGATAGTGGTTTACTGATTGTTTCGACGGAAACGGATAATGAATACGTAGAACCGTTGATTCAGGAAGTGTATCATGAGATCGATCGTTTACATCAGGAGGTTGTGCCCGTAGAGGAACTGTCTATGGTGCGCAATTATATGCTTGGCGAAATGTGCAGGAGCTACGAATCGGCTTTTTCACTGTCGGATGCATGGATTTTTATAGCTACTTCCGGCTTGGGAGACGACTATTTTTCACGTTCTTTGCAAGCTGTACAGGAGGTTACACCTGCCGAATTACAGGATTTGGCGCAGCGTTATTTGTGCAAAGAGAAATTAAAAGAGGTCATAGCAGGTAAAAAGATATCATAAATTACTTTCCGGTAGGGGGCTTTTTGGGAGAGAAATCGTATCTTTGTCCAAATTGTAATTTTAATGAGTAACTACTAAAACCAATGAGGAAATATCTATATACTACACTTTTACTGGCTCTCCTTGCTCAAGGAGGAGCAATGGCACAAGATAACGAAGGAAAAAAAAGCGGATTTTTCGGAAAAATAAAAGATACATTCTCCACTGAAATAAAGATTGGAAATTATACTTTTAAGGATGGCAGCGTCTATACGGGAGAGATGAAGGGACGCAAGCCGAATGGCAAAGGAAAGACAGTCTTTAAGAACGGTGATGTCTACGAAGGGGAGTATATAAAAGGAAAACGTGAAGGATTCGGAATTTATATGTTCCCTGATGGAGAAAAATACGAAGGTCAATGGTTTCAGGACCAACAGCATGGTAAGGGTATTTATTACTTTATGAATAATAACCGTTACGACGGTATGTGGTATCAGGATTATCAGCATGGTGAAGGAACGATGTATTATCATAACGGTGATTTATACGTAGGGCATTGGGTAAATGATAAACGTGAGGGCGAAGGTACATATACCTGGGCGAACGGTGCGAAATATTCCGGGCATTGGAAAAATGACAAGAAAAACGGCAAAGGAACCATGAACTGGGACGACGGCTGTAAATATGACGGTGATTGGAAAGATGATGTCCGTCATGGAAAAGGTATTTTTGAATATACCAACGGCGATAAATATGAAGGCGACTGGGCAGATGATATCCAACACGGAAAGGGGACTTACTTTTTCCATACAGGAGACCGCTATGAGGGTTCTTATCTCTTAGGTGAGCGTACCGGTGCAGGAGTTTATTATCATGCTAATGGTGATAAATATGTAGGAAACTTTAAAGATGGTATGCAGGACGGAAGAGGCACTTTTACCTGGGCAAACGGTGCTGTGTATGAAGGTGAGTGGAAAAATAATAAACGTGAAGGTAAGGGTACTTATAAATGGAGTAACGGAGACGTATATGAGGGCGACTGGAAAGATAACCGCCCGAACGGTCAGGGAACTTTAAAAACTGTTGCCGGAATGCAGTATAAAGGTGGTTTTGTAGACGGTCTGGAAGAAGGACAAGGTGTACAGACCGACAAGGATGGTAACCGCTTTGAAGGTTTTTTCAAACAGGGAAAAAAGAATGGTCCTTTTGTAGAAACTGATAAGGATGGAAAAGTTATTAAAAAAGGAACATATAAGTTCGGAAGATTACAATAGAGAATTGTGGATAAATGATAGTAGGCTGCGCATTGCGTGGCCTATTTTTTTGTGTATATTATCCCTGAAGGGTAAAATAAAAATGGATAATGACCATGACAGTCATTATCCATTTTATTATTTTTCAGTCGACTCTTTTATTAAATAATATATTGTGAACTGATAGATTCGTTATTCATTACTCGTTTGATAGTTTCAGCAAACATATCGGCAATACTCAACTGTTTTACTTTCGCACATTTCTTTGCGTAAGGGATACTGTCAGTAAATACCATTTCTGTCAAGCCGGACTCTTGTACACGGAATGAAGCAGGGTCGGACATTACACAGTGGCTGGCAATAGCACGTACGGACTTGGCACCGGCTTCCAACATAATGTTGGCTGCTTTAGTGATCGTTCCTGCTGTGTCAACGATATCATCGATCAAAACAACATTTTTGTTTTTCACGTCACCAATGATTTGCATAGAAGCTACTTCATTTGCTTTTTCACGTGATTTGTTACAGAGTACCAATGGCACACCGAGGTATTTGGAGAAAGTACTAGCACGTTTTGAACCTCCAACATCCGGTGTAGCAATCACCAGTTCTTCCAGTTTCAACGACTGGATGTAGGGGAGGAATACGGCTGATGCATACAGATGGTCTACCGGGATATTGAAGAATCCCTGAATTTGATCTGCGTGCAAATCCATTGTAATTAGTCGGTCGATACCTGCTACTGACAGTAGATCGGCTACCAACTTAGCTCCGATAGATACACGAGGTTTGTCTTTTCTATCCTGACGTGCCCAACCAAAGTAAGGGACAACTGCTACAACGCTCTTTGCAGATGCACGTTTGGCAGCGTCAATCATCAGGAGAAGTTCCATTAAGTTGTCTGAGTTTGGGAATGTGGATTGAACCAGGAATACATGTGCGCCACGAATTGATTCCTCATATGAAACCGCAAATTCACCATCGGCAAAATGGGTAATGTTCATATTTCCCAGAGGACAATCCAGGCTTGCGCAGATTTTTTCTGCAAGATATCTCGAGTTCGTTCCCGAGAATACCATAAAGGGTGCTTTTTCGCTCATTTTGTAATAGATGTTACCTATTTGTTAATTTGCCTGCAAAGGTAGGAATTTCTCTTATTATTTAGAAGGACTTATTGTATAAAAAATATTTTTCTCTCCAATCTTATCGGAAATATTTGTAGATTTGCTTTCTGAAAACAGAAAATCACTAAAATGAGTTCACGCTTTCCTCTATATATAATAGGTATAGTGTTGTTTGCCTCTTTTTTTTCGTGTACGGATATGGTGCCGACAAAAGAGGTACGGTTGATTGATTCGCTGAACGGGAAGGCGTATGCTTATCGTTACCGAAGTCTTGATTCTTCCTACAAATATGCTGATGCGGCCTATCGACAGGTAAATTTTTACAAATCGGGAAAAGCCGAAGCTTCTAATAATCTTGGTTTTTGTGCGTATATGAATATGGACTTTGACCGTGCGGAAGCATTACATAAGGAAGTCTATAAGCTGACAAAGAATGAACTCGAACTCCTGATTGCTGATATCGGGCTGATGAAAATCTGCCAACGGACGGCAATGAACAAAGAATATTATGATTACCGGAACAGTGCGCTTCGCCGCATGAAACGTATCCGCGAAGAAAGTGACCTCTTTGCCGACCGGCACGAAACACTTCGGCTGGACTATGCGTTTACCGAGTTTTTTATCGTTTCGTCTATCTACTACTATTATCTTCAGCAGCGGCAGGAAGCGATTGACGCCCTCAACCAGATTCCGGAGGATGAAGCATTGACAGATACCAATCAGTTGCTTTATTATCATTATATCAAGGGCTCGGCTTCATTGGTGGAAGCAAATAATCCGGAAGAAAGAAAGCTTCGTGAGTTCGACCAGCTTTACTATACATGGCGGACAGCCGTTCAAAGTAAGAACCCTTATTTTGAAGGGAATGGTTTGCAAGGGTTGGCTAATCTGATGGTTTCTCCTGCCAATTTCGAGTTTTATCGGGTAAGGAGGACGCATGCACTCGACCAATTCGATTTTCCGGTGGATTCACTTATGCCTTTGCGTATGGCACAGTTGGCACTTGAGAAATTTCAGGAATATGATGATTTATATCAGATTGCCGGGGCGTATGTGTCTATCGGTAAGTATCTGAATGCGCATGGTCGTTATTCGGAAGCACTCAATACATTGACAAAAGCACTGGATTGTGTGAATCAACATCATCTGCTTTATTATCATTATAAGGCAGATACACTGGACAAATTGTGGCCTTATGCCGAAGGGGATACGACCTACACCGGAGTACCGTGGATTACGGAAGAGAAGGTTAAAACTGTTCCCGAATGGATTTCAAGGATTCGCGAGCAGTTGAGCGTTTCGTATGCAGGATTGGGAATGAAGCACGCATCGGACTATAACCGGAATATTTATCTGGATATTCTGAACTTTACACGGCAGGATAAGGAATTGGAGAGCCGCTATATTTCATTGGAAGCAGGTTCGCGGCAAATGACTCTCGTACTATCTGTGGTCATTGTTGGGTTGGTGCTGGTAGTTATTCTCTGGTGGTTCTTCAATAAGAGTTCCAAAACGCGAAATCAGGTGGATGTGGAACGACTACAACAGATTTTATCGTTATGTAGGGATATAACTTCTTCTATTCCGATGAATGTTCCTTTAATTCAGCAAGGAATTGACCAATTATTCGGCAAAGGACGGATGACATTGGAAATACCCGAAGAGGGGAAAGCGGCACTTGTTCCTGTGCACCGATTAAGCAAAGACGAGAAAGCGCTGGTGCATGTGCTTGAGCCATATATTATTTGGGCTGCCGATAATGAACAAATGGTAGAGGCATTGAGCGACGAACGGATTCAATTGGAAAAACAACGGTATGTGTACGAGCAGCATATTGCCGGGAATAAACGCCAGAATCTGATAAAGAAGGCTTGTCTGGCGATTGTAAATGGCATCAATCCATATATTGACCGGATTTTGAACGAGGTACATAAGTTGACAGAGAAAGGTTATATTGACGATGAGAAGATTAAGAAAGAGAAGTATCAGTATATTGACGAACTGGTGACTACTATCAATGAGTATAATGACATTCTTGCTCTTTGGATCAAGATGAAGCAGGGAACTCTTAGCCTGAATATTGAAACATTCGGTCTTAATGAGTTGTTCGATTTATTGGGAAAGGGACGTCGTGCCTTTGAGATGAAAGAACAGACGTTAGAAATTGAACCGACCCATGCTATGGTGAAGGCGGACCGTGCACTGACCCTATTTATGATAAATACGTTGGCCGAGAATGCCCGCAAATATACTCCTGAGGGAGGTGTAATCAAGGTGTATGCACGTACTACGGATTCTTATGTGGAGATTTCTGTAGAAGATAATGGAAGGGGAATCTCAGCCGAAGATGTGGCACAGATTATTGGTGAGAAAGTGTATGATTCACGTGTTATCGGTATGAAGAATGCCACGGATGCAGATGAATTGAAGGAAAATAAGGGTAGTGGCTTCGGATTGATGAATTGTAAGGGAATCATCGAGAAATATAAGAAAACGAATGAACTGTTCCGAGTATGTGTATTCAACGTGGAAAGCGAACTTGGAAAAGGGAGTCGCTTTTATTTCCGTTTGCCTTCAGGAGTGCGTAAAGTAATTGGAGTGCTACTTTGCCTCTTACTTCCGTTTGGTATGGGGTCTTGTCTGTATGATCCGATTCCTCCGATGTTACAGGATACCGATTCGATTGTGGTTATTACGGATTCTGCTTATGAAGATTTGTTGGATGCTGCATCAGATTATGCCAATGCTGCTTATTTCGCTAATGTGGATGAGCAGTATGAGATTGCTTTGCAATATGCTGATTCTGCCATATTGTTGCTGAATGAGCATTATCAGAAATATGCGCGCCCGGATGCTACGCATCGGTATATGAAGCTCGTCGGTGAAGGTATACCTGCTGAGATTCTGTGGTGGAACGAACTTTTTGATTCGGATTACCATGTGATATTGGATATAAGAAATGAGGCGGCGGTTGCTTTTCTGGCATTGAAACAATTGGATGCGTATAGTTATAATAATTCGGCGTTTACAGATTTGTATAAGTTGCAGGGAGAAGATCAGACATTGGAAGGATATTGTCGGCAACTGGAACGTTCGAATATTAATAAGACAGTGGGAATTATCCTTTGTTTCGTTTTGTTGATTGTTTCTTTGGTAGGATATTATCTTTTGTATTTGAGGAAGCGGATACAAAATCGTTTGAGTTTGGAACAGGTACTTGAAATTAATCAGAAAGTATTTGCTGCTTCCCTGATTCGACCGCAGGAGCAGGAAAATGCAGAAGCGCTCCAAAGGGAAGAAAGTACGCTCAAAGAGATTCCGCAACGTATCGTAGATGAAGCATTCGGCTCGGTAAATGAGTTGTTGACGATTGACCGGATGGGGATTGCCGTTTATAATGAAACGACACATTTGTTGGAATATGCTTCGAGTCCCGGACAGGAAATGCCGGAAATGGTGCAGCTATGTTTTGATTCAAGAGAATATATTTCCGAGCAACATCGTCAGGCAATACCTCTCATGGTAGAAGCGGGAGGTGAACACCAATGTGTCGGTGTGCTTTATTTGGAACGAAGAGAAGGGACGGAACAGGAAACTGACCGTTTGCTTTTCGAACTGGTGGCACGTTATGTAGCTATTGTCGTATTTAACGCTGTGGTGAAACTGGCAACGAAATATCGTGATATTGAGTCGGCGCATGAGGAAACGCAACGGGCGTCTTGGGAGGACAGTATGTTACATGTACAGAATATGGTACTTGATAATTGTCTTTCGACTATCAAGCATGAAACGATTTATTATCCGAATAAGATTAAACAAATTATAGGTCGGCTGAATGCGCAGAACCTTTCGGAGAAAGAAGAAAAGGAGGCAGTGGAGACTATGACGGAGTTGATTGAATATTATAAGGGGATCTTTACTATTTTGAGTTCATGTGCTTCCCGCCAGTTGGAAGAGGTTACTTTCCGGCGGACCACGATTCCGGTTCAAGAGCTTTTCGAAACTGCCGGAAAATATTTCAAAAAGTCTGTAAAGAACCGTATGGATAAGATAGAGTTGGAGATGGCTCCGATAGATGCAAGAGTAATAGGAGATGTAAACCAGTTGCGTTTCTTATTGGAGAACCTGATTGATGAAGCATTGACGGTTCACGAAGACGGAGTATTGCGTTTGCAGGCTCGTAAGGATGATGAGTATATACGTTTTCTTTTCACGGATACAAGACGTGAAAAGAGCGTGTTGGAGTTGAATCAACTATTTTATCCGAATCTGGCACGTATGACGTCCGGAGAAAAGGGAGAATTGAGGGGGACGGAATATCTCGTATGTAAGCAGATAATCCGCGATCATGATGAATTTGCAGGGCGTAGAGGATGCCGTATTAATGCCGAACCGGCCGAAGGCGGAGGGTTTACGGTTTATTTTACTATTCCACGCAGATAATGAAAAAGAACACATATAAAGTTATTAGATAAGGAAATGGAAGAACAGAAATTTAAAGTTATTATTGTAGAAGATGTAAAACTGGAGTTGAAAGGTACAGAGGAGATTTTTCGCCATGAGATACCCAATGCAGAGGTTATTGGTACAGCTATGACGGAAAATGAGTTCTGGCCGTTAATGGAGGCACAACTTCCCGATTTGGTGTTGCTGGATTTAGGATTGGGAGGTTCAACCACTATCGGTGTTGATATATGCCGGAATATATTCAAACGTTACAAAGGAGTTCGGGTTTTGATATTTACGGGTGAAATTCTGAATGAAAAGTTATGGGTGGATGTGCTCAATGCCGGTGCTGACGGAATTATCCTGAAAACAGGGGAACTGCTCACCAAAACAGATGTGCAGGCTGTAATGGACGGAAAGAAGTTAGTTTTCAACTATCCGATTTTGGAAAAGATTGTAGATCGTTTCAAAAAATCGGTAGCTAACGATGCCAAGCGTCAGGAGGCGGTGATTAGTTATGATATTGATGAGTATGATGAGCGTTTCTTACGTCATCTGGCTTTAGGATATACGAAAGAAATGATTGCCAGTCTGAAGGGAATGCCTTTCGGAGTGAAGTCATTGGAAAAACGACAGAATGATCTTATAGGACGCCTTTTCCCTAATGGGGAACGGGTGGGAGTAAATGCTACCCGTCTAGCAGTGCGTGCATTAGAATTACGTATTATTGACTTGGATAATCTGGAGGCTGACGAAGAATAAATCTTAAGACAGATGAAGAATAAATGGCGTATGCCTCACCCCGCTACGATGTTCCTTCTGCTGACAATAGCAGTGGTCTTTCTTTCATGGATATGTGATATTTATGGATTGAAGGTGACGCTGCCACAAACCGGTGAGGAGATTCGCGTACAGAGCTTATTGAGTCCGGAAGGAATTCGCTGGTGGTTGCGGAATGCTATCAAGAACTTTACCGGATTTGCACCGTTGGGTATGGTGATTATTGCTATGTTCGGACTGGGGGTTGCCCAGCATTCAGGATTTATTGGTGCATGCATCCGTTTGGGAGTGGGGAACCGGAAGGAGAAAAGGAAGGTTATCTTGTGGGTAATCGTTCTTGGCTTGTTGTCCAACGTTATTGGCGATGGCGGATATATTATCTTATTGCCTATTGCCGCCATGCTGTTCCAATGGGTAGGACTTCATCCGCTTGCAGGAATTATTACGGCTTATGTTTCAGTGGCATGCGGATATAGTGCAAATATTGTATTAAGCACAATGGATCCGTTGCTGGCTCATACCACTCAGGAAGCTGCACTAGCTCAGACAGGATATCAGGGAAATACCGAACCACTTTGCAATTATTTTTTCATGAGTGCTTCTACCGTAGTAATTACTGCTATTGTTTACTGGCTGACTCAGAAATGGCTTCTTCCCGCTTTAGGAAAATATGAAGGAAGCGTGAAAGTGGAAGCTTATCGGCCCTTGTCCCGTAAAGAACGGCGGGCGATAATGATTTCGATTATTGTAGCAGGAATTTATGTAGCTCTTATCTTATGGCTTACGTTTTCTTCTCATGGGATATTACGTGGCGTGAACGGTGGTTTGATGCATTCGCCTTTTATTGCCGGAATTCTTTTTCTTCTTTCCTTAGGGGCGGGCATCACGGGAATGGCTTACGGGTTCAGTTCCGGTCGTTATCGTTCCGACAATGATGTGATTGAAGGGCTTACCCAACCGATGAAACTTTTGGGTGTTTACTTTGTTATTGCTTTTTTTGCCGCTCAAATGTTCGCCTGCTTCGAGTATTCTCATTTGGATAAGTGTCTTGCTATTATGGGAGCTGATCTGCTTTCTTCTTTCGAGCCGGCTCCGTTATCTGCACTTGTTCTCTTTATCCTGTTTACAGCGTTTATCAATCTGATTATGGTATCTGCTACTTCCAAGTGGGCATTTATGTCTTTTATCTTTATCCCGATGTTTGCACAAATGGGAATCTCTCCGGATATCGCACAGTGCGCTTTCCGTATTGGTGACAGCTCGACAAATGCTATTACGCCTTTTATGTTTTATATGCCTCTGGTATTGACATATATGAGGCAATATGATAAACAAGTTACTTATGGGACATTACTCAAATACACTTGGCGCTACTCTGTAGGTATTTTAGCTGCATGGACGCTATTCTTTATTATTTGGTATTTACTGAGGATACCAATGGGACTATAATTTATATTAATAAATCAACCATGAATGAATTAAACAACAGGGAACAAGAGCAATATGCCGAGCCCACGACAAAAAAGAGTAGTAAGCAAATCGTAAAACGTACCTTGGTGGTGATAGGGTTGGCTTTGGCGGTATATGTAGTATACTCCGTGATTTATCTGTTTATCTCACCCGATCGTAATATTCAGCAGATTTATCTGGTTCCGGAAAATGCGGCATTTATTATTCAATCATCAGCTCCGATTGAAGATTGGGAGAAATTTAGCGGAAGCGAAACATGGCAATGTCTGAAAAAAGCGAAGTCTTTTGAGGAAGTTACGAAGAGTGTGGAAAAACTTGATTCAGTTGTGAAAAGTAACAAGGTGCTGTTGTCACTTGTCGGCAAACGGGATATGCTTATTTCACTTCATAAAACCCGCGCGACTGATTGGGATTTTCTGCTCATTCTGGATATGCAGAAAGCTTCTAAAATGGACTTGGTGAAAGATCAGCTTGAGACGGTTCTTGTAATGAGCGGCTTCACTGTTACTAACCGGATGCATAGTGGCATTAACATTCTTGAGATGCGTGATCCGGATACGCGTGATATCTTTTATATTGCTTTTGTGGATAATCATCTGGTAGGTTCTTATACTTCCGGGCTTATCGAATCGGCTATTGATTCACGTAACAAACCTAAAATCGGACTTGATCAAGCTTTTATTGAAACCGAGAAACTAGTTTCCGGTAAGGGACTCGTCAGGGTTTTTATCAACTATGAGCGTATCCCACAGTTTATGTCTATCTACCTGGGAACAAGGAATGAATATATTGATATGTTCAGTAATTCTATGAATTTTGCCGGTCTTTACTTGAATATGGGTAAGGATAAAATGGAGGTGAAAGGTTATACGTTGAAGAAAGATTCAGTAGATCCTTATATCACTGCCTTGCTGAATTCCGGAAAGCATAAAATGAAAGCGCATGAAATCTTGTCCGGACGAACGGCCCTTTATACGAATATTGGTTTTAATAATCCGATGACTTTTGTGAAGGAATTAGAAAATGCCCTCTCTGTTCATGATAAACAGTTGTATGATTCGTATCAAAATTCCCGAAAAAAGATTGAAGGACTGTTCGGTATCTCTTTGGAAGAAAACTTTTTGAGCTGGATGTCTGGAGAGTTTGCTATTACACAATCTGAACCGGGGTTACTTGGGCGTGAACCCGAACTGGTTTTGGCTATCAGAGCAAAAAGTATAAAGGATGCACGTGAGAACATGGAACTTATAGAAAAGAAGGTCAAACGTCGTACTCCGGTTAAAATTAAAACTGTTAATTATAAGGACTTTGAAATTAATTATGTCGAGATGAAAGGGTTCTTCCGACTGTTTTTCGGAAAACTATTTGATAAGTTCGAGAAACCCTATTATACTTATGTGGATGATTATGTTGTTTTTAGTAATAAAGCTGCATCTTTACTCTCATTCGTAGAGGATTATGAACAAAAGAACTTGTTGAAAGACAATCCGGGATTTAAAGATGCTTTTTCATATCTGAAATCCAGTTCTACGATTTTCTTATATACGGATGTACGTAAGTTCTATTCCCAGTTGAAGCTAATGATGAATCCTGCCACATGGAATGAGATACAGTCAAATAAGGATGTTTTGTATTCTTTCCCTTATTGGACTATGCAAGTGATAGGAGATAGCCAGTCTGCTTCTTTACAATATGTTATGGATTATAGTCCATACGAACCGGAAGAACTTGTTGAGGTTGCTACCGATGAGGAAGATGAAGAAATGAATGAAGATGTTGTGACCGAGAAAGAACAGTTAAGTGAATTGAAACGTTTCTATGTCGAAAAGTTTGAAGGAAATGTTCTACGTGAATTTTATCCGGAAGGAGCACTAAAGAGTGAAGCGGAAGTAAAAGAGGGAAAACGTCACGGACGTTATCGTGAATATTACGAAAATGGAAAATTAAGACTTCGTGGTAAATATTCGCATAACCAACCTAAGGGTACTTGGAAATATTATACCGAGGAAGGGAAGTTTGAGCGTAAAGAGAAGTTTTAAAGAACTTCTCTTATTCTGACCTACATGTTCAATCGTTTATCTTCTGCGCTGCAAAAGGAAGTTGTCTATAAAAGCGAAAGTAATTAAAAAATAAATCCGATAACTCTTTTCAAGTTATCGGATTTTATTTGTGATTCCGAAGCGATTCGAACGCTTGACCCACGCCTTAGAAGGGCGTTGCTCTATCCAGCTGAGCTACGGAACCAGCCTTATTTTCGGATGCAAAGGTAGTGCTTTTTATGAAAACTCAAAAACTTTCTGGAACTTTTTTATTCATATTTTTCTTTGGTGCTATGAATCAGTATTTTATGAAAGAAGTTTTTTTTATTTAATTAGGTGGGGACTGAATTCGTGTTTTATAGATAAACAAATGAATAGCATTTTTTTCGGGAAGTTAATAAAAGGAGATATTTGGAAGAACTCTTGTGACAGTATATTTGATTTTATTCCCTGTTGTCCCTCATAGAACATTAAATATCCCTCTATACATTTTCTTGTTGTATACTATATTTATTTGATAAAAGTAGTTACCCAAACAGTTTGTGTATCACCCCTTTGACGGCCGAGAAAGGCGTAAAAGGGTGATTCCTTTTACGCTGTATTTGAGAATAAAAGCCCGTTTTTACGAAGAATAACGAACGTTATATAGGTTTCAAAAAGCTCAAAAAAACAAAAATAGGGTTGTGTCTTTCTATTATTCCTTATACTTTTGGACGATAAACAACTAAAAAACACATAAAGTTATGAAGAAATTGATTTTTTTATTTGCATTTAGTATTGCAGTAACTAACATTTTTGCACAAACGGATCCTAATCAAATTAAGAAAGAAGGAAATGACGCATTCAATGCTAAGAATTATCCTGTGGCCTACGCTAAGTTCAGCGAATATTTGAAACAAACTAATAATCAGGATTCTGCAACAGCATACTATTGCGGTATAGCAGCAGATGAAGTGAAGAAGTATGCGGAAGCCGTAACTTTCTTTGATATTGCTATTCAGAAGAAGTTTAATACTGGTAATGCGTATGCCCGTAAAGCTTTGGCTTTGGATGCATTGAAGAAAACAGATGAATACGTTGCTACATTGGAAGAAGGCTTGAAAGTTGATCCGAATAATAAAACTATGATCAAGAATTATGGTTTACACTACTTGAAAGCCGGACTCGCCGCCCAAAAAGCTGGTAAAGCTGAAGAAGCAGAAGAATGTTTCAAGAAGGTAATTCCTCTGGATCACAAATCATATAAAACAAATGCTTTATACAGCCTTGGAGTATTATGTTATAATGACGGAGCCAATATCCTGAAAAAAGCAACTCCTTTAGCAAACTCTGATGCAGATAAATATGCTGCTGAAAAAGAAAAAGCAACAGCTAGATTTAAAGAAGCATTAGGTTACTTGGAAGAAGCAGCAAAGGTATCTCCTGACAACGCAAATGTGAAAAAAATGATTCCTCAGGTACAGGATGCAATGAAGTAATTTGACCGATCTCGTATAGATAATAAGGGTTGCCCGATAGACACGGTGGCAACCCTTTTTTTGTTGCACCTTTTTCTAATCTATACTTTTTGCGTACATTTGCTTCACTTAAAAATAGAACAAATCCATGCAGTTATATACAAAAGAACAGGCTATCAGACAAATGAACTATTTAGGGCAATCCTGTCGTCCTTTTATTTTTATCATTAATTACCAGCAGGATGCTTCTTATATAGAAGCAGTATCTTCGGTAGACCCTGCCGAAATACTCTATAACTTGAATGGTTTTACGAATCAGCCCATGTTTGCAGAGAATAATATAGCTTTTTTGTCAAGAAAGCGACTTCGTTGGCAATCTTTCCCGGAATCTTTGGCTACATATCAACATTCGTTTGATATTGTCCAACGAAACATCTTTGCCGGAAATAGTTTTCTCACTAACTTGACTTGTCGCACTCCGGTAGAAACAAATCTGACTTTGAAAGATATCTATTGTTATTCAAAAGCTATGTATAAATTATGGGTCAGAGATGCTTTTACGGTTTTTTCTCCCGAAATATTTATAAGAATTCATAATGGAAGAATATATTCCTACCCCATGAAGGGAACGATTAATGCTTCAACCCCTTCGGCTGACCGGCTATTAATCAACGATCCTAAAGAAACGGCGGAACATGCCACTATTGTAGATTTGATTCGTAATGATTTGAGCATGGTGGCCGAACAAGTATCCGTATCCCGATACCGGTATATTGATAAATTGCAGACCAATCAAGGGAGTATTCTTCAGACAAGTTCTGAAATACAGGGTGTACTGCCGGATGATTATCTGACAAATTTGGGAAGTATTATATTCCGGCTTTTACCAGCCGGTTCTATCACAGGAGCTCCGAAGAAAAAAACAATGCAGATTATCAAGGAGGCTGAAACCTATGACAGGGGATTCTATACAGGTATTATGGGCTATTTTGACGGTAAGGACCTCGATAGCGCAGTTATGATCCGTTTTGTGGAGCAGGAGGGTGGTAAAATGTATTTTAAGAGTGGGGGTGGGATTACCAGCCAAAGTGATGTGGAAAATGAATATAATGAAATGAAACAGAAAGTATATGTGCCCATTTATTGAAACGATCCGAATAGAAGATGGAAAGATTTATAATATCAATTATCATACGGAACGTTGCAACCGGACTCGTGCCGCCTTCTGGCAAGATGTTGCCGATATTGACTTAGGTGAATTTATTTCTCCCCAATCATTGGAAGGTATCTGGAAATGCCGGATTGTTTACGGAAAGGCGATAGAAGAAATTACATACGTTCCTTATCAGAGGCGCAAAGTTTCCTCTTTACGTCTGGTTACGTCGGATACTATTGATTATACTTATAAAAGTACGAATCGGGAAGAACTAAATTCATTGTACGCCCAGAGAGAAACGGCTGATGATATATTAGTGGTAAGAAACGGATACCTGACGGATACATCTATTTCCAATATAGCTCTTTATGACGGCAATACATGGTTTACTCCGTCGTGCCCGCTACTCAAGGGAACCAAGCGGGCTGAACTTCTGGACAAGCATTTGATTCAAGAAAAGGAGATATTGCATACACAGTTGGGAAGCTATTTCCGTATTATGTTATTCAATGCGATGATTGATTGGGGACAAATCGTGATACCGATTGATGAAAAACATTTAATTCTATAAACTATTATTAACAGAAATATTTAGAGAACCTTTGAACAAAGGTGTTCTTTCGTCTGTTATATTTATGTGTTTTTCATAGTATTAGATATAAGATTAATTAAAAGAGATTGTACTCCACTTGTGAAAGCTAAAGTACGTCAGAGACAGAAGAGTCT
>CAUHML010000009.1 GCA_959606905.1 uncultured Bacteroides sp. | reverse complement strand
CTATTAATTTTGTGAGTGCAAAGATAGGCTTTAATGAGATATGAGTTCAGATAAGCCAATCAAATTAACCATATTTAGCAATAGAAGAAGCCAAAACCACTCTTCTATTCCTATTATAAAATAGAAACAGCATGGAAAAAAAAGATTTGAAGCCGGCCGGCGTATTCAAGTATTTCGAAGAAATCTGCCAGGTGCCCCGCCCTTCGAAGAAGGAAGAAAAAATGATTGCCTACCTGAAGGCATTCGGAGCAAAACATAACCTGGAAACCAAAGTGGACGAAGCCGGTAACGTACTTATCAAGAAACCCGCTACTCCGGGAAAAGAAAACCTGCAAACTGTCGTACTGCAATCGCATATCGACATGGTGTGTGAAAAGAACAACGACGTTCAACACGACTTCCTCACCGACCCCATTGAAACAGAAATTGACGGTGAATGGTTGAAAGCGAAAGGTACCACCCTTGGAGCCGACAACGGTATCGGCGTAGCCACCGAACTGGCTATTCTGGCCGACGACAGCATTGAACACGGTCCGCTGGAATGCCTGTTTACCGTAGACGAGGAAACCGGACTCACCGGAGCTTTCGCCCTGAAAGAAGGTTTCATGAGTGGTGACATCCTGCTTAATCTCGACTCGGAAGATGAAGGAGAGATCTTTATCGGATGCGCCGGAGGTATCGATTCCGTTGCAGAGTTTACTTATAAAGAGGTTGAAGTTCCCGCCGGATATTTCTTCTTCAAAGTAGAAGTGAAAGGATTGAAAGGAGGGCACTCCGGTGGTGACATCCACCTCGGACGAGGCAATGCCAACAAAATACTGAACCGCTTCCTCACCCGCATGGCTACCAGACATGACCTGTACCTCTGCAAAATCAACGGCGGTAACCTGCGCAACGCCATTCCTCGCGAAGCATACGCAATCTGCGCGGTTCCCGAAGACGCCAAACATGACGTCCGCACCGAACTGAATATCTTCACCAGCGAAGTAGAAAACGAGTTATCCGTTACCGAACCGGACTTGCGACTAGTCCTTGAATCGGAAACTCCCCGTAAAACAGCTATCGATCAGGATACCACCGCCCGTCTGCTGAAAGCTCTGTATGCAGCCCCTCACGGTGTTTATGCCATGAGTCAGGACATCCCCGGACTGGTAGAAACGTCTACTAATCTGGCTTCTGTCAAGATGAAACCGAACAATGTCATCCGTATCGAAACCAGCCAACGCAGTTCTATCCTGTCCGCACGCGACGACATGGCAAATACTGTCCGCTCCGCTTTCCAACTGGCAGGAGCCAATGTTACCTTCGGTGAAGGTTATCCGGGCTGGAAACCGAACCCACATTCAGCTATCCTAGAAGTGGCTGCCGAATCATACAAACGTCTATTCGGCGTAGATGCCAAAATAAAGGCGATTCATGCCGGACTGGAATGCGGTCTGTTCCTCGACAAGTATCCGACGCTCGATATGATTTCTTTCGGCCCGACCTTGACAGGAGTTCACTCTCCTGACGAACGGATGCTTATCCCTACCGTAGAGAAATTCTGGAAACATCTGTTGGATATTCTGGCACATGTACCTGCCAAAAAGTAACGGACAGATAAGCCACTATAAAAAAGGAGATTGTGGTCGTAGCAGAAAAAGAGCAGCTATGGCCATAATCTTTTTTGTTATGGGCTTCTGCACCCTCTCCTTTGCACAACAAATCCGTTTCAGAGTTGTAAGTTGGAATGTAGAAAACCTATTCGACATACATCATGATTCGTTGAAAAACGACCGTGAGTTTCTTCCCGATGCCCTCCGTCATTGGAATTACACCAGATACAAGAAAAAGCTGACTGATATGGCGCGTGTCATTACTGCCGTCGGCGAATGGGAACCTCCGGCATTAGTCGGGTTATGTGAGGTAGAAAATGATACGGTACTTCGCGACCTCACCCGCCGTTCTCCTTTAAAGGAATTGAATTACCGCTATGTCATGACCGACTCTCCCGATTTAAGAGGCATTGACGTAGCATTGCTCTATCAACGGGATTTATTCAAGCTCTTGTCTTTCCGCTCTGTCTCTATTCCGCCCCTGAAACAGTTTCGCCCCACGAGAGATTTGTTGCACGTCAGTGGTTTGCTACTGACCGGAGACACACTGGACGTATTTGTCTGCCACTTGCCAAGTCGTTCCGGCGGAGCAAAAGAATCCGAACCGTACCGCCTTCATGCAGCCCGAATACTGTACACAGAGGCTGACAGTATTCTCAACATACGGCTTCATCCACAAATTATCATTATGGGAGATTTCAATGACTATCCGACCAATAAATCTATTCAGAAAATACTGGAAGCAGAATCCCCTCCGCCAACTGCTCCTTCTCCTTTAAAGCTTTACCATTTACTTGCCCGAAAAGCCCAATCCAAAAATTTCGGTTCATACAAATATCGGGGAGAATGGGGATTACTCGATCACCTAATTGTATCCGGTTCTCTACTTAACCCAGCAAACAGTTTTTCCACAAGCGAAAACAAAGCAACCGTTTCCAACCTCCCTTTTCTATTGACCGAAGATAAGAAATATGGCGATAAGGAACCTTTCCGCACCTATAAAGGAATGAAATATCAGGGGGGTATTAGCGATCATCTGCCAATCTATGTCGATTTTAATCTGATACTTTATTAATTAAGACCATAAACCTCATCCCAGCATACCTCAGACAAGGGATTATTCTCACCACAGCGAGAAAAAATTCTCATCGTAATGAGAAAAAATTCTCACCATGATGAGATTTTTTTCTCATCATGGTGAGAATACTTTGAGAATATAATCATTCAATCCGAATACTGATAAACCTTCAAATCGAACTTAGGAACCATTGCCAGTAAATGGTCGAAGATATCTGACTGGATACGTTCATATTCTTTCCAGACCTTATTACGGGAAAAGAAATATACCTGAATAGGCACACCATACATCGTGGCTTCCTTCTGGCTGATAATTAAGTCCAAATCCTGATTCACCACAGGCAAACTACACAAATACCGTTCAATATACACACGGTAAACCTGCGAATTGGTAGGCACGACTCCTGCCTCGGGTTGATAATCTGCCATTAAAGGTATTTCTTTTCGATAACGGTCGAGCATTTCCGGCGTACAGAATTGGAGGGTAGTCAAGTCCAGGGTTATATTCTTCATCACCCTTCGTCCTCCCGATTGCACCATTCCCCGCCAGTTCTGAAAGGGGCTGCTGACCAGAGTATAAGGCGGAACGGTAGAGATCGTATTATCGAAGTTCTGAATTTTGACTGTATTCAACGTAATCTCCTGCACCGTACCATTAGCTGCGCCGGAAGGAAGCGTAATCCAGTCTCCGGGACGAACCATATCATTGGCAGACAGCTGAATGCCTGCTACAAAACCCAATATGGAATCCTTGAACACCAACATCAGAATAGCTGCCGAAGCACCTAATCCGGCAAACAAGCTGGCCGGAGACTTATTCACGATAATAGCAATAATTACAATTCCTCCGACAAAGAACAAAAGTACCTGCAACACCTGAATGAATCCCTTCATCGGGCGGTTCTTCATCGACTCCTTTCCATCGTAGATGTCCATTATCATCAGCAAAATCCCATTAACTGCCAACAACAAAGAAAAGATGATGTAAACGGCACAAGCTTTCTGGGAAATAAGCAATAAATCCTTGCCACGAACAAAAGCCATTGGCAGCAAAGCATAAACCAGAAAAGCCGGAATCGTATGAATCAGATTATGAAACACCTTACGCTTCATCAACAACGTGTTCCAAAGATGTGGTTTCCGACGGGTGTATTGCTTCATTCCTCCTATAAGAATCGCCTGACACAGATAATTCAGACCGATAGCAATCGCTATCATCAGCAAAGCAATAATAGTTTCATCAAAACGATCAGCTACCTTCGGGTCTATTCCCCAATCTATCAGGATTTTGTTCATCCACTTTCCTAAATCTACTACTAGCATAACTTCTGTCTTTTTTAATTAATAACAGTAAAAGGTTCATTTGGTTTAATAAAAAAAAGACTGGCGTCTGATTCACGAGAAATCAAGACCGCCAGTCCTCACTGCTACTCTCTAAGCATATCTTTTAATGATGACAACTCCGTCAGGGGGTTATCTTCACTCCTATTTCATTCATTTCCACTTTTGCGGTTGTTGCGGTAGGCGTAGTAGCCTCCAACTTAATATAGCGTGCCTGCACTTTCTGACCGAAAGCAACGGTCTGCGGCAACGGGTTATGCATAATATTACTGAACTCACCGTTGGTAGGAACTTCCTTCCAGTTCTTGCCGTCCGCACTCACAAAGAATTTATAACGGAAAGCCATTGTAGGTTTCGCTTCCGCTTTCAATGGAGCATAGGTAAAACTGGTCAATGTCACCGACTTGCCCAAGTCTATCGTCAACGGCGAAGCAGCGACCTGTTTCCAACCGGTACGGGGCAGGTTGTTCCAATCTTCACCCTGAACGGTTGCCTGTAAAGGAGGCGCATAATAAGCAGCCACTTGATTAATGTGAGCAGTCAGACGACATTCATCAATCTTCACCCGCAGCCTGCCGGCTTTTACCGCCGGAAAACGCAGCATACGCTTATATCCGATTGTCGTGCCTTTACCAACTTCTTTCCAACCGTTATCCGTCAGAGCCTCAACGGTAAAAGCCTCTACCCTCTGCCCTTTCGTTATATCTTCCTGAAGCATTACAACATTGATTTCCGACTTCGGCTTCAAGGAATAAACAGCTTCACTACCCGAAGTGGCATTCCAGTAGTTTCTTCCTTTTTTCACCCGGTTGTCAGCAAATATCTGTTGGCGGTAAGCAGCAAATTCTTTCAGACGATTCACATCCGCCTCACTTATCAAGCCTTTACGATCGGGAGGAATATTCAACAAGAGCACGGAATTATAGCCTACCGACCGGAAATAGATATCCGACAGATGTTTCAAAGACTTTACTTTGCTATCTTCCGCCTCATGATAGAACCACCCCGGACGGATAGACACATCCACTTCCGACGGATACCAGAACAGTTCCGTGGCCTTCTCCAACATCTTACGGCTTCCTAAGTCCGCCGCTTTACTAAAGACACCCAGGCGTTTGTTGTTTTCCGCCGAACGGGCATAAATTCCCGGAGTGAGCACAGTGGCATTCCATTCTGTTTCACGTCCCAGTCCTTTCTCATTTCCTACCCAACGCACATCATCGCCCATAATTGCCATAACAGCTTTGGGTTGCAGGCGTTGAATCGTTTTATAGAAAGCGTCCCAGTCATATACTTGTTTCTTTCCGTTCGGTCCTTCTCCATTCGCACCGTCGAACCAGACTTCGTGCACTTCACCGTAATTGGTCAGCAGTTCCGTCAACTGGCGGATAAAAAACTCATTATATCGGGGAGAATCTCCATAACATTCCGCGTTTCTGTCCCACGGAGAGAGATAGACTCCGAACTTCATTCCATATTTATCACAGGCTTTCCGGAGTTCTTTCACAACGTCTCCTTGTCCGTTCTTCCAAGGAGAAGAGGCTACGGAATGTTTGGTGGTGGCCGTAGGCCAAAGGCAAAATCCATCGTGGTGTTTCGCTGTCAGAAGCACCATTTTAAATCCGGCATCTTTAAGGCTGCGCACCCATTGTTCGGCATCCAGTTCCGAAGGGTTGAAAAGTGCAGGATCTTCTTTTCCGTCTCCCCATTCGCGTCCGGTAAAAGTGTTGATACCGAAATGGAGAAAAGCGGTCAGTTCCATTTGTTGCCAAGATAACTGTTGGGGAGTAGGTATCAGGCGCGCCGCCATATCTACTTTCTGTTCAAGAGTCGCGTTCGGGGGAAATTCAACGTGCTTCACATAATATTCTTCTGCCTTTTGTGCCTGAACACTCAATGTTATGACAGAGGATAATAATACTGCGGTCAGTAGTTTGTTCATGATATAAAATTTAATTAATACTGATAGCGCAAAGATAACATAAAGGTGTGAATTTCACTACTTTCATAGAACATTTCTGACAATATTCAGAAAAGCCAGTAAAATCCACACCTATTATATATAATCTAATAACCTATTGGTTCAACACTTATTTTACCGGATAAAGGGTAAATTCAAAGTGCTGTTTCTTCAACGGAACCAAATATTGCGGCAATACACCGGGGCCACAAGTAGCTGTTCCTACACCAGCCTGCTCTGCATCCAAGTGCACGGTCAACATTCCATCACGTTTCAGGTCATTGATATGACGGGCTTTCTCTAATAACACATCCGAGAAAGGAATGATACTAAACTGGAAAGCACGGTTTGACTCGACAAAGATACCTGCACCGGAGTGATCCGTAAACTTCGCCCATCGTACATCAGTACGATTACCCGTGGATTGCGGAGTGACATAATAGTGGAACATACGTTCGGGGGTTGTCTGATACAGTCCGATTCTACCGGATTGGTTACGGTCGGCATACGTTTCATTGTCACCACGTCCCAAATAGGAAACTTGGTCATACATATCAGCCACGCGGAACGTTACCCCCAGGCGAGCTATTGATTTCACAAGTGCTGTATCCGGTTCGAAAGTAGTGCTCACTTTCAATGCTCCATTCTTATCCAGTGCATAGATGAAGTCAGCCGTACCAACTTTCTGTCCTTTCGCGTTGAGTATTTCAACACGGGCAGTCGTTGAGGATTTGCCTTCTTTCAGTGATAGGACTTTCTGGGTAATATTATCCAGTCCTGCTTTACGCCACAGACGTGCTCCGTTTCTATCACGGTTATCATTATCCGTAACCGGACGGAAAAGACTTAATGTCAATGGAGTAGATAACAGCTCTTTGCCGTTCAGGCTCAACGAAGTCAGAGCTCCTGTTTTTTTATCAACGGTAAATGTTGTTTCACCTGCTTTTTGCGGACGATGAGCCGTAGAATTCTTATTGCCGGAAAGTACAAACTGGTCATAAGCCACTTCCCAGTCTTTATCTATCATCGGGGAATCCTCTTTGCGGGTCCAGCTAACGTTCAGATAAGCCTCACGGTCCTTTTTCGAAAGAATCACATTACCCAACTGTATATCTATGGTAGCGTGCGGTTCACAATCCAGCACTTTAGTCCCTTCTGCCAGTTTCTCTCCACTATCGGTTGTTACATTCCAATGGAATATATATTCATTCAGATTAGAGAAATCGTACCAGTTCTTGATACGAAGTTTCATGTTCTTCCGGTCAAGTAAAGTGGTCTTTATATTCTGATACACTTTCTTCACTTCGAGCAGATGCGGATGTGGTTCACGGTCGGCACCGACCAAGCCGTTACAACAGAAATTACCGAAACTGGGAATTCCTTGCGGACCATAATCACCGCCGTAAGTCCAGTACCATTTCCCGCTCTTGTCTATTTCGCGGAAAGATTGGTCTACCCAGTCCCATACGTTACCGCCTTGTGCCATAGGCTCGCTTTCGAAGACATCCCAATATTCCTTCAGGCCGCCGCAACTGTTACCCATTGCATGCAGGTATTCACAAAGGATGAAAGGACGGTAAATGTCTTTCTTCGCTACATACGCTTTTATTTCGTCTACGCCACGGTACATACGGCAGTAAATATCCGTATTATAATTCAGTTCGGCACGTTCATACTGCACGGGGCGGGTCTTTTCTACAGATTTCAGCCAATCATAAGTACGTTCGAAGTTAATGCCGTTGCCAGCTTCATTTCCTAACGACCAGATAACTATGGCCGGATGATTCTTGGAACGTTCGTACATCCGGTGTGTACGGTCCATGTGGGCTGTCAGCCAAGTACTGTCTTTGGCAAGAGAGGCGGGACCGTAGCCCATACCGTGAGATTCAATATTGGCTTCATCAATCATATACAATCCGTAACGGTCACAAAGCTGATACCAGTAAGGATGGGTAGGATAATGTGAGTTCCGAACAAGGTTGATGTTATGTTGTTTCATCAGTTTGATATCCAGTTCCATTAGTTCCTTACTTACCGTACGTCCGAGTTGCGAATGTTCGTGGCGGTTGGTTCCCTTTACCAATACCGGAACGCCGTTGATACAGAAACGTCCATCCTTGATTTCCGAGGTACGGAAACCAACTTCACATCCGGTCAGTTCAGTGACTTTACCTTGGTCGTCTTTCAGTTCGAGCACGAGTGTATAAAGGTGGGGATGTTCCGCATCCCAGGCTTTCACATTCGGAATCTTCTTTTCATCAAATGCTATGAAATTACTTAATCCGCGGGATTTAATTTGAATAGCGTCCTGCAAGACAGCTTTACCCGAATCATCTTTCAATGTATACGCAATAGAACCGGTAGTAGAAGAAGGTCCTTCCACAGTTACTTCCAGTCCGAAGATACCGTCTTTGTATCTATCTTTATCCAAAGAAGCATTCAATTTATAGTCGGCAATGTACTGTTTGGGAGTACTGTACAAGTAAACATCACGTTCGATACCACTCAAACGCCACATATCCTGGCATTCGAGATAAGCACCCGCACTCCAACGGTATACCTCCAAAGCCACTACATTCTCTCCATCGTTCAAGACATCCGTGATATCCCATTCGGCATTCGTTTTCGAGCCTTGGTTATATCCGAGCAGTTTCCCGTTCACCCATACGTAATAGAAAGAGATAACACCTTCACAGCAAAGTACTACCCGACGTCCTTTCCAGTCGGCAGGCACTTTAAATGTGCGGCGGTATGAGCCGACTTCATTTTCTGCATAAGGGACCAACGGCGGATTCTTCTTAAAGTTGAACATTTTGTCGTCAAACTCATACGTTTCGTTGACGTAGATAGCTGTACCATACCCTTGACGTTCCCAATTGCCGGGAACATTGATGTCCGCCCAACCTCCGGTATAATAAGAAGGCTGATAAAAGTCCTTCGGACGGTTATCGGGATTCTTCACCCAATGGAATTTCCATTTTCCGTTCAGGGTCATATAAAAAGGAGACTGTTCGTATCCGCCCGGTTTTTCAATATCGGAAGCATTGGCGTAAGGCCATACATAGGTATGAGGAGCGAGTTTATTCAGTCCTACCGCATACTGGCTCTGCCATTCGGGCAACGGTTGTTCCTGCGCCGAAGCGAAGGTAGCAGTCAGTCCTGCCAATAAGATTAAAAAGGTTCGTTTCTTTAAGCTAATGTTCATAATTATTATTTTTAACGACTAGACTCTTATTCTATCATTACTTCATCAAAATAGATTCTTGCTTCCTGATCGGGACGGACATGATCTTTAGGGCATATCCCTGCTCCTTTCGCCGTCACACGTACATAACGGGCAGATACGCCACCCATATCCAGCGAGTAATCATTTCTAAAAGTTCCTTCCTTATAAATTTCTTCCAAAGAAAAGTTCAACTCCCCTATGGCACAGTATGTCCGGTTATCATCGGAAACTTCCACACGAATCATTTTCGGTTTATGCACTCCCATTCCATAATTCGTAATGCAACCAATGGCAAATTTATTCAATTTTTCCTTACCAAGCAAATCTATGGTGAAAGAAATTGAATCATTCCGGCTCCAGTTACACCATTCGAAATCAGTATATTTCAGGCTTCCCCGCAATCCGTTGACTAATAACATTTCATTTTTCTTATTACCAAGCAATGGTTTTGCCGTGGCTTTGTTCCATGTAAGCTGCAAGTCCAGGATTTCTCCCATTTGCTTGCCGTCCATAAAGGTGGCGGCTTTCACCATTTGCGTTTTTGTCACACGGATAGGTCCGTCATAACGATGTGAGGACATCGCCGGATTACTGCCATTCAGCGTATAGCGAATTTCCACATCCGGACGGAGACATTCCAAATTCACCTCCAGATGTCCGTTTACCGGCGTCACTGTTTGCTGGATATTATACATCGAACGGGCATAAACAATCCCTTTTTCTGCCAAATGTGCATTATATATATCCATCCGTTTCAAGAAACCGGACCAATCTTTTGTGCCCGTGGGCGTCCATGCTACTTCTGCCAGAGCAGCCAGACGAGGAAACAAGAGATAATCCACGTCTTCCGGCTTATTACAAAATTCTGTCCACATACAAGCTTGTATGCCCATTAATAAAGATTCATATTCCGGTTTCCAATCCTTCTGCACAGGCTCGTAGTCAAAAACATCTTTCAGTGTATTGTTTCCGAAATATGTTACCGGTTCAAACCATTGAGGTCCCTGATAACGGATCAGATACATGATGCGTGCCGGAGTCATAATAAATCGATGTCCCTTTTCGGCAGCTTTCAGGGCAGCCGTTCCCATTCCCTGCCAACCAAGTATAATAGACTCTTCGGGAAGAAAAGAACTGTTTGTCAACTCGTCCCAACCAATCACTTCACGTCCTTTTTTACGCAGATAATCACTGATACGCTTCATAAAGTAGCCCTGTAAATCTTCTTCATTAGTCAAATGCTGCTTTTTCATCCGCTTCTGACAAAGCGGGCATTTTTCCCAGTTCGTCTTTCGTGCCTCATCTCCCCCAACATGAATATAGCGGGAAGGGAAAAGTGTCAGAATTTCATCGAAAATATCTTGCAGAAAGGTAAATACACTATCGTTTCCCGCACAATAAATAATCTCTGAGTTCCGTCCTCCCAATCCGGGAAGTACACCGATAAAGTCTTTCACGACCGGACAGGCAAGTTGAGGATATGCAGCAAGCGCCGCATTACTATGTGCCGGTACATCTATCTCGGGAATAACTTCAATCTGCCTGTCAGCGGCATAAGCCACTATTTCCCTGATATCTTCCTGTGTGTAGAAACCGCCTATCGGCGTTGGTTCTCCCCGTTTCGGGTTACGGCGTGAGTGGAAAGGCACATCCGTACGGTCTACCCTCCATGCACCGACTTCCGTTAAACGAGGATATTTCTTGATTTCAATCCGCCAACCGTTATCATCTGTCAGATGAAAATGAAGTTTATTGATTTTCAGCATCGCCATACAGTCGATAATCCGCAGTACATTTTCTTTAGGAATAAAACAACGTACCGGATCCAACAGTAATCCCCGGAAACCAAAACGAGGTTCATCCTGAATTGTCACTGCCGGAACACTCCACACGACATTCTTTACCGGTTGTCCCGATTCTATGGCAGCAGGCAGAAGTTGGCGGATAGATTGTAATGCATAAAAGAAGCCCTTTGTATCCGAAGCTTTAATAAGTATCTGTTCCGGCGTAACCTTTAACAGATATGCTTCAGTTTTTAAAGAAGAATCTGTCACGAAAATGACTTGCCCCTCCTTGCTCCCGACATTTAACATGGGGGTTATCCCAGCAGCATGGACAAACAAATCGATAAAGTTGTGAGCAATTGTGGCCTGTTCCTGATTTTCTACTGCAAATGTAGTTTTTGCAGAAAAGATAAAGCTACCACTACCCGGCGTAATTTGTGCCGGGCGTGGAACTATTGAATTAAAAGGGGATGTTAAGTTATCAGCCTGCAAAAACACCGGCAATGGCGAAAGCAGAATGAGAATGATTAAGATATATTTTTTCATGATGTATGTACATTGGATTTATTCCTTGTCACGTTCCGGGGAGAAACGGACAGGATCATTGTATTGCTCCTGAAGTTTCAGCATTTCTTCTTTCAACTCCTTCACCACCGATTCGTATTCTGGTTGTCCGTAGAGATTGTGCATTTCCGACGGATCTGCTTGCAGGTCATATAGTTCCCACCAGTTGATATCATTATAGAAATGAATCAGTTTATAGCGGTCTGTGCGTACACCGTAATGACGTTTCACCATGTGTTCAGCAGGATATTCATAGAAATGATAGTAAAGAGCTTTCCGCCAGTCTTTCGGATGTTCACCTTTCAACAAAGGCACAAGAGATACACCTTGAATATCGGAAGGTATCTCTGCTCCCGCCAGTTCGAGGAAAGTAGGTGCATAGTCAATGTTTTGAACCATTTCGGTGATGTCACCTCTGCGGTCGAATCCTTTCGGCAGACGCATGACAAGCGGTGTACGCATAGATTCTTCGTACATGAAACGTTTGTCAAACCAACCGTGTTCGCCCATATAGAATCCCTGATCGGAAGTGTAGACTACAAGTGTGTTATCCAGTAAACCTTTCTCTTTCAAGTAATCGAGTACGCGACCAACATTGTCATCCAGTGATTTTACAGTCTTCATGTAATCACGCATATAACGCTGGAATTTCCAATTGGCAAGTTCCTTACCCTGAAGATTCTGTTTATAGAAATCATCTATAATCGGAGTGTAAAACCTGTCCCATGCGGCACGTTGCGCTTCATCCATACGACCGATATATTTCTCATACAAGGATTTCAAACGGGATTTTTTATCAGGACGGAGCATTTTGAGGTCATAAATCATGTCCATATCCTTTACAATGCTCATTTCTTGTGCAGCGGCAGCGGGACGACCTTCGTAATCGTCAAAGAAGTTATCCGGTAACGGGAAGGTTTTATCTTCATACAAAGCCAAATTACAAGTATCTGCCAGCCAGTTACGGTGAATTGCCTTGTGATGTATCAAAAGACAGAAAGGCTTCTCCGGGTTGCGTTTATTCTCTATCCAGTCGATAGCATCATCAGTAATAAGGTTCGTAAGATATCCATGTTTTTGAATAGTGTCATTATTTTGCGTAATGAAATCCGGATTGTAGTAGTCACCTTGTCCAGGGACTATCTGCCAGTAATCAAAGCCGGAGGGCAGGCTTTCAAGATGCCATTTACCCACCAATGCTGTCTGATAGCCGATTCTCTGCAACAGCTTCGGGAAAGTCTGTTGCGAACTGTCAAATACGCAAGTGGTATTATCATAGAATTTATTGGCGCAACTATGCTTTCCTGTTATCATACAGGCGCGACTGGGACCACTTAAAGAATTGGCAACAAAGCTTTGGGTAAAACGTACACCGTCGGCAGCAATGCGGTCAAGATTCGGTGTTTCCATGTAGCGTGTGTCGTAACAGCTCATCATTTGTGCCGTGTGATCGTCTGTCATTATATAGACGATATTCAGTGGTTTCTGCTCCGCAGGCTTTTGTTTGATTGAACAAGAAACAAGGGAAGTTACGGCGGTAACGCCAGTCAAAGAGTAAAATAGTCCGGATTGTAGATTTTTCATATATAATAAATTAAGTAAACGAAGAATTCATCATCGGCAAAAATAAGTTTTTTGATTAATAATCGACTTCCATTTATCGCCATTTTATTTCCATAAATGTTCAAAAGGACTGATTATAACCCTAAATTCCGGATGCCAGGACAAATATCCCCGCATCCGGAAATTTATCAGGTCATTTAAGGGGTTTAAGCTTCTACTTAATTCGTATAGCCAAAATTATTGTCTGAAGTAGTAAGGGCCGGATTGGCGTCAATCTCGCTACTAGGAATTGGCAATAACAAATTCTTTTTCAAAAATTCATCCGTCAATCCTCTTGTACCATTATAAATACGATCTAACCAAGCATTAGAACTAGCAGGATACAATGCGTCAGATGCTATCGTTATTTCATGATTATTATGTAACTCCAAAGCCATCTTAAAATACTTTGTCCCACGAATACGAGGCATTTCATACATTCCGGGCTCACCGCAAAGTTCTATGATACGCTCAAAAAACAATTTCTGTCTTACTTCTTCCTGATTCAAGGATGTCGGCCAGTCAGCCGGCTGAGCAGAAACTTTCATACCCGAATTACGTGCACGATTTAGAACTTCTTTTGCTAATGATATGGCTTTAGGAGTGTCCCCCAATTCATTGTACACATCTGCCATCAACAATAACATTTCAGCATAACGGTAAACCATTAAGTTTTTATGGCTCGCTGTACCTACCTGATTCTGATCATATAACTTCTGAAAACATGGCCAAGCATTTTGAGATCCGGTTTTTACAAAAACTTCTTTTAAACATTTGGTGATAGCTACATTTTCCAATGTAACGCCATGCGTTGAAGCATAATTTTCAATAGTCTCAATAGTAGGGTTCTTGGGATCAATGAATGCTTTATAAGGCAACTTTCCTACATATTTCTTTTTTTCTTTGGTAGCAACACCATTCTTCATCACATACTCGTCAATATCACCATTTACATATGCAAAATAAGGATACAAGTAAGTAGAGTCATTAGGTGAAAGTACATCTCCCACAGTCGGCTTTGGATTAGCCTGGTTGTTACCGCTACGGTTTCTCCAGCGAGTCAAAAATGTCTCATTAATTCGAGGATCTCCCGGATAAGTACCTTCATGTAAATCATAAGCAGCTTTAGACGCTTTATAAGTTCCCCAAGAAATTCCCGTAGTAGCCTGCGGAGGAGCAAAACGATTACTTGCACGATTAAAGCAAACGGTAGAAGAAGTTGTAAAATTCAACTGAAAAATAGCCTCCTTTGATCCGGTCACATAATCACCAAACAAATCTCCGAATTTAGGTTCAAGATCGAAAATATGAGCTTCATAAACATCGTCAAACATATTCTTGGCATTCGTCCAATTTGCAGTTTCGTCAATACCCAGACACGCCATTTTATAATAAACCTTACCTAAAAAAGCTTTTGCAGCCCATGAATTCGCACGTCCGTCTACAATCTTACTATCAATAGCCATAGCATCTTTCATATCCTGAACTACCAAAGCCAGAACCTCAGCTTGAGGAGAACGAGGTACAGAAATACCATCCGATGAAGAGGCAGCCGTTTTTAATGGCACATCACCAAACAAAGAAACCAAATTATAATAAGCTAATCCTCTCAAGAATTTAGCCTCCCCTCCCATTTGTACCTTATCTGTATCGCTCAAACTGCTTTTGTCCAGACTTTCCAGAAAAGCATTTACTTCAGTCACCACTTTATACATCCCATTCCAGGCTATAGGAATCAAGTCATCACTAGGTACAGCCTCCAATGAAATTGCCGTAGAAGCAGTACGCTGTCCGAAAGCAAATCCGGAAGCTATGATAGGCAGTTCCTGCCACATTTGTCCATACGCCCCTGTTGTCGTCATATATCCATAACATCCCAGCAGAGCCAATTCGGCATTACTCCTTGATGAAAAAACAACTGCATTATTCTGAGAATAGACCGGATCTTCATCCAACCAAGAGGTACAGGCTGAGAAACAGCCAACTGACGCCAATAATAAAATATAATATTTAATTCTTTTCATGTCTTCGTGATTTTAGAAATTAGAATGTTAAATTTAAGCCAAAAACAAATGAACGAGGAGTCGGATATGAGTTCATATCAACACCCGGACGTAAACCGTCAAAAGCAAAACTATTTACTTCAGGATCATAACCACTATAATCTGTTATCACAAACGCATTTTTTACAGAAGCATAAACAGATGTATTCTTTATACCAATCTTATTCGTCCATTTGGCAGGAAGTATATAACTCAGTGTAATATCAGAACAACGCAAATAACTGCCATCTTCCACATAACGATCCATCACCATATTTTGTACGACAAATGTTGATTTCGGATATAAATTACTTGGATTCTCATCCGTCCACATATTTTGGAACGCTTTACGCGTCACATTATTCGATTTAGTTCCCGGAGTGTTATTGTAACGATTACCTACATTTAAAATATCCCTACCCTGTACCCCATTAAAGGATGCAGACAACGACAAGGATTTCCAAGATACTTTAGTCTGAAAACCATAAGTAAAATCAGGATTCGGGTTACCAATAATATCGCGATCATTGTCATCCACTACACCATCTCCATTTCTATCCACATACTTCACGTCACCGGCTACCGGAGTCGTTTTATTCACCGTTTGGTAATATCCCACACTTCCATCTTGTTTAATGTACTTAATTCCATTTTCTGTTATATCTTCCTTTTGGACAATCCCTTGAGTCACATAACCATAAAATAATCCCGGAGCTTCACCTGCCAAGAAAATATGCCCTACACCAAAATGATCCCCTAAACTATTACCATAATACCCAACTCTCTCACCCAAGCATCCAAAATCAGCAGGCAACAAACCTAAATCTGAAATTTCATTCCTATTGACACCTATATTACCACTTACAGACCATTTCCAAGATGAACTGTCAATGACTTGTGCATTCAAAGAAAATTCAACACCTTTATTATTCAATGAACCTTGATTGTAATAAGTAGAACTAAATCCAGCTGATCCCGGCAAATTCCTTGAAATAAGCAAATCTGTTGTTTTCTTCTGATAGATATCCAAGGTACCACTCAAACGGGAATTAAACAAACCAAAGTCCAATCCGACATTCCATGAAGATGTTTTTTCCCATTTCAAACTACTGTTTGACAAGTTGGTCACCACCATTGCAGTCGTTTTATTTCCTGTTCCATCCGCATATGAAATTTCACCAGATCCTTGTCCATACATCGAAAAAGTAGTATAAGGATCAATACTTTGATTTCCGGTTGCACCATAGCTGAAACGCAACTTCAATTGATTCAGCCATGAAACATCTTTCAAAAATTCTTCTTGTTCCATACGCCAAGCTATGGATGCAGAAGGGAAATATCCCCAACGATTATTTTTCGCAAACTTACTGGAACCATCGGCACGCAAAGAAGCTGTAATCAAATATTTATCAAGCAAACTAACATTAACTCGTCCCAAATAAGAAAGTAACTGATAATCTTTTTGTATAGGCTGCGACGTAATTACATCACCTGCCATATGCATTCCATTCTCACGAAACTCAAACATCGTAAAGTTCTTTCCAATCACATTTTTATTTAGAAAATTATAATCATCATAAGTCATACCGACTGTTGCAGCCAATGTACCTACACTACCAAGTTTCGTATTATAGTTCACTATATTTTCTACTGAATAATTACTTTTTGAAAGATTAGAGGTTGCCAGATAACCCTGATTATTCATTCCTTGATACAATTGCATTCCATACCATCGTTTGCGATCATTCGTATTGATATTACCACCTGCACGAAGACTATAAGTGAAAAACTTATTTATTTTCCAATTCAGATTCAAACTAGCTTTAAAAGTTTTGTCATCTGTCAAGTCCACATAATCATTCAGCCAGCTGAACACATTCGTTTTATTTTCATTTGTAAAAGACGGGTCATTCTCCGGCAATTCGAAAGGAGCATAATCAAGAGCAGTACGTGAAATAGCACCAGTAGCACCGCCAAGAGTATTACCACCTGCCATCATATTATTCTGTCGCAAGGATCCGCTTAACGCCATGTTTAAATCTACAGATTTGGAAAGCTGTGCACTCAAATTTGCACGCAAGTCTCCTTGCTTCAAACCGGTCTGCTTCACAGTACCATTAATATCTTTAAAATTAGCGGAAATATAATAAGTTGTCTTACCTGCACCACCATTTACTGATAAAGAGTAGTTCTGAGAAAAAGCAGAAGTATAGATTTCTTTCTGCCAGTTACGATAATTTACTACATTATAAGTTTCAGGATCAGCAGGATCATATTTATCGTAAGCTCCATTAAATACATATCTCACCTCATCTCCAACAATATGGAAAGGCACTTTGCCATCCGTAATTCTTGAATTATGATAAGCAGCATATTCCTCTAAATTCATCATCTCCAACAACCTGCTTGCATTAGCAATAGTAAAAGTAGCCGAAGCGTTCACTTTAGCTTTGCCCTCCTTACCTTTTTTAGTAGTTATCAATATAACACCGTTCGCACCACGAGAACCGTAAATAGCAGTAGAGGATGCGTCTTTCAATATCGTAATATCCTCTATATCGGCAGGGTTCAATGATGACAGCGGATCTTGAGCAATCTGAAAGTCTCCGCTAATACCCGAAGAAGAAAATTCTCCAGTTGAAGCTTGCGGAATATTATCAATGACATAAAGAGGCTGATTATCACCTCGCAACGAACTAGCTCCACGAATCGTAATGGACGAAGCAGCTCCCGGATTGGAAGAAGCCGTGCTCACGACTAGACCGGCAACTTTTCCTTCCAACAGATTATCTATGGAAACGGCTTTTGCAGCTTCATTCGCATCTGGTCTCATCGTCGTCAGTGCTCCTGTCAAATCACCTTTACGAGCTGTTCCATAAGCAACTACCACGACTTCATCCAAACTCTGTGTATCATCTTTCATTTGAATGTTCAGTTTTGTTTGGTTTCCCACAGCAACTTCCTGCTTCACATATCCAATAAAAGTAAATACTAATACAGACTTTGTATTAGGTACGGAAATTGAAAAATCGCCATCAATATTAGTTATTGTTCCTGAGGTAGTACCTTTTACTTGTACATTAACACCAGGCATACCCTCATTAAGAGCATCCACTACCCTACCTGTAATGGTCTTTTGTTGTCCCATTATTTGCCCTGCAAAAGCAAATAACGTAATGAAACACATTAGAAAAACTTTCAATAGGTTCTTCATAGAAGTCATTTTTATAAGTTATTAAATTAAAGATTAAAAAGTTTTTTCTGAATTCCCTTTCGTTGAAATTCATTGCAAATATAAAGACGTAGTTTAAAGTGAAGTGTTTAAAAACAGCTATGTTTTTTCCAAATTTGTCTAAAACCACCCATTTCATCGATTAATAATAATACAATAGACATCTTTGAACATTTTTTGAATCAAAAAAAGAAATAAGAAAATAGTGGTCTGGTCTACTTTTCAGATGAAAGAAGAGGACGGCTTTCTCCTTTTTTACTTTGCTGCTTTATTTCATCAGGAAAAGCCGTATGATTGAACAAATTACGTCCTAAAAGATCTTTTTTTCTTTGCCTCCCATTAATTTCAACCGAGAATGGTTAATATCTATCATGAGACCAGCTCTATCGTATAATTCCAATCCTACAGATAAATCATTAAAAAATATTATGTAACAATTTATCCGTTATCTCATTTACCAAAGTCTGATGATATCTATTTTCCATACAGCAAGATTTGCGTAGTTTACAATATAGTTTGTTCAACCGGGTAAATTTACGCAAATCTTTTGTTTCATGCTAAAAACAGAGCTGTTTGGCCCCGTTAGGCATCGCTATGTAGTGTTCCGGAACAAAAGCCTTCAGCCTTAGCCAGTGTTTCAGGCTTACCGATATCAATGAGTCGCAAATCTTCTACCAGATAACCGGAAAACTCCACCTGCCGGCAGGTAGCAAGATAAAAATCCATAATAGAGAATTTGCCTTCCCAACAAGGAACATCCAACAAGCGGAAAATAGCAGGTGAAAGAACATGAATACCACTGAATGCATATTCCTGATAACGTGATTCATCCGGTCGAAAGCCTTCCGGCTTCACTTGTCCCGTGTCTTTATTAATCCAGCCGCAAAGCCTCCTGTCCGTATCAAAAAGCAGATAACGTGAAGTTTTACGCCGACTGGCCAACAAAGTAGCCACACTGCCGTTTTGTAAATGATAGTCGTATAATTCCTTTAGGTCCACATCCGAAAGAATATCGACATTATGCACTAAAAAAGGCTCATCGGAATGTTCAAAGAAAGTACAGGCTTTCCTGACTCCTCCTCCCGTATCAAGCAACTGTTCACGCTCGTCGGAAATATGTATGGTAAGTCCGAAATTATCATTAGCTTTCAGAAAATCGAGTATCTGTTCACCGAAATGGTGAATATTAATCACAATTT
Organism: uncultured Bacteroides sp.; assembly: GCA_959606905.1. Next base: position 73,974 of record CAUHML010000009.1, on the reverse strand, counting down.
CGGTGAAACCGGATGCTTTCAGTTTCAGAATAACATGTTCCAGCATCGGACGTCCGGCTATGGGAACAAGGGCTTTCGGCATAGAGTCGGTCAACGGTTTCAGCCGGCTGCCCAAACCGGCAGCAAATATCATAGCTTTCATTAGTCTTCTATATAGTTGCTTCAAACGTACGTTCTATATTCTGTTCACGATGCACCAATTCTACTTTTACTCCGAATTTCTTATTAAGGTGCTCCGCCAAATGCTGGGCGGAATAAACAGAACGATGTTGCCCTCCGGTGCAGCCAAAACAAACAGATAAATTACTAAATCCCCGTTCCATATATCGTTTCACAGAAGCATCCACCAAGGCATAAACATGATCGAGAAAACGAAGAATCTCTCCGTCTTCTTCGAGGAAGGTAATCACCGGTTCATCCAGTCCGGTAAAAGGTTTGTAACGTTCATATTTTCCGGGATTATTTACAGCGCGGCAATCAAAAACATAGCCGCCCCCATTGCCTGTCGGATCGTCAGGAATCCCTTTCTTATAAGCAAAACTCATGACTTTGACTGTGAGCTGGCGCTTTTTCAGATCGTCCGTAAATTGTTTCAGCCCGGTCAGTTCACGCAATACTTTACAGAGATACGGATATTCCGGATATTCCTCTTTCAACAGTTCGCGCAGGTTCCCGATAGCATAAGGAACACTCTGGATAAAATGGGGCTTCTTTTCGAAGTAGCCACGAAAGCCATAGGCTCCAAGCACTTGCAAAGTACGGAAAAGTACAAAATGGCGAAGCTGGCTATAAAAATAAGGTTCGTCAATTGGTTGGTATTTGCGGAGTGCTTCAATATATTCTTGCAGCAGTTCCTGACGGAGACTATCAGGATATTTTGCTTTTGCCTGCCATAAGAAAGAAGCAATGTCATAATAGAACGGTCCCTTACGTCCGCCCTGAAAATCAATAAACCATGGTTCGCCGTCTTTAATCATCACATTACGACTTTGGAAGTCACGATACATAAAAGTGGCAGAAGAACTACGAAGCAGAACATCGCTCATCTTCTGGAAATCATCTTCCAGTTTATCCTCTTGAAACTCCATGCCGGTAGCCTTGAGAAAACAGTATTTAAAGTAATTCAGGTCCCAAAGGATAGAACGTTGGTTAAACTCCGGCTGGGGATAGCAACGGGAGAAATCAAATCCGTCCGCCCCGGCAAACTGGATAGCGGGCAGCAGGCGAATCGTCTTTCGAAGCAGTTCTTTTTCATCTTCGGAAAAGACACTCGTGGCACGTCCTTTCTCTATGGCATGAAACAACAAAGTGTCTCCTAAATCTTCTTGCAGATAATAGGTTTTATCTTCCGACACGATGTGAATCTCAGGAATAGGCAAACCGCATCTGCGGAAATGGGCCGCCATATAAAGAAAAGCCTCATTCTCATCGATACAGGTTCCATAAACTCCGATCAATGTTTGCACCCCCGCCAACCGGAAATAACGGCGATTGGAGCCGGAAGAAGGTAATTCTGTTATATTCTCGGCGGGAACTCCCGTATATGCCAGATAAAGTTTTTGTAGTTCTTCGGTAATCATAATCGTATATTTTCGAGCAAAGATAGGGATAAAAACTAAAAAATAAGAGAGCTGATTTAAGTAATATTCATCCGAATACATTATCTTTGTTTCAGTTAAACTGACCTGATTTCATGAGAAAAAACATATTGGTACTACTATGCGTAGCATTTATCATACAGTTTACCGGCCTTCTCCCCCTTCAAGCCGGACATTATTACTATAAACAAATCTCCCTGAAAGACGGACTACCTTCCACCGTGCGCTGTATCCTGACGGATGAACAAGGCTTTGTATGGATTGGAACCCGTTCCGGGCTGGGACGATACGACGGGCATGAACTCAAAAAATATGTTCATCAGGCCGATGATCCTCATTCCATTCCACATAATTTTATCTATCAGATGATAGAAGACGAACAAAACAATATCTGGATTCTGACGGACAAAGGAGTGGCGCGCTATCGACGGCAGAGTGATGACTTCTTCATACCAACGAATGAGTCGGGAAATAACATTATCGTTTATTCAGTTTGCCTGACAAAAGGAGGCGTCTTGTTCGGTTCAAAAAATAAAATCTTTTTCTATAATTATCAGGATGCTTCCTTACGCCTCTTGCAATCATTTGAGCGGGAACCGAATTACAATGTCACCCTGCTGACCCTTTGGGATGAACATACCCTGCTCTGTTGTAGCCGGTGGCAGGGCTTACTACTACTCGACTTAAAAACCGGAAAATATAACCCTCCCCCTTTCGATTGCGGAAAAGAAATCATGAATATATTCATCGATTCACAGAAAAGGATATGGGTGGCACCTTACAACGGAGGCTTGAATTGCCTGACCCGCGACGGAAAACTGCTAGCCACCTATACCACCCGCAATTCTTATCTGAGCAACAATGTTGTATTAAGCCTCGCCGAACGGGAAGGGCAGATATGGATTGGAACAGACGGAGGAGGCATCAATATCCTTGACCCGGAAACGGGGCAATTTTCCCTATTGGAACACATCCCCGGAAGAGATAACTATTCACTTCCTGCCAATTCGATCTTATGTCTTTATAACGACCGGAATAATAATATGTGGGCAGGCAGCATCCGAAACGGATTAATCAGCATCCGGGAAGTTTCTATGAAAACATATAAAGATGTATTGCCCGGCAACGACCGCGGATTAAGCAACTCCACTGTTTTGAGCCTTTTTCAGGAATCCGAAAACCGGATCTGGATAGGTACGGACGGAGGAGGCATAAACAGCTTTAACCCGTTTACGGAGAAATTCGCCCATTACCCTTCGACTTGGGAAGACAAAGTAGCCTCTATCTGTCCGTTTACTCCCGGTAAATTATTAATTTCCCTTTTCTCGCAGGGAGTATTCATTTTCAATCCGGCAACAGGAGAAAAACATCCCTTCACCATTGTCGATAATGAAACGAACACCCGTCTCTGTAACCGGGGAAAAGCCGTGAATTTACTACAAAACACGCCTCACAGCATATTATTCCTGGGAGATCATGTTTATAAATACAATCTGAAAGAACAGACTTTCAATATTGCTACCGAGCAGGAAGGGCAAGATATCATCGGTACCCTTTTACCTATTGGCAATTATCAGGATTATACTTATATAAACGATACAAAACACATCTACGAACTGGATAACCGTACAAACCGGTTGAAAGCATTGTACTCTTGCCGGAAAGATACTGTTATCAACTCCGTTTCACGAGATAAAGAAGGACACTTCTGGATCGGGAGCAATTACGGATTGATACATTATCATCCCGGAACCAAGACAAAGACTCTGATACCGACTTCCCTGTTCGGCGAAATTACTCTGCTCGTATGCGACCAGCAGGGAAAAGTATGGATAGGAGCCGACAGTATGCTCTTTGCCTGGTTGATCAAAGAAAAGAAGTTTGTCCTATTCGGAGAGTCGGATGGAGCTATTTTAAACGAATATCTTTCCAAGCCTCAATTATTAAGTATGCAGGGAGATATCTACATGGGCGGTGTAAAAGGCTTGCTTCATATCAACAGCAAGCTCCCGCTGACCACCTCCGAACTTCCACAACTCCAATTGTCAAATGTCATTATCAACGGAGAATCCGTCAACGATAAGTTAAGCGGTAATCCGAAAGGTATCTCCGCTCCTTGGAACAGCAATATTACTATCCGAATCATGTCGAAAGAGGAAGACATTTTCCGCCAAAAAGTATATAAATACCAGATAGAAGGGTTGAATGACCAACAAATCGAATCCTACAACCCTGAACTGGCTATACGCTCACTGCCACCGGGCAGTTATAAAATCATGGCTTCCTGTACGGCCAAAGATGGTAGTTGGATTCCTAACCAAGAAGTACTGGAGTTAACGATTCTTCCTCCCTGGTATCGTACATGGTGGTTCATCCTCAGTTGCGCAGTTTTCGTTGTCGCCGTTATTATAGAGACTTTCCGAAGAACCTTGAAACGCAAAGAGGAAAAGCTCAAATGGGCTATGAAAGAGCACGAGCAACAAGTGTATGAAGAAAAAGTACGCTTCCTTATCAATATCAGCCACGAGCTTCGTACACCGTTGACACTGATACACGCTCCACTTAGCAGAATATTGAAATCACTCTCCTCCGAAGATCATCAATACCTTCCCCTGAAAGCTATTTACAGACAGTCACAACGTATGAAGAACCTGATTAACATGGTGCTTGATGTGCGTAAAATGGAAGTCGGAGAAAGTAAAATGCAGATACAGCCTCATCCGCTCAATAAATGGATTGAGGACGTATCACAAGACTTTATCAGTGAAGGTGAAGCCAAGAATGTGCGAATCCGTTATGAGCTCGACCCACGGATTGAAACTGTCAGTTTCGATAAGGACAAGTGCGAGACTATTTTAAGCAACCTGCTTATCAACGCGCTCAAACATAGTCCTGAAAATACAGAAATTACAATTACCTCCGAATTACTTTCAGAAGAAAGCAGAATACGTATTTCCATAATCGACCAAGGAAACGGATTGCAGCAAGTAGACACCCGGAAACTCTTTACCCGTTTCTATCAAGGGACAGGAGAACAAAGCGGAACGGGAATCGGATTATCTTATTCCAAGATTCTGGTTGAGCTGCATGGTGGTTCTATCGGTGCCCGCAACAATCAGGAAGCAGGTGCAACTTTCTTCTTTGAACTGCCACTGAAGCAAAAGACCGAAGAAATTATCTGCCAGCCTAAGGCATATCTGAACGAACTGATAGGCGACAATGACAATGAACAGATTCCTGATGAGGACAATTTCGACACGACCCCTTACAGTATTCTGGTAGTGGACGACAATTCCGACCTGACGGACTTCCTGAAAAAATCATTAGGAGAATATTTCAAGCGGATCGTAATTGCTGCAGACGGTGTAGAAGCCCTTCAACTTATCAAGAGCCATACTCCGGATATCATCGTCAGTGATGTAATGATGCCGCGAATGAACGGATATGAATTGTGTAAAAACATCAAAGAGGATATTACTATCAGCCACATCCCTATCATCCTGCTGACGGCAAGAGATGATAAACAAAGCCAGCTGAGCGGTTACAAAAACGGAGCGGACGCCTATCTCACCAAGCCTTTTGAAATAGAAATGTTAATGGAACTCATCCGCAACCGGTTGAAAAACCGCGAACATACCAAGAAAAGGTATCTGAATGCCGGCTTGATTCCTGCCCCGGAAGAGAGCACGTTCAGTCAGGCGGACGAAACATTCTTACTCAAAATGAATAAGATTATCCAGGAAAATCTGGATAACAGTAATCTGGATGTCGCTCTGGTCTGCAAAGAAATCGGCATGAGCCGGGCTTCGCTCTATAACAAGCTAAAAGCTCTTACCGATATGGGGGCCAATGATTATATTAACAAATTCAGAATGGAGAAAGCGATCACATTAATGACTGGCACGGAGCTGTCATTTACGGAAATCGCCGAGAAAGTCGGGTTTACTACTTCCCGCTATTTCAGTACGGCTTTCAAACAATATACAGGCGAAACGCCGACACAGTATAAGGAAAAGCGGAAACAGGAAAAGAAAAACGAATAGCCATCCGACAACTAAAAAATAAAAAACGGTGAACACTGTGCAGCAACGAACTGCCTGATGTTCACCGTTTGTTCTATATATTGAGCCTTGTCTACTCTCAACCGTTGACTTTTTTATAGTCTTCCAGGAATTTTTTCAGTCCCGAATCCGTCAACGGATGATTCAACAATCCCTTAATGGCACTCAACGGGCAAGTAGCAACATCCGCCCCCACTTCCACACATTCGATAATGTGCTTCGTATTACGGATAGAAGCTGCCAGCACTTGCGTCTTGTAATCATACGTGCGGTACATACGTACAATATCCCCAACAAGTCCTATCCCATCTTCACAAATATCATCCAGACGGCCGACGAAAGGAGATACATAAGTTGCCCCGGCTTTAGCCGCCAGCAACGCCTGTCCCACCGAAAAGACCAGCGTACAGTTCGTGCGTATTCCTTTCTCCGTGAAATACTTGATGGCTTTGATACCGTCGGCAATACAAGGCACTTTCACTACGATATGCGGATTAAGCGCCGCCAGCTCCTCGCCTTCGCGAATCATCCCTTCATAATCGGTCGCTATCACCTCGGCACTCACATCACCGTTGACGATATTACATATCTTGACATAATGGTCACGCTGGTTCTGTGTTCCCTTGATACCTTCTTTCGCCATGAGCGAAGGGTTGGTAGTCACTCCGTCAAGTACACCGAGGTCATGTGCCTCCTTAATCTGCTCCAAATTGGCTGTGTCAATAAAAAACTTCATACTCTTATTTTTTTAATGGTTAACTATCTAATAGTCAAAGATAAGAAATTATTTCTATTCACAACCGTATCAAGCGATCGTTATTGACGGATCAAGATAAACATCCTGGATAGCATTCAATAATTCTACCCCTTTATTCATCGGTTTCTGGAAAGCCTTACGTCCGCTAATCAGTCCCATACCTCCGGCACGCTTATTCACTACGGCAGTAATGACGGCATCACGCAAATCGGAAGTTCCGTGAGATTCCCCACCGGAATTAATCAGTCCTACACGCCCCATGTAGCCATTAGCAACCTGATAACGGCAAAGGTCAATCGGGTGGTCAGTCGCCAGTTCGGTGTACATACGTTCGTCCACCTTGCCGAAGCCGATAGCTTTAAAGCCGCCGTTATTCGTCGGAAGTTTCTGCTTCACAATATCCGCCTTAATGGTCACACCCAGGCGGTCAGCCTGTCCGGTCAAGTCGGCAGCAGAGTGATAATCTATTGCTCCTTTTTTGAAATCATTGTTACGCAGATAGCACCACAGAATGGTTGCCATACCCAGTTCGTGCGCATATTCAAACGCCTCGGCAATCTCTACCAACTGACGGCGACTCTGTTCCGAACCGAAATAGATAGTAGCTCCGACAGCTACTGCCCCCATGTTCCATGCCTCCTTCACGGTGCCAAACAACACTTGGTCGAAGCTGTTCGGATAAGAAAGCAGTTCATTATGATTCAACTTCACAACGAAAGGTATCTTATGGGCATACTTACGCGCTACGGAACCCAGGATTCCGAAAGTGGAAGCCACGGCGTTGCAGCCGCCTTCAATAGCCAGTTTCACGATATTCTCCGGGTCGAAATAGATCGGGTTCGGAGCAAAAGAAGCCCCGGCGGTATGCTCGATATCCTGATCGACAGGAAGAATGGACACATATCCGGTATTTGCCAATCGGCCATGCCCCAAGAGAGACTGAAGGCTATTCAATACCTTTATATTACGATCTGAATCCAACCAGATTTTATCTATTGTATCGGGAGAGGGAATGTGAATCAGCGATTTATCGATGGTTTTACAGGTGTGATCCAAATAATAACAGGATTTATCTCCTAATAATTCTATAACTTTATTCATAACTTCATTTTTTTAATGTATAACTTTATTCTATTTTTTCTTTCCCTGGTTGGCTACTGCCTCCATTAATTTTCTGATTTCTTCGGGATTACCCAGAAAGTAGTCATTGGCTACATTAAGATTCTCGTCGAACTCAAACACATAAGGCACGGCAGTAGGCAGGTTCAGTTTTATAATATCTTCATCCGAAATATGTTTCAGATGTTTGATAATCCCCCTCAAACTATTACCGTGAGCTACCACCAGTAAAGTATGGGCAGTTTTCAATGCAGGAAATATATTTGATTCCCAATAAGGCATAATACGTTCAATGGTATCCTTCAATGATTCGGTACGGGGCAGTTCAGCATCGGGTACCTCGTGATATCGATAGTCGAAACGTGGATTTCTAAGGTCATTCTCTGCAAGCGGATTAGGAGCAATGTCATAGCTGCGGCGCCATACAAGCACTTGTTCCTCCCCATACTTCCCGGCGGTTTCCGCTTTATTCAGCCCTTGTAACTCTCCATAATGCTTCTCATTCAGGCGCCAGTTCTTTTCCACGGGAATCCAGTCGAGATTCATCTTATCAAGCACGCAGTTCAGAGTTTTCACTGCACGTTTCAGATAGGAAGTATAGGCTTTATCGAAATTGAAGCCATATTCTCTCAGCGTCTCCCCTGCCTTCTCGGCTTCGGCAACTCCTTTTTCCGTAAGGTCTACATCCGTCCAGCCGGTGAAACGATTTTCCTTGTTCCATACACTCTCTCCGTGACGAAGTAATACTATTTTTTTCATTCTTAATGATCTCCTTTCTTTTTATATCTACGCATTATATATAGAACATTTTATTTCTCCACAAAGTTCACGAAAGAATAAGGAGTTATCAATACCTAAAAATGGTGGTTTATTAGCAGGAATCCGACAAAAATGACTACTTTTACATATTAAACAAATTTTTAACCTTCAGAACAAACTGTAAAATGCCTGAAACAGACACACACAGAGAAGACATCTTCCTACGGAAATTAATGAATAAAGCCAACATCGGCTGGTGGGAGGCAGATGTAAAAACAGAGTGTTACAAATGCTCCGGCTTCATAGCCCAACTTCTCGGTCTCGACGAGGAGGGTATTATTAGTTTCAATGATTTCAACAAGCGGATTCTGAGGGAAGACCAGCAACACACCACTTCCCACTCTTTCGATGAATTACAGCAGACGATTGAAGAAGTATATCTGCTCGATACTCCTAAAGGGGGTGTATGGATACGCAGCAAGATATGTTACCAGGAAACAGACGAGGCAGGAAACACCAAGATATATGGCATAGCCGAAACACAAGACGGACCACATATGGCGTCCGCTTACCAGGCATTGCAGAACAGTGAACGCATTCTGCATAATATCTATAAAAATATCCCCGTAGGCATCGAATTATACAATAAAGACGGGCTCCTGATCGACCTTAACAAGAAGGAACTGGAAATGTTTCATATAGCCAGCAAAGAAGATGTCTTGGGAGTTAATCTGTTCGAGAATCCCCTGCTTCCGGAAGAGATCAAACAGAAACTCAGAAATAATGAAGACGCCGACTTTACATTCTGCTATGAATTTTCCAAGATAAACGGATACTACCAGTCACAAAGTTCGGGAGGCAGTATAGATTTAACAACCAAAGTAACTACGCTGTACGACCATAATCATGAGCCGATCAATTACTTGGTGATTAACGTAGACAAGACCGAAAATACCATTGCTTATAATAAGATTCAGGAGTTCAAAAATTTCTTCGACCTGGTAGGCGACTATGCCAAAGTTGGTTATGCCCATTTCGACGCTTTGAGCCGGGACGGTTATGCCCTGAGCAGCTGGTACAGGAATATAGGAGAGGAAGAAGGTACCCCACTACCGGAAATCATCGGCATACACTCCCACTTCCACCCCGAAGACCGGGCTGTAATGCTTGATTTTCTGGATAAGGTCATTAAAGGGGAAAGTAGCAAATTATGTCGTGATATGCGTATTCGCAGAGCTGACGGAAACTATACGTGGACACGCGTGAATGTGTTGGTCCGGAATTATCTCCCACAGGATAATATCATCGAAATGTTGTGCATCAACTTTGATATCACCCAACTGAAAGAAACGGAACGAATGCTCATTCAAGCTAAAGAGAAAGCAGAAGAATCCGACCGGCTAAAGTCTGCCTTCCTTGCCAATATGAGCCACGAGATACGTACACCGCTCAATGCGATTGTCGGTTTTTCGAGTATGCTGCAAGAGGCGGACAATCCGGAAGAGAAACTGCAGTATGTCACCATCATCGAAGAGAACAACAAACGCCTGCTACAACTTATTTCCGATATTCTCGATTTGTCAAAAATCGAAGCTGGAACTTTTGACTTTACCTTCGAGAAAGTGAACGCCAAACGGTTATGCAATGAATTATACCAAGCAATGCAGATGCGAACCTCCCCGCAGGTGGAACTCCGCCTGTCTCCCGATCTGCCCGATTTGCAACTCACCAGCGATAAAAGTAGGCTTTACCAAGTATTATCAAACTTCGTAGTCAATGCGTTAAAATTTACCTCCGAAGGGAGTATAACCATCAGTTACCAAATAAAAGGAAAAGAAGCGAAATTCTCCGTAGAGGATACGGGTATAGGAATCGAACCGGAAAAGCAAACGGCTGTATTCAACCGTTTTGTCAAACTCAATAATTTTATTCCCGGCACCGGTCTCGGTCTTTCTATCTGCCAGAGTATCATCACACAACTCGGAGGAAAGATCGGAGTAGACTCGGAACCCGGAAAGGGTTCCTGTTTCTGGTTTACACATCCACTCGGCTAACCCGGAAAGCAGGTTCACAATTTACTTCCAGAACCCCGTTACAATACATTCAGGGCAAGGATTATTCTCACCATGACGAGAAAAAATTCTCATAGTAATGAGAAAAAGTTCTCACTGTGATGAGAAAAAATTCTCATCACAGTGAGAATGGTTTGAGAAAAACCTTAGTCAATAACTTATATAAATGAATAGAATAATCAATTCATAAAAGAAGATTAGAAACCAAACTTGAACGGTGTGCCATCTAATTTCTTTTCAGGAAAATGCGGTCTGTTATCGTACCCGGAAGCTCCGATTCATAATGTGTCACCATAATCATCGTTTTATCTTTACGTTGGCAGAAGGCTTCAATCACCTTCTTCACCCGGCGACGGTTGTAAGTATCAAGTCCGTGAAGCGGTTCATCCAAAATCAACAGTTCCGGATCTTTGACGAAAGCACGTGCCAGCAGAGCCAGCCGTTGCTCGCCACTGGAAAGTTGCAGGAATGCTTTATCTTTCAATGCTGCGATACCGAATACATCCATCCACCATTCACAAATATCCATCTGCTCCGGTTGCGGACGTCTGTACAACCCGATACTATCATGTAAACCGCTTGCTACAATCTCAATAGCCGGCAGGTTTTTAAGGTAAGCACGATGCATCTCCGGACTGACGTAGCCAATGTGTTTCTTAATTTCCCAGATACTCTCCCCGGTTCCTCTTTTTCGTCCGAACAGGCTGATATCACAGGCATACGATTGGGGATTATCCGCACAAACAAGACTCAACAAGGTTGATTTACCCGCACCGTTTTCTCCACTCAATGCCCATTTCTCCCCACGATGCACAGTCCAATCGAGTTCTTTCAGAATAGTACGGTCACCATAGCGGATACTGACTTTGTTTAGTTTTACCACTTCATCGGCATCGTAATTATTGCCATTGTAAGGCAAATCAATGATACGTTGTTGTAAATCGTCAAAAGGAACGACCGTATCTCTTGAACGGAAAGCATCCAAATAGACTTCACGTTCCATTTTCGGAAAGACTTCCATTTTGTCAACGGGAATGACATGAGTAATGAAGGAAGGAATATCATCCAACATGGAAAGCACCAGAATTATCTGTACCGACGACATCTTCGTCAGACGATCGAGCAAAGAGAAAAGCAATTCGCGTGTAGGAGCATCCAGTCCGATAAACGGGTTATCCATAATCAGAACACGGGGAGCAGTCAGCAGGATCTTTGTGAGCTGGAATTTGCGTAATTCCCCACTGGAAAGAAGGATAATCTTCTTATCCAGAAGAGGCTCGATACGGAAAAGGTCGAATAATTCGTTTTTCAGTTGCTCGTCCTTGATCTCGCCCAGCATTTCGCGGACATCGGGAGCCTCATCCTGGTCATGGGCATTCCAACGTTGCTGATAGTAGTAATTGGCGTCGGCAGCTCCATAGGTATCACGAAAAGCGATGTATTTTACATTATCATAAACGGTCTGAGTAGCAGAAGGAGAAAAATCATATTGCAGCGCTCCTTCACGCAGCGGATATTTACCGATCAGCGTATCTACAAAAAGGCTTTTACCACTACCGTTCGGTCCTACAATGGCTATATGTTCGTCTGCCCCGATAGTTGCCGTGACGGGTTTGGCTAAACGCACAAGCGGGTTGCGTGCTACGCCCCCCGCCATGCTGAATGTATTTTGGCTCATATTCTTCTATTTTTATCTATTTATACATAATCAGTGCAGACTGGCCGGGAACAATTACTTCCGGTCCGGTTTGCGTCCCAAGTCCGCGAACATCTATCACACCGTCCTTACATACTACCGTATATTTGCCGGCAGGTACTTCCAGACGTGCGGGAGTAGTGCGGGAGTTGAAAGCAACGATAATATCTTCCCAACGGTCACCGTTCGCATGCTCCTTCAAAAGGAACGCAATCAGATTGTTCCCCTCGACAGGCAGGAATTCCAAATGTCTCCGAACCATTTCCGCGTCTCCCATACGGAAGGCGGGATGAGATTTACGCAAGTCAATCAAACGCTTATAATAGGTGAAAACATCCTCATTCGTAGTTTTGCGCCGCCAATCAATAGCGTTTACCGCATCCGGACTCTTGTAGCTGTTGTCCACTCCTTTCTTATCACGCATCACTTCCTCGCCAGCATAAATAAAAGGAATACCTTGTGAAGTAAAGACCACCGTTTGCGCCAATTTATCCAGACGGACCAACTGTTCGGGAGTAATTCCCGGCATACTTGCCTTTATTCGGTCAACAAGGCATAATCCGTCATGACAGGAAACATAACTAATCATCTGTGTAGGTTGCTTCGCCCAAGGTTGCCGGCTATAATTCACCGAATCACAGCGCACTTGCGGATGTTCAATCGCACCCACAATACCAAACTTTACACTCGCCTCTCCTCCCGGAACACCGGCAAGAAACGCACCTTTATCTTTTTCCCATACAGGTCCGCAAAGCCCATCACGCAGTTCATCCGAAAAGACAGCGATATCCGGCATACGGGCAACATTTCCTTTCATGGCCAACGAATCCGCCGGATATTGAGGAGCTTCAGCAGCCCAGCCTTCTCCATAAATGCAAATGGTAGGATCAATCTTGTTGACAGCTTTCCTGATTTCGTTCATCGTCTCGATGTCGTGTATTCCCATGAGGTCAAAGCGGAAGCCGTCAATATGATATTCATTAATCCAGTAAAGGACAGATTCTATCATAAATTTACGCATCATAGGACGTTCACTTGCAGTCTCATTGCCGCATCCCGAGCCATTTGCCAGAGAACCATCTTCTTTCCGGCGATAAAAGTAACCGGGAGCGGTACGTTCAAAGTTACTCTCTATCGTATTGAACGTATGGTTGTACACTACGTCCATTATCACCCGGATACCTGCCTGATGTAGTGCCTGTACCATTTGTTTGAACTCCTTCACACGAACCGCAGGCTGATAAGGGTCGGTCGAATAAGAACCATCCGGCACGTTATAATTCAGCGGATCATATCCCCAGTTATATTGTTTTTCTTCCAGCTTCGTCTCGTCTACGGAAGCATAATCATAAGAAGGAAGCAGATGTACATGCGTGATCCCCAGTTCTCTCAAATGGTCGATCCCTGTCAGACGTTTATCAGCATTCATGGTTCCTCGTTCGGTCAAGGCAAGATATTTTCCTTTGTTCTTTACCCCCGAAGTAGAATCCGACGAGAAATCACGATGATGCATTTCGTAGATAATCATATCGGCAGCAGATTTCAGGGTAGGGCGCCGGTCACTCTCCCACCCTTCCGGCTGGGTCGATTTCCAGTCAATAATAGCAGCACGCTTGCCATTTACTCCGACAGCACGAGCGTTAATACCCGGTGTATCTCCTTGCCATTTATCATCAATCTTCACATTGAAGGTGTAGAATTTACCCAGCAAATCTTTGTCCACGGTTACCGTCCATGTTCCGTCTTCAGCAGGTTCCATTTTCTCCGTTTCGTAAGCATGACCACCTTCCCCTGCATCATAAAGCATCAGGCGTACCTCATCAGCCGTAGGCGCCCAAAGCGTAAACCTGGTAGCCCCCGGAGCATACTCCATTTCGACAAGATTCCCCGAACGAACGGGATAGAGTTCATAAGAAGCGTATTCCTTTTTTGCAGAAGAACAACTCATCACTGTTGTCATCGTAGTTACTCCCAGTATTGCTAAATAATTAGTTCCCATCTTCATCTTAACCCTTTCCTTTGATATATAGTGCTTTATCGCACCTATAAACTTATAGCATAGAACTTATATCCTCAATTATTTCACCTTATCCGGGTTCTTTGCTATGTAATCTTTCCAACTATTATATCCTTTTTCCAATGCCGGCCGTCCCATTTGCAGAAAATGGCAATATGCGGCCGCCAAACCGTCTGTCGCATCCATGAAAGTAGGCATATCTTCTTTCGAAAAGCGAAGCATTCGCTGCAACATATCCGCCACTTGCTCTTTCGAGGCCTGTCCGTTTCCGGTAATAGCCATTTTAATTTTCAAAGGAGCATACTCGGTGATTGGTATGTCACGGCTTAGGGCCACTGCCATTGCTACTCCCTGCGCACGCCCCAACTTCAACATCGACTGCACGTTTTTGCCGAAGAATGGTGCTTCAATAGCCAGTTCGTCAGGCAGATAGCTTTCAATGATACTCAATACACGCTCATGGATATGGCGTAGTTTCAGATAGTGATTGGCAAATTTACGCAAGTCGATAATCCCCATTGCAACCATTTCGGGCTTGGTTCCTTTTATTCTCAAGATCCCATATCCCATGATCGTAGTACCGGGGTCAATACCCAGGATTATCTTTTCTTTTACCGGTTGAATCACTCTATCACCTCCATTAATGTCGGAAAACCAATCACCTTATCCTTAAATATTTTTGTAAGTTCATCATTCAGGCGCACTCCCTGTTCCAGATGCCAGCGGTGCAGCATCCCGCTACTCTCTACCTCCCACTGCAAGGAGTAAGCACTTCCTTCCTCCCGGTGGCTCAATATCCGGCAGATACGCGGCGTCTTCAATGCACCGTGCTTCTGTACTTCGGGAATATAGGATTCTTTAATCCAAATCAGAAAATTATCGTGAACGTCGTCATCCACCTGAAAAGTCGTATTATAAATCAGCATTTCTTTATTTTAAACTATTATTTACCGCAAACATAGCAATTATTTCAGAATATTGCATTATATTTGCGCCAACAAAAAAGATTCGTTTACAAACGTTATCATATAAGATTAAAGAAGGGGCGTTAGCTCATCTGGCTAGAGCGTAACACTGGCAGTGTTAAGGTGATCGGTTCGAGTCCGATACGCTCCACTTACAAAAGATTTAAAGCTCTGATTTTCAGAGCTTTTTCTTTTTCACTAATGGCTTTACTCCCCACTCAGAAAGCACTATACTTATATTACTTTAACTCTATTCATCCCCCATTTCCTAACAAATTAAACTAAAATTCCTTTTTTCGTTCTCATCATCTCTATTTCGAACAGCAATAAAAAAGGGAATGCACAGTAAACTGTATGTCCCCTCAATCAATAACTTATTCAAGATTTACTCTATAACTTTTCTATTTCCTCTTTAGACAATCCCGTAGCTTGTGAAATTATATCAATAGCTACTCCCAGTTTTTTTCAGATTACGAGCATTATCCCAATTAGCCTCTTCACGCCCTTCCGCCCTTCCTTCTTCTCGTTCGGTATAGATATTATCATGCAGAATTACTATATTATCCAAGTGACGATAATAAGCCACCAATTCATCCTTAGTCATGCTATCCAACTTCAATCTCTCCCGTGCCTCTTCAAGCTCTAGAACTGTAGCACTAGAAGGAATCTCACCTGTATTCAAATAGTAAATCCATTCTTCCAACGGACTCTTGGCTATCTGATTAAAGCCATTTACCTTTAAGATATAGTATTCAGGATACAACTGACTAACTGTATCCACCTTGAATGTTTGCTTTTGAAATGGAGTCAGTTCTAAAATATCCCCTTGATAAATACCCCTGAATTCTGTCTTTCCATGATATACGAAGTCCGTCCCATGACCTAATGAGAAATAGACGATATTAATACTATATACTTTACGTACCTTGTCATAACTCTCTCCTCTATTTATATACTTTTAGAAGTACCGAACAACATACGCTGGAAGTAAGCATATTCATTATTATCCTGTACCTCGATCAAGACAAGCTCATCCTTAGAATTCTCGGCAAGCATATCTACTTGTCAAACTTATCCTCCTGATTACTTTCACTTTCAAGGAGTTTCTGAATAACAATCTTCTCACCCGGCAACGTAGTAAGCAAACCTTCAAGTACACTAAAGTTTGCCTTATTCCGGAGCAGACGTTTCATCGCCCAGTCAAAACGAATTATCTGATTATTATTACTATTATTCATATTCAATATATTGATTAACACAAAGGCAAACAAAATGCCTTGGAATTCCAAAGAGTAAAGTACTTTTTAGAATATAAAGCCCCTCAAATACTTAAGAATATAAATATCGATCGAATTAATAATTCTATTTAGAAGTCCATGCTAAAATTACACGTCTACTGTGTAGATACAATATTATACAACATACAATTCTCTTTGCTCACTCATTTGCCATAATTCTTCTGGAATATTTTTACGCATTTTTTTGAACTGAAATATAGAGGATGTAAATTAAACTGTGTCAGCAAAATTAATATTTTATTTTTTGCTGACACAGTTTAATTTACATCCTCATATAATCATATTCTTGTCATTCACATCCTGTCCGGATTCCACTTTTAACCGCCTTCCTGTCGCTTCTTTAATGTATCCGGCAAGGAATTGTGTGTTCCTTTCTAAAAGAATATTATCTTCAAGATAAAGAATGCGGGTATCTTTTTCAATAACAAAAGGATTCCCAGCTACCATTACTATTTCATGTGATAGAGGAATTACATTCCTATAATCCTCCACCCTTTCTAAAGTATTGTACGCAGCTATAACAACGGATATTACACTTATTGCAATCAGTTTCTTTATACTGTTTCTGCTTAGTCAATATTAGGAGTATCCCAAATTTTGTCTTTTTCACAGTCTATATACAGTATCTCACTACCACATTTCATGCGGAAACGTCCTTGCTCCAACCGCCATTTTCTATCCTGACCGACAAAAGCCAGGTCGCTTCCCTTCAACTTCATAACAACCTTCTTTGTTTCACCCGATTGTAATTCAACTTTCTCAAAATTACGAAGACGGATCACATCTGGTGAAACACTAGCTGCCAAATCACTAGAATACAACAGGACCGTTTCCTTACCTGCTCTTTCTCCCACGTTCTTTACATCCACTTCAAATATCAGTTCATCATCCGCATTGAAAGTCGTACGATTCACTTTAAAATTACTATACTCATAGGACGTATAACTTAATCCATATCCAAAGGGCCATTGAACATCCATGACCGCATCATAATTATACTCCCCTTCCATAGGTCCCATCTGTTCACACGGCTTATAATCATACGTAGCAAGCGAATTGATGAATTTCGGATATGTAAAAGGCAATTTAGCGCTAAAGTTCGCATCTCCGGCAATCAAGTCAGCCAACGCATCTCCACCGTAATTTCCCGGCAACATAATATGAACCACCGCTTTTGCCAAAGGTTCTATCTCATGGATTATACGCGGCCGTCCTTCGTTCAGAACCAATATTACCGGCTTTCCTGTTGCCGCAAGTGCTCTCACCAACTCTTTCTGATTGGAAGAAAGATTCAAGTCATTCAGATTTCCCGGAGTCTCACAATACGTATTCTCTCCTATACAAGCTATTATCACATCCGCCCTACCGGCAGCAGTAACTGCCTTTCCTATTTCCGGACGATTTTCTTTCCACCAGTTATCATTAGGATCAGCAACATACGTCACTCCCGGTTCATAGATAATATTTTCCGTACCAAACTTGTTGCATAATGCTTCATAGATAGTATTATAAGCCTGCGCAAATTCATCCGCCAACTCTCCCTGCCAACTGTAAGACCATCCTCCGTTGAGACAACGCATAGCATTGGCGTTCGGACCTGCCAACAATATCTTCGTTCCCTTACGTAAAGGCAAAAGTTCTCCTTCATTTTTCAACAAGACCTCCGATTCCCTAGCAGCTTGCAATGCCACTTCTGCAAACTCCCGACTTCCAAACTTGTCATATTTCCGAATATCCCAGTATGGATTCTCAAACAATCCCAAGCGGAATTTCAAACGTAATACACGTCGTACGGCATCGTCAATACGTTCCATTGAAACAGCCCCTTCCTCAACCAGTTCTTTCAAGTCGATACAAAACTGTCCCTCCGAAGGAATCATTGCCATATCAATACCCGCATTGACAGCCAGCCTGACGGCATCTTTCTTGCTGCTTGCAATATGGTCGCGAAAATACAGATTATTAATATCATTCCAATCGGTCACAATCATTCCATCCCAGTTCAAGTCCTCCTTCAACCATCCGGTCAATAACTCTTTATTGGCATGAAACGCCACCCCGCTATTATTGGCGGAATTGACCATCAGCGACAAGGCACCCGCACGAATCGCCGCCTTGAAAGGAGCAAAGTATTTCTCACGCATGTCAATATCGGTAATAGAAGAAGGGGTACGGTCTTTACCGGAGACTGGAACCCCATATCCCATAAAATGCTTGATACAGGATGAAATATGATATTCATCCACCTTATTCGGATTATCCCCCTGCAAACCACGTACAGCCTGCACAGCCATTTGCGCATTCACATAGGCATCTTCCCCGAAACTCTCCCACATACGCGGCCAACGAGGATCGCGCCCGAGATCCATTACAGGAGCAAACGTCCATGGTACACAACAAGCGCGAGTCTCGTAAGCCGTAATCTCCGCACAATGCCTAGTTAGTTCCCTATTAAAAGCAGCCGCCATATTGATGCCTTGAGGAAAATAAGTAGCGTCTTGTGTATATGAAGCCCCGTGAATCTGATCCAAACCATAAATACATGGAATCCCAATTTCTTCCAAAGATTTCTTTTGAATCTGTGTGATCACTTCTGCGAATACTTCCTTTTTTTGGCTGACTCCGAAGGGAATATTCAGTAACGAACCTACCTTATATTTACCAATCACCGTATCCAGTAACGCTTCACTCAATTTATTATCGTTTTTATCTGTCACTGCCCCAATGGTCAGTTCACACATTTGGCCAATCTTCTCTTCAAGGGTCATGCCTTTAAGCAGTTTCTCTATTTTTCCTTCTATTTCCGGATCTGATGGAATGGCAGGAACCGGTTGTCTTTCAGCACAAGCCGAAAAAAAGCTTCCAAACAATAAAGTTGTTAATAGTTTTTTCATGGTAATTTGTATTTATTTAAATTGTAAATTCTCTATATATGGATTGACAAACAGATATTTTCTACAATCAGCCTTCTTTATCTGTCTTCCGTTAAACATGACATTATCAAATACCACATTCCGCAAAGGAAACTCACGACTCACTCTCCGCACTTGAGCAGGCAGATATTTGTCGTCTGTAAAAGTTATATTCCGAAAGACAACTTTGGACAAACTTCCCGTATCTTTACCGTCACTTACTATCTCCACAGCAATTGGTCGTCCGCCATACAAGTTCTCAAATTGTATATTCTCGAACGGAATGTCAGACATCCGTCCACCCCACCGCCAAGTTCCTCGTATATGCCAACACATGATTAATAGCCGCACATCCTCCTCTCCAACCCTCATCCCCTTCCTTGTTATCATACAATGTAGGTGTCTCCAATACGATACAGTTTCTATAAGTCACATTCTGGATATAATCCGGACGAGATTCACGAAACGTTCCGCACTCCACGGGTCGGCCAAAAACACATTGGTGCAATCCGTCCAACCCACACAGTTTTCCACTAAAATATCCTCACATCCTATAAAAATAGTCAGTGGAAGTAGTACCCCTTTTCCAATTCCACAAAACGGTTGTAAAATACACATTGAGGAAACATACCCTTCAAATGCTTGCAGACATATTCCTTATAATAATGCTTGAAGCATCTGAAACCTCTAGAATGAAACAGGATAAGAATAACCATTATTTCCGTATCGCTCATACGGTTCGGCTTATTCCGGTGCTTGCAGTTCTTGTTTTCAACCATATATTTTTTCTGTTGCAATGCAAATTCCTTGCATAAATCATCTGCCATACAATAAATTTCCGTAACTTTAAATTTTGGGAACATAGCGGTAATCGTTTAAACTCTATAATTAGACACTATAAATTTAATACTTTTATCGCTATATGTCTATTATTCAATGAAATATTTATAAACTTAGGTAGTCATATACAAAAGAATATATTTATAATTGTTTTGCTCTTAAATCTTCCGACTTTTTTAATTACATATCTATATAAAAACTTTATATTATAACAAAATATTTCAACAAGAATTAAGCTGTAAGATTGTACATAGTTACCAAATAATAAATAAATACATAGACATACATTTTGCCAAAACGAGAGAAAAGAATGTGTGTCATAATACCCAAATTAAAAAATTTAAGACTGTCTAACAAGGCTCTTCTCAACGATTTCACCCCCTTCTGAACTGAACTCTGACAGAGATTTCTTTTTTCGGCACTTGTTAGACAACCTCATTTTCATTAACAAGTATTTTTATAAAACCTCTTAATATAAAATTCTACATGAGAAACTATTTGGTCACCTTGTAAGTTCCACTTACATACTCCTTTGACTTCATCTCTCCGGGAAGGATTACGGTAGCGATAACGCCCTTAGGAATGGTAAATTCCCAAATCCAGGTGTCCCCCTCATATTTCCAGGCACTCTTGATGAGTCCGGAGACGGAACGGTATTCGGCAGTCACGTGTCCTAACCGCTTGTCCGGAATAGGCTTCATAATGATATGCTTGAAGCCAGGGGTGGCGGGATCGGCTGCGATGCCGGCAACGGTTTCCCAAATCCATTCACATACGCATCCGTAGGCATAATGATTGAAGCTGTTCATGCCGCGTGGTCCCATTCCTTTGTCTATCATATAGCTGTTCCACCGTTCCCAAATGGTGGTGGCTCCATTGTCCACAGAGTATAGCCAGCTTGGGTTCTTACGTTGGAAGAGGAGTTCATAGGCAATGTCTTCCATGCCATTCTCCGTAAGGGTGGCCATAAGGATAGATGTGCCTAGAAATCCGGTCTGCAAGCAAAGATCGTGTTGTGCGAAGTTTTTGCGCAGGCGGTCTATCATCTTCGCTTTGGCTTCGCCTTCCAAAAGCTGGTTCTTCAGGGCGAACAAGGCAGGAGTTTGCATAGTGTTGAGAATGGCGGTTTTGAAGGTACCGTCCTCATTGAGGAAATTTTCTTTGATGTATGCCTTTGCCGAATCAGACATTTGCTGGTACTTGGCAGCATCGCGACCCGTGGCGGCAGCCATATCCCGCATCATGGAAGCATCTATCACCCAATAGGAAGCGCTCAAGTAGTTCCAGTAGCTGACGGCATCAGGAAGCGGACCTTGGGGAGAGAAAGCCAGTCCGCTACAACTTTCCAGCGGTTCGTAGCTCAACCAGTCGGCCCATTGGTAGTTACCGTTCTCCCCCGCAGAGGGTCTCGTGGTTATACTTTGTATCGTTGATGTAGTTCATAAACAAATCCATAGCGTTCCAGTTCTCCTCAATGATTTGCGTGTCACCAAATTGTTTCCATACCGTCCAAGGCACAATGATTCCGGCATCGGCCCAACCCAAACGCATTTTCTCATCGCCGTATTGTGCCAAGGGAGCCACTCCGGGAAATCCACCCAAACTGTTCTGGGTGTCGCGCATGTCACGCATCCACTTGTGGAAGAACTTCATAGTGTTAGCAAAGAACGTACCGGTTTCGGCAAACACTTGTGTGTCTGCTGTCCAGCCCAGGCGCTCGTCGCGTTGCGGACAGTCGGTGGGTATAGACAGATAGTTGGATAGCTGCCCCCAATAAGTATTGGAGATGAGCTTGTTCACAAGGTCGTTGCCTGTAGTGATAGTGCCGGTTTCCAGTTCCTTTGCGATGGAAGTAACGGGAATGGACTTCAACGACTTGATGGCAACATTCCCAGTGGAAGTTATGGAGACATAGCGGTAACCGAAGAAGGTACAGTGAGGATAATAGGCCACATAGTTATCTCCGCTAGCAAAGGTATAATCCAGACGGATACCAGTGTGGGGAATGCGCAGATTTTCACGGTGGCAACTTCCTTCCGGACCATCCATTCCACGAATCTTGGCGCCGTTGCCGTCATTGAGCAATTCCGCGGGAAGGCAGGTCAGCACTGTTCCTTCGGCAGCTTTGAATACGAAAGAAGGTACGCTGGCACAATTTTGTCCGAAGTCCACCACTAATGTCTCTCCCGGACTTACGGTCATCTCCGTACCCGATGCGAACTCACGGGCGATAATCACCTTACCAAACTCATTCTCCTTTGCTCCTTCTACATTCTTCCAAACGTATGCTTTGACAGGAGCGAGGGCGAGATCTGTACGCAGATAGACTTCCGCCCCGTCCGAAGGCAGGATATCACCGGAGAATTCGGTGTTCTCTTCGGGTGTGGAGAGTTTGTCCACACATTCGTAACCCATCGGTTCGCGTGCATCGTACTCTTCTCCGTCAAAGATACCGGCATGTTTCACCGGACCGGCAATTCCAGCCTTCCAGTTTTTAAGATCAGTACCGTAACGCTTCTTGTTTCCGTCAGAGAAAGTCAGTTCCAGTACACCACGGAAGGCACATTTCTTACCTATCATGCCGTCATATCCTCCGGGGGTTATGATTTTGTCACCCCACCATCCCGGCGTCACCTGTACGGAGAGCATATTCTCGGCGTTTGGCTTGGTACGGATGATGTCTGTAATATCATAGGTGAAAGAACGTTTGGTCTTGGCATAGTGTGTGAAGCCCGGTTTCAGAAATTCCTCGCCTACGGGTTTCCCATTCACATACAACTCGTAAACTCCCAGTCCAGCGGTCATCCACTTGGCAGAGACAATTTTCTGTTCGTTTTTCACGGTGGACACGAACCAACTCGCGCCATCGGCTGCGCGACCGTTGTTATGTCCTTTCACTACAGGGGCATCTACTGCGGAAATCCATTTGGATTCGTTCCAGGCTGATGCTTCCAATGCGTCAGTACGTTTTCCAAATTCGGTTGCGTTTATCAGTCCGCTATTTGAGAAAAGCTCGAGAATCATTATTGAAATAAGATTCGCAAAACAATGGAGATTCATTTTCATACTTATATGTAATTTTAGTATTAAAAGATTAACTTGCGAAAGGCTTGACCATGCCTTCAAGGATTCTTTCATTAGATAGTCCTTCGCCGAAAGTATACTGCATTTACGGTTTTCATGGTCGTATACTTTTACATTATATAATATTCAGTTCTCCCTTTTTTCCTCACCAACCGGGTCCCGGATAGTTTTTCTCATCCATTCCTCCGACATAAATACCACGTGCCTTCCATAAATCCCACATCGGAGACAAACGATACTTAAAGTTTGTGTAATCTTTTGCCGATTGCTTGCTCCAAGCCGTCTCGGCATAAGCTGCAATACGGGGAAAGATATGGTCAAATGTTTTTTCCAATGTTGAATCCCATTCACTCCAGCAAGAAGCCTCAAAACCAATTATATTCTTTACTTTAGTAGCATCTACTCTTTCCGGAATACAACTTGTTAGATAGGCATTCTGTAGCCCTGCATTGAAATAAGCAAAATCCGTGTGCGACTGCACGACTTTAAAGCCTAATCTTAACGAATGATTCAAGACATCTACCGAACCTGCCCAATATTGAGAGATAGCTCCAGGCATATCTACCGCCATCTTAGAGGCAACTCCTACGGGGCCTGCCATGTCACTCCAACCCATCATTTTTCGTCCTTTTTCATTCAGATATTTATTTATCTGATTGAAATACCAAATCTGTAATTCAAAATTTTCCGTAATGCCCAGACTATTTTTCAGGCTCCTAATAGACTGCGAGTTAGCCCAATGATTTCCGTGTGCTTCGTCACCACCAATATGAATATATTCACCCGGGAACAAAGCCATCACCTCATCCAGTACATCATGCATAAATTGTATAGCGAAATCATCCGAGACATCAATTATTTCACTAAACACCCCCATTCTGCATTCCACCTCTATCTGTTTTTTAGTGGTTCCCAACTGAGGATAGGAAGCAATTGCTGCAGAGCTATGCGTCAGAATCTCTATTTCCGGAACAATCGTTATATTCAATTTCTTGGCATAAGCCACGATCTCCTTGATATCCTCTTGAGTATAGTGACCAGACTGAGGAATATTATCAAATTGATCATTTTCCCATTCCCAACCCAAACCGGAGCATTTACGTTTAGAACCGACTTCAATCAATTTAGGATATTTCTTTATTTCAATACGCCAGCCCTGATCATCCGTCAGATGCCAATGAAAGGTGTTCATCTTCAAGCGTGCCATTTCATAAAGAAGCGTCTTCACAGCTTCTTTCCCTTTGAAATAACGAGCTTCGTCAAGCATCACCGAACGCCATGAAAAAACAGGATAGTCTGAGATACTAACTTCACGTACCACAAATAAATTGCCCTGCAACGTAATCAATTGCCGAACAGTTTGTGATCCGTAAAAGATCCCCAAATTATCTTTAGCCGTTAACACGATTTTGTTATTGGCAACTTCTATCCGATATCCGCCTTCGGCCTTCACCGTCAACGCCGGATCTATTACTAACTGAATGGTAGCATCTGTCTTATCCTTACTGACCACCGGTTCCATACCGTGATCTTCTTTTAAATAACCTGCCAACAAAGTGGCTTCATCTTCTATTGCCGCTGTGCAACTGATTGTAACATCTTTATCTACTGCAAATGCTCCACGTCCATAACTTATAAATTGTGGCAATGGAATGACTCTAATATCTTCTAGGGAAACTCCATCGCCTCCACTACTTTCACCTGTACCGTTATCACTATCTGAACATCCTGCAAAAGGTAAAAGCAGGAATGAAAAGCAAAGAAATATACTCATTTTCTTCATGGTTTTAAATTTTTAAATTTATCTATTTTTTTTGCTAATATGGTATATGTTCCGGCAGATAAAGCACAGCCCTGTTCTGAGAGAACCTTACCATTCACACGAACCTCTCCATTTACCGAATTTGGCAGTTGCAGAATAGCTTGTGTATTCTTAGGAACCGTTATTTCCATTTTAAAATCTTTATCCGACGATTCAAAAGAAGAACGTATCTCACCGGCTATAGTAGGTATGGTGATAGCCGCCTGATGCAAATAGGTATCATCCGGTGCTATACGAAATGTTTTATAAGCTGCATCCAAGGGCTCTATACCACAGACATAACGGGCAATGACAATCAGAGGACCACCACTCCAGGCATGATTTACAGTTCCGCCACCGAAACCATTGGGACCGATATCCCAGCCTTCAAACAAGGTGGTATAGAAAGGATGGTTCACCATAGGAGCAAAACGTTTTTGCATACGTTCCATAGCATACTTGCCCTCACCCATTACAAAGAGTGCTTCCATAACATATTTCTCCATGTACGGACTAGCATAGAATTGCTTCTTAAACAAGTCAATGATATACGGATATTTATCTTGTTCAGCAATACCGGAAACAACAGCCAGGGCCTGTACGCGATCGTCCGTACAATCATTATACTCTGGATGCCTGTACGCATATCCGTTCCAGCAACGATTATACCCCTCTTTCACCTTGTTCATCTGCCGACTGTAATTATTAGCATCAGTTGTTTCTCCCAAAAGTTGTGCCATTTGCCGAGCACCTTTTAAGGCCAAGTAATGCCAACCGGCAAAGATAAGCCGGATATCCCGTTGTTCTCCCCAATCCCCCCAAGTCCAACTGCCTCCACGGAAATTTGTTAACCCCGTGCTATCCAATGTCCATAACTCCAAATAGCGTTTCACTCCCGGATAAACCTGCGCTATCGTTTCGCGATCACCGGTATTCATATAATAATTCCAAAAGCCATAATATCCGATACTGGCTAACATCTGTCCCGGCAATTCACTATCATAATTACCCGCCGGAATCGGTGAAGAAAGTGCTCCATCAGAATGTTGCCAAGCAATCAACTCCTTGATGCCCTTACTCATCAAAGCATAAACGGAAGATGAACAAGTGTAAAAGCACTCTCCCATTAAAATCACTTCGTCACCCCACCATTGCGCACGTTCACGTTCCGGACAATCAAAATACGTATCGCGCATGTTAACATAAAGGGTTCGCAAGGCCTTCTTCCAAAAACGATTCACAAAATCATTATCACAGCTAAAACTTCCGGTCATTTCTGTATTATAGCCCGTTTCACGATATTTCAATCCATTAACTTCGATACCTTTAGGCAGAATAAAATAAACCTCATGTCCATTCAGCCAGCCTAGTGATTCATAAGATTGCCGACCTCGACGAGTAATATACTCAGCTCTCAGATTAATATCTCCCGCTGCATATGTATTATCCGTATAAATGCCGATGCAGTTTCCCCCTACAGGGTCCGTTATTTCCAATATTGGAGTCATCTGTAAATTATAGGGTAACAAGGCAATCAGTGTATCCTGTTGTTCTCCTTTCAATCTGCGCATAGACTCAAAAGAACGTATACCGAAGTCTTTCCATTGCGGAATAGGACGTTTTATAAGTTTATTGTAAGGAGCTTCTCCCCATGTTCCTAACACCAGTGCGTTACTAAATCCCAGCGTTTCCGGACATTCAGTTGTCTGCCACCCCGTCATATCCTTACGAGCATCAAAACGAATGTTCGATTCCGGTAAACGAAAATTAGGATAAGGTGCATCCGCACTCCCATAAGCAGGATGAATCCGGCAAAGCCACGTTTCATCACTACCCAAAACAAATTTCCTACTTTCTAAATTAAATAGCAATCCAGCTTGTCCGCTACTCTTGTGCGAAAAGCCCTCTTTACCGAAATACCAGACCAATATAGCTATCTGATTTTTCCCTTTTTGCAAGAAAGGGGCTAAGTCCACCTCATCGTAATAGGTGTCCTTCGGAGTCGGTCCACGCTTCACTCCTCCTTCAAAAACAGCAAGCTGTCCGTTAATCCAAAGCCAATACTTACTATCCACGGCAATCTGTGCAACCGCCTTCTCCGGACGTTTTGGCAAGATAATGTCTTTCCGGAAAGTCATCCACGTATTGGGATGATTGGCATCGGAAGGGGCGATCCATTTTCCTTCAGTTGCTTGTATTCCCAAAAGTGAACTCAAGGAAAAAGCAAAAATCAGAACTATAAAAAATCGGTTCATCATATAAAAGTTTATTTGTTTTATTGAATCCCCCTCCTTCGTCCTTCTGTTAAAAAGGGGAAAAGTTCAAAGGAGAGGCATTCAAATATACTCAATCAGATTCTACTTACCAACCCGGATTTTGCTTTAGTCGACCGTTGCTCATATTTATCTGTTTGGTAGGCAATGGGGCTAGATAATCACGTCCCGGACGGAACTTACGGTTATCTTCGGTTATTACAAATCCGTCACTATCCAAAGATGGACTCAATTCTTCATTCTCGTCTGCATAATTAGAGAACTTTACGCCTTTCAACGGTAGCGGCATCTCTACTTCAGCTGTTTTCCAACGACGAAGGTCATCATACCGGTTGGCTTCAAAACAGAGTTCAATCGTACGTTCCCGACGGATCTCCTCACGCATATCCAAGCCATACTTTGTAACAAACTCATTAGTTAAATCCGGCATTCCTACACGTTTACGGATACGGTTAATAGAGTTGTTCAAATCATTATCACTAATCTCGCCTTCCAGCTCATAGGTAGCTTCTGCATAAATCAACAGGACTTCTGCAAAACGGATAATGTGGGCATTGTAATAAGCCCCTACATGATAAATATCAGGTAGTTCACTGATATACTTCCACACACGATATCCGGTATTTGTAGAGCAAATACCCATAAAACTAACCGGACATTCAGTAGCCACACCATGTTGACTAACATAAATATATTTACGGCCAGGCACCTGCAAGACACAAGTCATACGCGGATCACGGTCTTCATATTCCGATTGCACACTTTCATAACCCTGGAAACACGTTTCTACATTATCAATAGGAACACCATTCTTATCCAAAAACATATCGGCAAACTTCTTGGTTGCCAAAAGATAACCAGCGCTAACCTTATCAGCCATATCATGGAAAGTTCCTTTCATGTTCTTAGCATACTGATAATCAAGAATAGACTCGCACGAATTATCACCATCTTCCAAAAACAATTTACGGTATGAATCCGCACCTAATGACGCTTCGTAGTATAAATCATATTCCGGTTTGTCGAAAATAAGTTGCCGGGCACATTCTTTGGCAATCCCCAATAATGCCAGTCCATCACTACGATGTTTATGATTTATAGCCCAGGTTCCGGCATACAGTGCTACTCTTGCCCTGAAAGCCACGGCTGCCCCACTGGTTATACGTCCGGTTTCGGCTACTGCCATTTCAGACTTCTTTGGTAATAATAGTGAAGCATCATACAAATCCTGCAAGATGGCATCTTCTACCTCTTTACGGGGCGTACGTTCCATAAACAGTTCAGGAGAATCAATATCCAAAGAATGTGTAACTAAAGGGACATCTCCAAAACGATTGAGCAACTTAAAATACTGGTATGCCCGGAAGAACAACGCTTCTCCTTTGTATCGAAGAATCTTTGGATCAGTAGTATGCAAGGCATCGACATGCTCCAATAAAATATGAATCTTGCGTAGATATGCATAACAATCATCCCATACTCCATCACTCTCCGATGGCAACCAACGACCATTACTCACACTGTTAAATCCAAAATAAGAAGTTGACAAATCCGCTTTCTGATCATATTGGGCTAAATTATCATCCCCATTAAATTTCATTAAAGAAGGATATAAGCCATTCGCATAAATTTTAAAATCATTTTCCGTCAGCCAATAGTCACCATCCGACATTTTATCTGCGGGCATCAGATCCATTCCTTGGCAGGAAGACAATAGTATAGCCACTATAAAACTATAAAATATATTCTTTTTCATAATCAATTAAAAATTAAGATTTACACCAAACGAGAAATAACGCATAAACGGATACCCAGAATAATTCCCATTATCTTCAGGATCATATTTGAAAGGAATATTATCAATTTCAAACAAGTCATTTCCGCTAAAATAAACTCTCAAACGATCTACCTTTATTTTCTGAGTCAAAAAGCGAGGAATGGTATAACCAAACTGTAAATTCTTTAAACGTACATAAGCCGCATTCACCAACAGGTTATCCGATGTACGATAGTTCCATAAGTTACGGTCATCGTCATGAGTCAATATCGGATATTTAGCATTCGGACGGTCAGCAGACCAAGTATTATGATAGAATTCGGACAATGGATAATGCCAGTCAGGATAGAAAGGTATCAAAGGTTCTCCGTCTTGTACAACTTTACGTTTGACCACTCCTTGAAAAAAAATGCTTAGATCAAACCCCTTCCATTCCATATCGATATTCAAACCGAAATTATAACGGGGATTACTGGTACCTAAGTACACAAGATCACCCTGATATCCACGTTTAGGATCACCCGTCGCAGTAATCGCTCCATCACCGTCGAGATCCAGATACATCATATCACCCACACGCAGATTATCCGGAACTCCCTTCATTTTTTTATACTCGCGCAAAGTAGCTTCGTCTCGAATAATTCCTCCTGATTGATATCCAAAATATGCATTGGTAGAATAACCCTGAATATTTGATATTAAGCCCGAGCGCAGTCCGGAAAATCCACCCAAATTAGTAACCTTATTGCGAGAATCAGAAATATTACCACGGACACTATAGGAAAAATCATTCACCTTATCTCTCCATGCCAAAGAAACTTCCCAACCTTTCACTTCAAGAGAACCGTTATTGGATGCCGGAGCAGTCGCACCCAACAGACTCGGATAATCTACAGCAATCAACATATTTTTATTTTTCTTATAGAACCAGTCTACGCTGGCGCTCAAACGATTATTAAGTATTGCTATGTCCAGTCCGATATTTGTTACTTCCAGTTTCTCCCAAGTACGTGCCAAAGAGACCATGTTGGAAGATGCCTGCTGACTCTTCTCCTCTTTATTGAATGGATAAGGCCAATCCGAACTGATGTTAATAATCGGAATATAGTCATAACGTCCGATCCCCCCCTGACAATTACCCATTTGCCCCCAGGAACCTCTTATTTTCAACTGGTCAAAAATGTTCAAATCTTTAATAAAATCTTCTTCAGACAGACGCCAGGCAGCAGAATATCCTGTAAATAATCCCCAACGATGTCCTGGAGCAAAACGAGAAGTTCCATCATACCGGCCATTAATCTCAACAATATAACGGTCATTGTATACATAACTCAAACGACCGTACACAGAGCGCAACGTTTCCGCCCAAGTGGCAGCACCTGTTTCCTGATCCTTCGAACTACCTAATGCCAGATTAAAATTATCACTTGTAAAATTCTTACGCGTAGCCGAGAAAGTATCATAAGAGAATTCTTCATGTTGTGCACCCGCCATGACCTTCAAATCATGTTTCTCAGCGAATAGTTTATGATATTCCGCATAAACATTATAGTTACGGTACCATTGTTTAGAGAAAGCTCTTGAAGCCCAATTTTCAGTCGTATTATATCTATTCAGCGAATCATCCCAATTCCATTGAGCATATTTTCCTCCATTAGTGGTATCATCATTTACCTGTCTTCTCAGGATAGCCTGTCCAGAAATTTTCAGTTCAGGTAAAATATTCCAGTCCAATGCAAAATTGAAAGTAGTAATAGCGTTGGCATAAAGGGTATTTCCTCCTTCTTCCAGTTCTTGTGCTGGATTACCATATCCTTGCCAAGAATAAAATTTACCAGACGGAGTATAAAGCGGTGCCCAAGGTGGTTGTCTATACCCCCATGCCAAAGCAGTGCCGATAGCTGAAGAAAAATCATGATCATGTGCCGTATATGAAATATTGGAATGGAACAAAAGGTTTTCTAGAACCTTCACTTCATTTTTCACACGCAGTGAATAACGTTTACTATCATCGTGACCAAATTTTAAAGGAGAATCTTCCGACTGATAGAAGCCAGATACATAAAAGTTATATCTGTCTGTTCCCCCGGATACATTCAAAGAGTAATTTTGCAGCCCTGAGCTTTTTCCCAAAAGAGATTTCGTCCAGTCATGATACTGATAATGCTTAGCAAAACCAAGATACCCACCCATCACTACCTTATCACTATTTTCACGAATCAAGTCCAGCTCATCTTCAGAGTATACAGGATTATCCGAACCGTCGGAACAAGCTTCTCTGTCCATTTCGGCAAACTGAAGCAAGTTTACTTTCTCTTTTACCCTTCCAGGTGTTTTAAAAGCATAGTAAGCATTAAAATCAACTTTCACCTTACCTTTTGCAGCAGATTTCGTAGTGACCAATACAACCCCATTAGCAGCACGATTACCATAGATAGAGGCTTGAGCATCTTTCAATACGGAGACACTCTCAATATCATTAGGATTCAAAAAATTTATATTTCCCTCTGCACCATCAATAAGTACCAAAGGCGAACCGCCATTTACAGAAGAGACATCACGAACACTAAAAGTAGCTTCGTCACCGGGACGGCTTCCCTGACCGTTACTTCTATTAACGACTAATCCGGGGATTAATCCCTGAAGCGCATTAATCGGTGTAGCTGAAGGTTTAGACTGAAATGCTTTCTGGTCGGCAGTAGCTACTGCTCCGGCAAGGTTTGCCCGCTTCGTCGTACCATAACCGACAACCACCACGTCATCCAGCATTTTACTATCTTCTTCCAGTACTACATTGATAATTCCTCTGTTGCCAACCTTTTTCTGTACACTTTTATATCCGATAAAGGATATCTCAATTATATCTTTCGGAGTAGCACTCACAGTATAAATACCATAGACATTGGTAATAGTACCTTTTGTAGTTCCTTTAACGGTCACATTAGCTCCAATAATCATTTCTCCATTTGTATCGCAGACTGTTCCCGTAATGCTTTTGGTCTGTGCCCATATCCCTACCTGTGATGATAGTAAGCAAGTAATTAGCAATATTCGAATAATATTAAATTTCATAATATGAATAAGGTTTTGTTGAACTCTCGCAACATTGATAGGTCATATACATCATCGATGAATGTTACGGAATCCTGTTATTTAATAGAGGTTAGAACTATTTTTGAATGGCATAAGCCCTCATTAAGAAATTATCAAAGACAATATGGCAGTTTCCATACATCTTATCATTTAAAGTTGTATCAAAAAACCACGCTCCTGGATACTTGTCTTTATCTTCTTTAAGCAACCATATTTCCGGATCATGATTATCATCACCTGTAGCTACAATCCATTCAGCGCCACCTTTACCAAAAGATACATCAACACCACTTCGAGATAAATTATAATCAATCGTCCAAACTGCAGGAGCATTCTCAGAGTCAAACTGCGACATTGGCGGATAATCCTCCCAAGCAAAAACAAAATACATTTCTTCAAATTGCGAAGCCTTTTTATCCAAAGCTTTTATATCGTAAGTACCCATAAGCAAATCAAAAGTTATTTCGTAATGTCCCACATTCTCCAATATAATCGGATTCGGATTATCTGACTTTATGATATACTGTCCATCATTACTAATTCCATACTTTACTTGAGTCTCTGGATCCTTACTACTTACAAAGATAATTCTTGTATTAGTCACCGGAGCAAAATAAGAAGCTGTAAACTTATAGCTTTCCACACTCTTCTTTTCCGCCAGCATCGGAAGTCCAAACACAACTTTACTTAAATCAATTGAAGTATCCAACGTAAATATCTTAGTGTGTTTCTGATTATGCTCTGCAAAAGTCGATTTGACAGAAACCATTGGATCATATTTAGCTGTATTTCCGTCTTCATCCGTCAGCGTAAATACAACCTGTTTTTTGTCCAAATCACCGCTTGTACTTATCGGATAATCTTTAGTAAATTCAACATGGCGTCCTTCGTCCGTTGCTATAGCGGTTAAATCAATTGTTTCATCAATACCCAATGCCGTGCCTTTCACTGTGAGAGTCTTTAATTTCGTCCTATTACTTTCCATGATAAGGCTAACAGGTAATACCAAATTATCTGCAACACTGAATGTTACATCATTATTATCGACGTGAGCGACACCACCATTCAATACAATATTAAAACCCATTTCCTGTCTGATTTCAAGACGAGGAGCTTCAGGTGTAACCAATACATTCAGTATTTCAGTTTTCGATTTACCCGAATGATCATAAACAACAACCTTTACTTCACCCACAGAACCTCTTTCTACATTTCCAGGAATAATCACAGCTTGTATCAAGTCATATTCTGTAATATAATTCTGATCGCTAAAAGGAATTCTTTCACTAAATTCAAACTCTGCACATTCAATCTGAATGTAGTTAATACCAGCATCATCCGTCACTTTAGCCTTAATATTCACGGTTTCACCAGGCAACCCTTCAAGTTCCTCGCCAAGAAACTCAATCATGGGAGGCTGAGTATCATTAGCATTTTCATTGTCATCTCCGCACGAAATGGCGAAGAGAACAAGCAACGTTACAAACAACGTAACTAAATAATGTTTTTTTTTCATATTCAATAGCTTAAAATTAATAGATATAAAAGTTAACGCTATAAATAATACCGGTATATTAAAAATGCGAGTACTTCATTTAAGTAGATTTTTTTAATTGCTTTTCACGTGCCCATAATCTTAAATTTTAGCAAGGTTAATATTGATATAAATAATTAATAATGCAAAATTACGCAATCATATACGCATTGTGTTTATGAAAATGATATATTAATTTATGATTCTGACCGTACATGTATTTTTTATTCACTCATATTTTTTTGATATTACATCGGGGGCTTCTTCAAATTTGGTGGTATTCCTCTTATTATGAATGCAGAATCTTAGCTCTTAGTAGTTTTATTCCGGCTTTGTTGAACATTTGTCTTTTGACCGCTTTAATTTTATTCACTGGTCTCCCAGTAATCCGTTACTGAAGGGGACATCAATGACTGCCTGTACTGTCTCCCTGTCTTTTTTCAATACCATATGCAAAGTTCGTCAGTGCCATGTTACGTGTTGCATTCGCTTTTTCAATCTATTTTCTAATATCCTTATCATAAGTATTCCCATTGATCATATCTCTGAAATTCGTACATACGTTTAAAAATTCTTTAATCTATGGTGAGGACTTATACAGTTCCGCTAGTTTAGAATTATCCGATTTTCCCTTTAGAATGTATTGGCATATCTGATTCTGTGAAACTCTCTGTATTTTACTTCTGTTTTCAATTCTCTCATTATGCTCCTTGACTTCCTTCCTCTTTTGGTGATACATTCTTCGCAAGCCAGATGCTATCCTTCCAATAAGTGCCCCACTGATTTTACTCCCCATTTTTTGCCAATATTTTCCGGTTAATACAACCCGCACTAATGATTGTAACCAGTTCGGATACATATTTAAGAGCAGTCTTCTGTTTCCCATTCAAGTATGCTCCTATTCTTCTGTTGTGAATGTTCTTATAAATGTAGTAGCTTTTCTTGCCCAAATGTGTGGCTGTATGCTCAATGATCATCCCCTGCATTTTTAAATTCAGACTTTCCCTGTATATCCTCAATTTTTCTCTGTGTCGGGCATCTCCCATGGTAAATATGTTCTGGAGAATTAACGAAGAAGCCGTATCTCTGTCAGGATATTCATATTTGAGCTTTTACTTGGTCTGACGAATTATTTTCTCTATTTCCGGTATCATCGTATCCGTCATATTCTTGATTAGATGAAATCGGTCGCAGATTTGTGTAACACCGGGGATTATTCTGTTTATAGACTCTGTGAAACATCTTCCACGGTCTCTCATCATATATTGTATTTGAGGATTCCAGATGAGCCAGTTATCAAGTGCTTCTCCGCTTCTATCCTCTAACAAAGCAATAGGTGTCATCTGGCCTACGACCACCCCCATATAATCCTTACCTTTTTTATAGGCAAAATCATCAATACCCACATCAATACTTTTTATTATGCATTAGAAGATTATGTTGCCCGTACTGTTGTAGGATGCGTAAGCAGGAAGAGCTACTGACCGTTATATGAAACAATTGCAAAAGAAAAGAAACCTTTCGGAAGGTAAGTTTCAAGCTTATCGATCTGATGCGTTCCTCAACAAGATAGCTCCGTCTACCATACCGACGAACCAGAAAAGACAATGGTTCGCAGAATATTTTTTGCAGACAAGAAACATTGTCACAATAATATTTACCAACCCTTATGACTAACTCCAAAGTATGATCGTAAACTTCAAAATCCTGAATATGTTGGGAGTAGCAACTGTGCAATTAGTGACTGAAATGTCCGCAATAAGGACAGGAAGCCCCCTTGCCGGCCGTATATAGAAAGACCGTCAATGAACCAACATCTTCAGAGATACCAGCTTGTTGTAGATTATCGTAGCCAAGACTGAATCTGAAATTATGGAATAATCCCCTATTTTCGGGGATTTTCTTTTTATATACCGGGAAAATTACAGTTTCTCACTGGGGAACAATTCCTTGACCGTGAGGAAAAAGAGGTGAGGCTAAGAAATAAAAAAAGATTATCACCAAATTTGAAGAAGAACCTTTATTTGATTTTTATACTATAATGATACATATAATAAAGTATTCTAACTAATTCTTAAGTATATTTCTTATCCAAAACTCCGGTCTGAAACATTCAAGTTCGTCCGCTTCTGTGATGAAGAAGATGAACATGATTCACTTTCCCGATAGACACCAAACACTTATCCACACTCAATGTTGCCAATCTTTATAAAAGGTGATTAGTCGAACTGTGCTTCAAATGGCTGAAGCAACACCTCAAGATAAAGATTTTTCAGGGAACCGATGAGAACGCTGTCCGAATACAGATTAGCGTGACTATCATCACTTACTGTCTCGTAGCCATTATCCAATATGATATGTAACTAGAACGTTCGACATACGAAGTCTTGCAAATTCTGCATATCTCATTAATAAGTAAAACTACTTTGTAAAACATATTAAATAAGCCTGACTTCAAAAATGTTAAAGTTCTATCTGATCCCCTTATTTCAGTTATTTTTGGAATATCCCTAATCAATATTTAGGTCTTGCATATTTTTTGAACTCACTTGCCGTAACCCCCTCTTTTGTCTTAAAAAACAAAGAAAAATGGCTAACACTATCGAATCCTAATTGATAAGCAATCTCCGATATGGAATCATCCGTATTTGTAAGAAGCTCCTTGGCCTTACTCAATTTAAGTTGCAATTGATATTGAGCAGGTGAAATTCCGATGTTCTCTTTGAAAGCTTTCCTAAACCATGAATAACTAACTCCTAAATCTGTTGCTATTGCTTCCGCTGTCTTATTCGTATGTAAGTTTTTCCGCATCATAATTCTTGCCAGATTTATTTTATCCAAAACAGAAG
Source organism: uncultured Bacteroides sp. (assembly GCA_959606905.1). Next base: position 37,469 of record CAUHML010000009.1, on the reverse strand, counting down.
TATTAATCCGGCATTGACTTTTATAATACACTTCTCCTAACATATGGCATATAATACTCGCAATAAAAACTGCATATCCGGTACGTTCTTCCTCAACAACTTCAAGAATATTTGTATAGAGCTCAAGAATAGATTGACTAATACCGATATTCAACAAGGGAGTTGAAGGGGAAAAATAACCATTACGTATCCATTCATCTGCTCCATCCCCTTTAAACCCCACCCAATATTCAGTCCAACCTGTATTTGCATCCGGTCGGTAGGTATGTCGCTCGCCTGGAAACAACATAATTATCGTACCTGCAGATACTTTGGTAGTTGCACAAGAATCAGAAGTGAAATACCCACTCCCTGCTACAATATAGACAAATTGATATTCATGAAGTATCCTACCATATCTCTTAAAGTTATAATTGTCTGGATGTATAGACAATGGATAATGACAACGTGGGGCCACAATCTGATATCCCACTGTAGTACATAAAATCCCCCATTTAGCAGTATTTGAATAATTAGCAGTCAGGTAGTGTAAAAGGTATTTTTCAGAGTTTTTCATATTGTATCAAATTTATAAAAAGATATATCAAAAAATAACACATATAACCATAGTGTATTTCTAACTTTGTATCGCAAAATTACATTATACAACAACAACTTAAAAGAAATAAGTATTAAAAAATATTGCAAAAGTATATTTTACAATCCAGCAATCATTCCATAATACTTCAAAAGTGATTAAGCTTTTTATTTAAAATATGAAATTGATAAAAGTATTCTTTCTAATAGTGTTTATACTATGTTGCGAATTAACATCAGCCCAGCAACGTTTTAAAATAGAAAATGGTTCTTTCCTCATTGTTGGAAAAAGGACACAACTGATTTGTGGTGAAATGCATTATTCGTGTATTCCTCACGAATATTGGAGAGACCGTTTGAAAAGAACAAAAGCAATGGGATTAAATACCATATCTACTTACGTTTTGGGGAATTTTCATAAAAGACAACTAGGTATTTTTGACTTCAAAGGTCAAGCTGATTTATCTCATTTTATAAAATTGACACAAGAAGAAAGTCTTTATGTATTATTACGTCCAGGCCCCTATGTATTTGCGGAATGGGACTTTGGAGGATATCCTTATAGGCTCTTAAATGAAGAAGGTATGGTTTTCCGAAGTAGAAATGAACACTTTTTAAAAGCATGTGAAAGGTATATTATGCGATTGGGAGAAGAACTATCTTCACAAACTATTAACCGAAGGGACAACATCCTCATGGTACAATTGGAGAATGAATATGGTTCTTATGGCGATGATAAGATATATCTGAGTGCTTTAAAAAATATGATTCAAAAAGCAGGATTCGACATTCCACTTCTCACATGTGACAGAGGAGGGCAAATAGAAGCCGGTCATCTTGAGGGAGTATTTCCTGCTATCAATGGAGTCTTAGGAGATGATATTTTAAGATTGTAGATCGATACCAAAAAGGTGGTCCCTATTTTATTGCAGAATTGTATACGCTGATAATGAACAAACAGATAAAAATATTGGCATAGCTGAAAATCTAATAGATAGCGACATTTCTTCTTTTTGGCATACGAGTCCAAATAAACCGGGACATCATCCACACTGTATAATCATTGACATGAATGAAATATATAAAGTAAAATCTATCCGCCTACCTTCACGTGAAGGCGCATTTTTAACGGGAATAGTTCGTGACTTCCGCATTTACGCACGTCCTCAATTTTTCTTATTTAAATTTATTTAGCCATGAAAAAAGTATTATTTATATGCGTTACAATGTTATTAATATGTATCTCAGGAAAGGCTACCGAGAGGAACCTTCTTCTTATTCCATATCCACAACAAGTATCAATAAAACAAGGTAACTATAATCTAACAGACAACGTAAAAATAGGAGCAGATCCGCTTTTTACACAAGAACTGAAGAAACTGCAAGAGGTACTCACAGAAGACTTCGGATTAAAATCCCAAATAGTAAAACCTTCCAAAGCTGATATTTCTCTTTGCTACGATGCTTCCTTCATGCAGGAAGAAAAAGAAGCCTATCAGTTGGAAGTAACTGACATGAAAATAACTATCCGCGCCCAAATGGCAACGGGCATATTTTACGGCATTCAGTCGTTGCGCCAACTTATCAAATCGGAAGCAGGAAAATGGATAATCCCAAAATTGACCATAACTGACTATCCTGCACTTTCGTGGCGTTCATTTATGTTGGACGAAGGACGTTATTTTAAAGGAGAAAAGGTAGTAAAGCAAATTCTGGATGAAATGGCTTTGCTAAAGATGAATGTGTTTCAATGGCACCTGACCGATGATCAAGGTTGGCGCATTGAAATAAAAAAATACCCTCGTCTCACGGAAATCGGAGCATTTCGCGACTCTACCCAAATGGAATGGTACGAAAGTCACCATTACGACGGCAAGCCACATGGCGGATTCTATACCCAGACACAAATCCGTAATATTATAAAATATGCTTCCGAACGACATATAACTATTATTCCTGAAATTGAAATGCCCGGTCACAGTGCTGCTGCTATTGCAGCTTATCCTTGGTTAAGTGCAACAGGAAAAGAAATAAAAGTACCCTGCAATTTCGGAGTTCAATACGACGTGTTCAATGTTACAGATCCGAAAGTTTTGAATTTTCTTAATGATGTCATAGATGAAGTGACCGCGTTATTTTCCTCGGGAATATTACATATTGGTGGAGATGAAGTTCGGTATGACCAATGGAATGCATCATCTTCTGTCCAAAAATTTATTCAAGAAAAAGGATTTTCTTCCGCTTCCGACATACAAGTATGGTTCACAAACCAAATGTCGAAAGTAATTGCTCAAAAGGGGTGGCGTATGATGGGGTGGAATGACATTACAGGCGAAAAACTACACCACTTTCAAAGCGGAGATAAAGAAGGAACCGAACGTTTAGCACCAGGTACTATCGTACAATTTTGGAAAGGAGATTCCGACATGCTGCAACGTGCTGCCGAACAAGGGCAGCATATAGTCAACTCTTACAACAATTTTACCTACTTAAATTATAGTTATGAATATGATTCTTTACAAGCGACATACGAATTCAAACCTATTTCATTGCAACGTGCCTATGAATTCAAGCCTATACCGGAAAACTTCCCAGTACATTTAGTTCCTCAAATTCTCGGAGCCAGTTGTCAGATGTGGGGAGAATGGATCCCCACTGTAGAAAGTATGAACTATCATATTTACCCTCGCATAGGTGCATATGCAGAAGTTTTTTGGACGCTCCCAATACAAAAAGATTACGTCCGTTTCCGAAAATCATTAGAGTATTTCCTGACACGTTGGAAAAAACAAGGAATTATTTATGGTCCCACAAGAAACAACCAAATTCATTCCACACAACAGACCAACATCGAATCTGGAATCCCTGATGAATATAATGATCCCTACCGATATATCACCGGAACTTCAGACAAAGCTTTGTCTATTGGAAATTAATGCCACCTATAGACATAGAATTGAACTGAATCAATTGAATAATCAGGCAAGCGTTTCTTTTTTTCTCATCTCTGAACGAAAAGTAGTTCGAAATACCATTTAGGAGCAAAAGCGTTATTAAGTAATAAAAAATGTAATTCCAATAAAAATAAAGGATAACTATTAACCACTCAAAAAATGGTTCCTACATGCTATCTGTAAGCAATAGAAATGGAGTACAACATGATTACCGACCAACTGTAGAAAAAACACCCTAAACGAGGGAGATTGACATCAAATAGGAATAAGTTTTGATACTACTCGGCAAGAACTTCGCCTATATTATGACAGTCACAATGTAGCCATATATTATACCGAAAGTATAAATAATGCGAATCTATATTTGATTCATTAGTTAAAAATTAGGGTAATCAATGTGATGGCTATTTTTCCCATCGTGTGTACTAGAAGCCCAGATGTAAATCTGACCTTCATCGCTCTTTGAATATTTGTTTTTTCATTCAACCAGTTGAACAATGATTCAATGAGTTGTCTGACTTTAGAAACTGCCGTTGAAAACAAGTCTCTTGCCACTTTCTCCCTTTTGGTTATTTCAGGTGATTCTCCTTTGATAGCTTTTACAGGAGTAAATAACGAGAGTTTTTTGCATTCTTGCGTCTCTTTATAGAATAGTATATCTGAATATATTTTATCGGCATATATTTCTCTATTGTTCTGATTTCCCACACCTTACTCTTTTGAATACAATACAGTTGAGTCATTTTCATCCGCAGCGGAAAGTATAAGCAGTTCAAGAAAAAAGGTATAATTCCTTTTCTACGGAAAGCCACTACATGGAGTTTTAGTCCGAAGTAATATACGTTTTTTGTCGAATAATATCCTCTGGAAGTAATCTCAGTGGACATCTTTCCTGCTTTGTTCTTTCCCGAGCAAGTAATGATAGGCATTGGGTCGACTAATGATTTCATACTGCCACAATCTTGAGGTTTGAATGAATTAACAGCCAGACAAGTTCCCTAATTGCTTCTGGCATCAAAATCAATCTATAATTGAATGCTTGGTAAGAAGAAGACAAGTCGAGGAACCATGAAAGCAGGTATTCCTTGGCAAAAGGATGATTGTTATTACTGAACTTCTGGTAGTAGAATTTGAGTGAAGACTCGTAAACATCGCAGATATACATATATATTTTTATAAGTTTTAATTCTTTCTCCTTGAGAATCATTATTAGAGCAACGAGGACTTTATTCTTATAATATACTGATTATCAATGAGATTAAGAAATAATTAATGAGATAATTAACTTAATAATAACGTTTTAACAAGCAAAAAGGTAGATGATTGTCAACTGCTGATTCGTATAAATAATTTAAATAGTGGATTTCCTTTCAATTTAGGAAGCATAGACAGCAGTAAATGGCAAGTTTTCATTGATTACCTTGACCATCTTAGTTTTACAACAAAACTAAATCAGCAGATTGGTTTGCTAAAGATTTTAAGATATTGACTAACCAAGTACCCTAGAATTATCAATTACGTCCAAGCAATTAAGCATTATGGGATTCAACATTTATCATGAATTGAAAAGAAGCATTATTAAAACTCTGGATAATATATATCTCTAGCTCTATCTAAGTACTCTTTACTTTTAGGAAATTGGAAAGATGCAAAATGGAGTAATTCTTTATATTTCAGAAAAGTAACTTCTTTTTAGTCACAGTTAAGTTTACCTTACAGTTGAGTACTCCTTGTCCTACAGGATAACCATTGGCAGCAATCCATCTAAGAAAAGATTTTAATATTCTGAATTGTTTTACAGTGGTACGATTACGATATCCATTCTTCACGTAGCATTTTTTAATTCTGTCATTTTATTCTCATCAAGTATCACTAGAGAAATATCTGGATCACAGCTATTTAATTGATTCCATACTTGAACATATTTGTGATGTACAGATTCACTCCAACTTCTTTCTATAGAACAAACTTCTAAGAAATCATTGAAAATTTCACGAAAAGATTTTTCTCTCTCTATTGAACCAACTACTACTATCTCCTTTTCTATTCTCCCCAGCTTCTCATTAACCAACTCTTTCAACTCTTTTGTGGTAGGGATTTGGGAATGTACACCATACTCTGTGAAAGATTCTTCAATACATTCCAAAAATTGAGAAATGCGATTATTAATATCACGGGCAACATATACCTTTCCACCAACTTTATGAGTAGTGTTGTATCTGACTCTCTGGTTCTCATTATCCCATTTTTCAAGATCAGCATTGCAACCTACAGAAAAGCCAACTTCACACTTCCTGTTATTCCATCTGACGCGAATCATAACCTGTCCGTTCTTGTGTAGAAAAGCTCTACAACTGTGACTAATTCCCATCATATATCTTACTACTTTATTTGTTAGTTTGGAGCAAATTTAGAAAGAAAAAATCGTGGGGAGTAAGCGTCTATTTCTACTCCCCTTTTTTTGAGCGTACATGATTTTATGTGCTATAAAAAGATGCAATTCGCCACATACATTACTGATCTACAATAGTATACAAAATTAATCCAAAGCAATTGTGGTCAAAGCTATAGTCCGATACGCTCCACTTCTTCAAAAGAGTAATTCGGCAACGAGTTACTCTTTTTTTTGATTTACTTATATGAAGTGGCTTTACTACATTTTATACCCACCAAATAAAAAAAGGACCTTTATTCAAGGTCCTTTTTGATTACTTCATCCATTTCTTTTATACGTTTCTTGCGGTTCTTGATAGGACCGTCTTTCGTATCATCTTTGAAAACATTATCTGCACGGTCAGTTACTTCACTGCTCCATTCTTCAAACTGATTTTTAGCCGGACGGCCATTCGGTTCGATATTCTCTTCGGCAATCGAATCGTGTCTGTTAATCATATCATCCATATCTTTTCTATTTTAATAGGTTATAGAAACAAGACAATAAAACAGGCAAAAAGTTCTTAGTTTTAATCATTTTTATTCTCCCTAACAAACATATATGTATCGGCCCAAATCAGCCATAACACAGCATCTTGATATTCAACATCTTATTTACATCTATTTTGGGTTTAAAACCAAGCCCCTGTTCCTTTAAAAGAAACGACCTGTTTCTCACCGAGGAACGACTTCTTCCTTTTAAAGAAACAATACCTTTATTAAATCCTGGCACAAAACCAGCCATATTAATGAGAATACTCGTATCTTTATTGTCGAATTAATCAATAAATTGTGAGATGTCAAAAGTATTAGGATTTATGAAGCAAGTAGCCTATGGGCTACAAATGGAGGGAAACTTTGGAACTGCTCATGTTTATCGCAGCAGTCTCAATGCCATTATTGCTTATCGTGGGAAAGATGATTTTGCCTTCAATGAGGTAACTTCAGAGTGGTTAAAAGGGTTCGAAGTTTATCTTCGTGGTCGTGGGTGTAGTTGGAATACGGTTTCTACCTATCTGCGCACTTTTCGTGCCGTTTACAATCGTGCCGTCGATCTTCATCGGGCACCATACGTTCCGCATCTGTTCCGTTCGGTGTATACGGGCACTCGTGCCGACCATAAACGGGCTTTGGGTAATGAAGATATGAAAAGGATCTTTTGCAAACTGTCACAATCTTCGGGTGCATCTTCGAATATGCGTCGTGCACAAGAATTTTTCATTCTTATGTTTCTACTTCGAGGTATGCCGTTTGTCGATCTTGCTTATCTACGCAAGAGTGATTTGCGTGATAACGTGATCACGTATCGTCGGCGTAAAACAGGCCGTCCCCTGTCGGTGACGTTGACTCCGGAAGCAATGATTCTGGTAAAGAAATACATGAACCGTGATTCTTCTTCTCCTTATCTCTTTCCATTTTTGGAAAGCCGAGAAGGAACGAAAGAGGCGTATCGTGAATATCAGTTGGCGTTGCGTAGCTTTAATCAACAACTAATGTTGTTGGGAGAGTTATTAGGATTGGGTGATAAGTTGAGTTCGTACACCGCCCGCCACACTTGGGCTACGACGGCTTATTATTGCGAAATTCATCCGGGTATTATTTCCGAAGCTATGGGACATTCGTCCATCACTGTAACGGAAACATACCTCAAGCCTTTCCGAAGCAAAAAAATTGATGAAGCAAATAAACAAGTTCTCGATTTTATAAAGCGCTCAGTAATAGGATTAAATACCTGATTATTATCCTGTTACTTTGTAGGTAACGGGGAGAAATTCCGGTGCAAATATGAGCATATTTCTTAAAACAACCAAACGAAATCAAACATTTTTTCCAATAAACTACTCAAAAGCGGAACTAGGACAGATAAAACACGTGGATTCTTTGTATTAGGGCTTTGTTAACTTCTAAATATTGCATAAGATTTCCCTCCCCTCTGCCGCTCGTCAGAAGCAGGGGTAAAGAACTTTCATAATCTATCGTATCATTTTTCTGTATTGACTACTCCAAAAGAGCAGGAACAAAGGTTTCCCCGTTACCTACAAAGTAACGGGTTGTCTATTATTGAAACTTAGTGTTTAATAATATATTATTAATGTAATTTTTAAGTAGTTATGAAAAGAAAATTTGTAAAAGTGATGTTCTTCGGGGCGTTGGCACTTTCTACTGTCACCTATGTAGGCTGTAAGGACTACGATGATGACATCGACAATCTACAAACACAGATTGACGCAAACAAAGCCGACATCGCCAAGTTGCAGAGTTTTGTAAAAGAAGGTAAATGGGTAACTAATGTTGAAGACATTACCGGTGGATTTAAGATAACTTTTAATGATAATAAAAGTTATTCTATCACAAGCGGTAAGGATGCTACTCCAACGACAATCAAGATTGATCCGGTAACAAAGAACTGGATTGTCAATGACAGGGACCTAGGTATTTGTGCTGAAGGTAAAAAAGGTGATGCGGGAGTAGGAACTCCGGGTAAAGATGGATATGCACCGCAAATTTCTGAAGACGGATATTGGATGGTTTGGGATGCGGAAGCCGGAGAACCTAAAAAAACAAATGTTAAAGCTGCTACAGATATCTATGTAAGTGCTGATGCTAGCAATCCATTGGTTTGGGTATTGAATATTCTCAATAAGGAAACAGGAGAATGGGAAAAGGTTTCTATGCCGAAATCTGCTCGTATCACTGGTATGAGTGTGCTCGGTGTAACAGCGGAAGGTACTGTTGATTTAAGCTCTACACAAGCTGAAGCGACTCTGTATTATCATAAAGCAACCGCAGACATCAAATTTAATGGAAATGATAAATTTAAGAAAGCAGGTGATTTACTTATTGCCAGAGGTGGTAGTAAGATTCACGCTTTGATTAATCCGGTGAATCTGAAAGCTGCAGATATTCAGGCTTACGAAATCGGTCTGACAGATTCTAAAGGTAATACTAGCTTTGTTGTAGCTAATATTGCAGATAATTTTAGTGTAGATGCTTTGACTCGTGTAGCAGACCCAGAAAAAGAACCTACTGCTAACAAAGGCGTTTATGATTTGACTCTCAGATTTGCAGAAGGAGTAACTGATACAGAATTGGAGGCTTTGAAGCAGAATACTGCTTATGCTCTTACAACAAAAGATGCATGGGGTAATGAAATCATTTCCGGATATGACGTAGAGGTTAAGGCTAAAGCTACTACAGATAGTGACCAACCGGAAGTATCTATTTCTGGTCCTAGCGAAACCTTGACTTATCAAGAAACCTATAAATTGGATGAACTGTTCGGCAGTCAATTGGATAATGTGGTAGCTTACTATTATGAAGTTGCTAAAAATGAAAATATAGAGTTCAAGAAAGATCTTAATACAATTAAAGCGAATAAAGAAACTGAAGCAGAAGTTACCGTTCACTATCTTACTGTTGCTGGAGAAGTAAAGGAACAGAAGGTGACTTTGACATTCCAATATAAGGTTGAAAAAGCTGAGATCAAGGATATGACTTGGGTTGTAGATGGTAAAAAGGTTACAGCTACTTCTGAAATTGTTGGTCCATCAGTAGATGTTATCAAAGAAAAAGTCGACTTAAGCAGTCCTATAAAAACATCTATTGCTTATACTGACGGTAAGATAACAATCAATGGAGTAGAGGAAGAATACCAAGATGGCATTGAATTGGCATTGGTAGGTCTGGATAAAAACAACAAGAAAGTCTCTAATTTGAGTAGTGATAAAGATAAGATTACTAAGTTTGTAATCGAAGCTACATTCACACCTGCAACAGTTGCTGCTGTACCTCATACTGCAACAGTTCAATTCAAGAACGCTAACTCTAGTACCAGCTTAGGTAATGAATTCTTATATGAAACGACATTCAAGATTACTGTAGATCAGCAGAATGATAAATTATTCGTCTTTAAGCGTGCAACCGGTTACTTCTTTGCAGGTAATATTGCCAAAGCTTACGGTACAGTACCTGCTGCTGTTGCACTTGATAATAATGCTGATGCTACAAAAATTAGCTTCGATCTTTATACATTGTATCAAGACGGTTCTATAACAAAAGAGTATAAAGATAATATCACATTTACAGAAGATAAGCCTTATAGACTGAACAACAAGAACAAGGAATATGCTCCTGCATGGCTTACTGAGGAAGTAAATAACACTCCAACAAAGAAATCAGAAATTAAGGTATTCCCTTATGTTTCTGACCAAGCAAAAGATCAAAATTGGGGTGGTGCTTATACAGGCCGTGATATTACTGTGTCTTATGCACCGTTCGGAAATAATCGTTTGAATGCTATTACAGATAAATTTAATCTGACAATATTATCTGAAATCTATGAAGGTAGTTTCAAGTATACGAAAGAAGATGAAAATGAAGTTGTTATAGGAACAAAAGATAATCCGTATATAATCAAAGGAAATGCTACTGAAATAGAGATATTAGAAGATGATTTCGAAAGACTTGATGCTTCTGGTAATACTTATACATTCAGCAGCAATAAAATCAAGAAGGTTACTGTTGAACCGGATGAAAATGCAAAAACTTATCTGACAGTTAGTGAAGCATTTACAAGTGAAGAACCAGATAATAGTAATAAAATTACTATATCTAAGAAGGCTGATGCTGCAATAATCGCTGAGGCTGTTCCTTGTCAAGTAAGTATTAATATTCTTGACAAATGGGGTAGAACGAAAAAGGCAATAATCTATGTCAAGGTAATGGATCTAAATACTCCTACTGAGTAAATAACTTATAATTGAGAGGCATCCTAATTCTCTTTGAGACTAGAGATGCCTTCTCTTTACAAGTTTTATTATACGAGACAATAAATTCTTTAAAAGAAATATACTGAGAGATCAACTGAAAATTATGCTTGTGAAAGTATATTTTCAAATGTTTGTCTCTTGGAAGGGATGCCTCCCTTATTTCCCACGGGCATCCCTTTTCTGCTCTTAATGCATCTCACTTATCGTACTAGAAAGCAATTTACTAGTCCCTTATTTCCCCAAGACAAGGAGATGTTTTTAAGAATATAAATGCTCGGGCTTGTGAAAGTCCGTGCTTTTATTTATACAACTATAATGTCTGTAGTTAACTAATGTCTTTATATTTTCGACATGGAATTAGATATCCACCACTTATGCTTTTAGAAATATAAAAATAATCAATTATGAAAAGTGTATATTATTATCTGTCAGTGCTGATTATATTTCTTTCAGCATGTCATACCAATAAATCAGAATTAGAAACAATTAAAGTTGCACAGTTTGGAGATGTATTCATATATATACCTCTATATTTGGCAAATACCAAAGGATTTTTCAAAGAAGAAGGTTTGAAAGTTGATCTGATAAACACTGGAGGGGACGATAAAACCTATGCAGCGGTAATTGGTGGTTCCGCTTTATTTGGTATTGCAGATCCTACTTTTGTTGCTATTGCTAAGGAACAAGGAATAGATGGATGTGTGATAGGAAGTATTGTCAACAGTGTTCCCTTTTGGGCTCTGACAAAAAATCCCAATGTTCCTCAAATTACGAATGCCGCGATGTTAGCTCCTTACAGCGTAGCTACCTTCTCTGCTCCTTCTACAGCATATACAGTTCAAACTGAAATGTTCAAAGAAGCTAATTTGCCTACAAATATCAGACAAGGTGCATTTGGAACTTTATTACCTATGCTTGATACCGGCAATGCTGATATCGCCCTTGAATTGGAACCGAATGTTTCAATAGCGGTAGCCAATGGAGCAAAGGTCGTTTATTCTTTTGCTGATAAATATCCGGATTTTACCTTCACAGGTATCACAACAAGTAAAAAGACTATCGATGAAAAACCTGAAATAGTCCAGCATTTTATCAATGCTATTACCAAAGCTGAAAAATTTGCACATGAGTATCCTGATAGTGCCGCTTACTATATGGCAGAACTATACCCTGATGTGAATAAGAATATAATAGCACAGGCCATCAAACGCATGGTAGACTCAAACACATTACCTCAAAACGCAGTAATCTCACCGGAAGCTTGGAAACAAGCCGTTGCATTACGTCACCGTATGGGAGATTTAAAATCATTGGATAATATAGAAAGTGTATTAGATATGAATTTCGCTGAAAAAGCACGTTGACAAAAAAGTTATTGAATATGAAAATCATATTTATGTTAGCCGCAAAAACATATATGTACCTTCCTCTTTTTCTGGCAAAAGAAAAAGGTATTTTTAAATCTGTATTTGAGGCAAAGAGAATAAAGGATGATATAGAGTTTCGCATTTGTGATGGCGATGATGACGCTATTGACAGTATGTTGGATTTTAACAGGAATGCACGTAAATGCAAATTAGACGAAATAGCAATTGCTATTTCAGACCCGACTTCTATATTGCGGCAACATAAAAGTTTTGATAACAAAACAGATATAAAAGTTATAGGCAAATTGATAAACAAATTGCCTTTTTGGGTTATTTGTCCCTATAATGAGGAATTAGATAATAATTCGCATAATGGGTTTATGGATATTAAGGAATTAAAAGCCAAACGTCTTTATACACCTAATAGTTCATACATTACTGCCAACTCTTGCTGTTCTCAACTATTAAATAAAAACAATTATAAAATCAAACCTGTTGATTTTTCCGAAGAAATAGAGAAATGCATTAATGATTCCGAATCCATAGCTCTGACGGGTGACTTAAATTTAATGGCAAGAAAATATATTGAGAACAAAATTTGTATTTACAGCCATATGGCGAATAATAATGATGAAAGCATAGCTACAACTATTATAACCAGCAGATATATATGTAAGCAGTACGAGGACATGCTGGCACTTGTCTTGGAGGCTATTCAGAAAGCCATTTTTATTATATATTCATCACCTGAAATAGCCACAGAAGTATGTTATAAAATCAGTGATGAGATTGATAGTTATCGGATGCCTGACGAAAATATTCAAAAAGAAAAAACAGAAATCATTATATCAATTATTAACAGTGATCATCTATATCCGATGACTACCGATATCTCATTTTCTGATTGGAAAAAAACAGTAAATTATTACCTTTCGCATGGGATAAATATATTTGAATATATGAGGGAGCACAACTCGCCAACCAGACCCAATGAGAATGAAGCATATGTTGCAGGTATATATCAAAAAATGTTCTTCAAAAATCCTGCACACACTGCAGAAAGAAAGATTGTTGAGGATTTTGGAGTAGATTGCAATACTTTTGACAAAGAAATACCATATCATTTGATCAGAAAACTGAAGAATAAGATTTTGTTTTTCATGAAAAAGGATTTTTGGTATATCCTGTGCTTTATTTTATTTGTATGTGTTGTAGGGTATGTGGTATACCAGACTTTTTATAACAATAATCATGATTACATATCGAATGTCGGTTTAATATTTGGTGCATTATCTTTAATATGGGGTATCCTAACTAGTCTGGGGGTATTCCCTAAGTTGAAAAAAACGAGTCGTTATGATGATTGAACTACAAAATGTAGGGTTTGCCTACAATAACAAACATACAGTATTTTCTAATTTAAATCTTTATATTGATAGAGGAGATATTGTATCTATTGTCGGCAATAGCGGTTGCGGAAAAACGACATTGCTGAATCTTATTGCCGGAGTTTTACTACCTTCTAAAGGAGAAATCAAGAAATCGGATAAGAATATAGCCTATTTGATGCAGGATGTCACATTATTGCCTTATAGGACAGCGTGGGAAAACACTTTTCTTGCTTGTGAACTACGGGGAATACCTGTTGACAACATACAGAAGCAGGCTGCCAAAGAAATACTAGACTTATTCAACATAGAAACGGAAGCTCTAAACAAGTTCCCCAAAGAACTCTCCGGAGGAATGAAACAACGGATCGGATTGTTACAAACTCTACTCACCGACGCTTCATTATTTCTGCTTGATGAACCTTTTAACGCCATTGATATTAATGCACTGAACAGTATTAAACTCTATATATGGGAATATCTCATCAAGAGTAATAAAACAATGATCTTTATCACCCATAATATTGATCAGGCATTGCTTTTAAGCGACCGTATTCTAATTATGAGAAGTCCAACTGAGTTATTAGAAATAAAGCCCGCTAAAGAATATTGCTCACTTTCCCCTGACGAAAGAATAGACACAAGCGAATATAAAAAACTTTTTTTTGAAATCGTTGAGAATTTGAAATATGAGAAATAAAATATTACAATGGGTACCATTGGCTGTTTTACTGATTGCTTGGGAAGCATATGCTAAATTTCAGTCAGGCTTTTCAACCATGTTTTCTTCCCCTGTGAGAATAATAACATTGTTATATGAGAAAACGGTATCTGGCGACCTGCCATATCATACATTCATAACTGCTTATGAATCATTTGTCGGATTGCTGTTTGGGCTATTCATTGGATGTATTATAGGTTTTATTTTAGTCTATTCTCCAAAATGCTCGAAAATAACTCATCCTTATATAATAGCACTTAGTTCAATTCCTACTTTCGCATTGGCTCCTCTAATGATTATTTGGTTTGGAACCGGATTGAAAATGAAAATTGTATTGGCATTCCTCTCTACTGTTTTTATTACTGCTTTTCAAACCTATGAAGGAGCAAGCAAAATCTCTGAAAGTGACGATACTTTTTTCAAAATCAATCATGCTACCAACAAACAACGCTTTTGGATGCTCTCATTCCCAGCCTCACTGGATTGGGTTATCCAATCACTCAAACTGAATGCCGGCTTCTGTGTTTTGGGAGCATTCATTGGCGAATTTATAGCCTCTGAAGCTGGTTTAGGATATATCATTCTAAAAGCAAGTGGCTTATACGATACCACCTATGTCTTTGCCGCTATTATATGTATTATCTTACTTTCTATGTTTTTTAATTTGTTGGCCGTATTCGTAAACAAATATAAATTGAGGATAATTCGTTTTGCAACAATGAAATATGGTAAATAAATAACTCTTCATAAAACTAAATGTTTTTCAAATGCTTATCTCCTGAAAGGAACGTAAACGCATTTTCCTATGGCTTATATAACTTTGGACGGAAAGGAATATAAAGCGTATAGTTACTATCCGTCGGCTTTCCTCCCGCCAGTGCCGGCGACCATTTCGGCATTCCCTTTACAATACGAAGAGCCTCCTCGGCAAACTCGGAATGAGTAGCTTTCAAAATATGAGGACGCAGAATCACTCCTTCCTTATCAATCGTAAACTCACACAAAGCATATCCCGATATATTCTTGGCTAAAAGATTTGCCGGATAAACCATTTGATCTGCAATATATTCTTCCGGAGTAGTGCCGGACAAATGAGCAAGTTCTTCTATCTGTTTACCGGAAAGCGACCTCTGCTGAGGCCCCACCTGATAAATTCCGACATACATCGGTTTCTTATAAGCATCCGGTTGCTCCTTAGTGCGCTGTTGCAACTCCTTCAATAAAGCAGCAGCTTCTTCCGCCACCGCCTGTTCCGAAATATCTTCTCCTCTGGATAACATATAAGCCGACTGACAGACCAACACAAGACGATCCATTAAAGAACCTTTTTTCGGGGACCACTTACGTCCCATCTGATTTGTACCTTTCGCATCCGTCGAAGTGAAATAATAAACGACTCCGTCCAAACCTGCCGTAGAACCGTCCAAATCCTGCACCTGACTCGTCACCGTACGAAAAATGGCACCCAAAGACTGATAAAGGGACGAACTGATAACCACCGTTCTCGTATCTACCGTCACTGTTCCTTTCTCTGCTTGCCAATAGGTACGCGACAATGTGTTCGAAACCAAACAATAACGCCCACCCTTCTTCTCTACCGACATGGCATACTCGGGCGAGAAAGAAGGAATTGCTACAAAACGAGCATACGGTTGTTGCTGAAAGCCTGTGTTCAATAAAGAAAATACATTGCGATAATATTCGCCCAATTCGCCTGTGTAAGTAGTGAAAGGTTTCACCGGCTCCAGATAATCAATCTGTGCCGTAAGACGAAAAGATAAGGTCAAAAGTAGAATAAAGAAAACAATCTTTTTCATAAGTTGCCGGATTTTCAATGCGTATCGGCAACAAAGATACAAATTATTTCGATGGTTCGTGATAAAATTATATCTTTGCACGGTTTTTACTAAGAAACTGAATAACAATACATCAAAAATATGATAGCTAAGATTGAACAACTTCTGAAAGAGGTGGAAGCTTTGCACGCCTCCAATGCCGAAGAACTCGAAGCTCTCCGCATCAAATACCTGAGTAAGAAGGGAGCCATTAACGATTTGATGGCGGATTTCCGTAACGTAGCTGCCGAACAGAAAAAAGAAGTCGGCATGAGACTGAATGAACTGAAAACAAAAGCGCAGGATAAAATCAACGCACTGAAAGAACAGTTTGAAAGTCAAGACAACGGTTGTGACGGATTGGATTTGACACGCTCGGCTTATCCCGTCGAACTCGGTACACGTCACCCGCTTACCATTGTAAAAAATGAAATTATCGACATCTTCGCCCGTTTGGGATTCAGCATCGCTGAAGGACCGGAAATAGAAGATGACTGGCACGTATTCTCGGCACTGAACTTTGCCGAAGACCATCCGGCACGCGATATGCAGGATACTTTCTTCATCGAGGCTCACCCGGATGTTGTATTGCGTACACATACTTCTTCCGTACAGACCCGCGTTATGGAAACGTCACAGCCTCCTATCCGCATCATCTGTCCGGGACGTGTATACCGTAACGAAGCAATCAGCTACCGTGCGCACTGTTTCTTCCACCAGGTAGAAGCTCTGTATGTAGACAAAGACGTATCATTCACCGACTTGAAACAGGTATTGCTGCTTTTCGCTAAAGAGATGTTCGGTGCAGATACTAAGATTCGCCTGCGTCCGTCATACTTCCCCTTTACAGAACCCAGTGCTGAAATGGATATCAGTTGTAACATCTGCGGTGGTAAAGGTTGCCCGTTCTGCAAGCATACCGGTTGGGTGGAAATCCTCGGTTGTGGTATGGTAGACCCGAACGTACTTGAATCCAACGGCATTGACAGCAAAGTATACAGCGGTTATGCTCTCGGTATGGGTATCGAACGTATCACAAACCTGAAATATCAGGTGAAAGACCTCCGTATGTTCTCCGAAAACGACACACGCTTCTTGAAAGAATTCGAGAGCGCATACTAAAAACAGGTTGAGAGTTGAGAGTTGAGAATTGAGAGTGGCTATGCAGAATAATGTAGCTAACCCTTAACTCTCAACTCTCCATTCTTAACTTCTCCAATTATGAAGGATAGACTCATTACTTCCAGTTATTGTTTCATCTTGGCAGCCAACTTTTTGCTCTACTTCGGTTTTTGGTTGCTAATCCCTGTTTTGCCGTTCTATCTGTCCGAGTTCTTCCAGGCGGGAAATTCTACTATTGGTATTGTTCTTTCCTGCTATACGGTAGCAGCACTCTGTATCCGCCCATTTTCCGGTTATCTGCTCGATACCTTTGCCCGTAAACCTCTCTATCTTTTCGCATATTTCATATTTATGATGATGTTCGGCGGATATCTGATTGCAGGTTCTCTTACCTTATTTATTATGTTCCGCATCATTCACGGTGTCTCTTTCGGAATGGTTACCGTAGGCGGAAATACAGTAGTAATCGACATTATGCCTTCTTCGCGCAGAGGGGAAGGATTGGGATATTATGGTCTAACCAATAATACGGCAATGTCTATCGGACCGATGTTCGGACTTTTTCTGCATGACGCCGGAGTCTCATTTGCAACAATATTCTGTTACGCATTCGGGGCATGTATATTAGGATTTTTATCAGCCAGTCTAGTAAAGACACCTTATAAGCCTCCTGTAAAGCGTGAGCCGATTTCGCTCGATCGTTTTATCTTGCTGAAAGGAATGCCTGCGGGACTTAGCTTGTTGCTACTTTCCATTCCTTATGGGATGACAACCAACTATGTCGCTATGTATGCCCGACAGATAGGACTACACACACAAACCGGATTCTTCTTTACCTTTATGGCAGTCGGCATGGCTATCTCCCGTATCTTTTCGGGAAAGCTGGTAGATCGAGGAAGAATCACACAAGTGATAGCAGCGGGATTATATTTAGTAGTGTTCAGCTTCTTCCTGCTCGCAGGCTGCGTGTATCTGATTCAATGGAGCGACACAGCCTGTACGATTCTGTTTTTCGGAATCGCTTTATTAATGGGCATCGGATTCGGAATCATGTTTCCGGCTTTCAATACCTTGTTCGTCAACCTTGCCCCCAACAGTCAGCGAGGAACGGCAACTTCCACTTACCTGACCTCCTGGGATGTGGGAATCGGTATCGGTATGCTGACGGGAGGATATATCGCCGAAATCAGCACGTTTGACAAAGCCTACCTTTTCGGTGCCTGTCTGACGGTAGTCTCCGCCATTTATTTCAAAATTAAAGTAACGCCTCATTATCATAAAAACAAATTACGATGAGAAAGAAAGAACGTTATGAGAAAGTAATCGCTTGGTTTCAGGAAAATGTGCCAGTAGCCGAAACAGAACTGCATTACAACAATCCGTACGAACTACTGATTGCTGTTATCCTTTCCGCACAATGTACGGATAAACGGGTGAATATCATCACTCCGCCTTTGTATCGGGATTTTCCTACTCCGGAAGCGTTGGCGGCTACCACCCCGGAAGTGGTATTCGAATATATCCGGAGTGTATCTTATCCGAACAATAAAGCTAAACATTTGGTCGGCATGGCTAAAATGTTGGTAAATGAGTTTAATAGTCAAGTTCCCGACAATATGGAAGATTTAATAAAATTGCCCGGTGTAGGAAGGAAAACAGCCAATGTAATACAATCGGTTGTATTTCATAAAGCGGCAATGGCAGTGGATACCCATGTGTTCCGCGTCAGTCACCGCATCGGACTAGTACCGGACAGTTGTACCACCCCGTTCAGTGTGGAAAAGGAACTGATGAAGAATATCCCGGAGAAACTGGTTCCCATAGCACACCACTGGCTTATCCTGCACGGCCGTTATGTTTGCCAGGCACGCACCCCAAAATGTGACACCTGCGGTTTGCAAATGATGTGCAAATATTTCTGTAACACCTATAAAGTAACGAAAGAGGCACCAAAAGCCAAGAATAAATAACGTTTTAATAGCAGAGAAACGAAATAAATAGTAACTTTGCAGGCGTTCTAAAAGAAAATCTTTAAAACACTTTTAAATAAAAATAGAGTATTATGCAGACAATTGACAAATTCAATTTTGCCGGTAAAAAGGCATTTGTTCGCGTGGACTTCAATGTACCCCTGGACGAAAACTTCAACATTACAGATGACACTCGTATGCGTGCAGCTCTTCCTACTTTGAAGAAGATTCTGGCAGACGGCGGAAGCATCATCATTGGCTCTCACCTGGGCCGTCCGAAAGGCGTTGCCGATAAATTCTCTTTGAAACATATCATCAAGCATCTGTCTGAATTGCTGGGTGTTGAAGTTCAGTTCGCTAACGACTGCATGGGCGAAGAAGCTGCTGTTAAAGCTGCCGCTCTGCAACCGGGAGAAGTTCTGTTGCTCGAAAACCTCCGCTTCTATGCTGAAGAAGAAGGTAAACCAAGAGGGTTGGCAGAAGATGCAACAGACGAAGAAAAAGCGGCTGCTAAAAAAGCTGTAAAAGAAAGCCAGAAAGAATTTACCAAGAAATTGGCTTCTTATGCCGACTGTTACGTAAACGACGCGTTCGGTACAGCTCACCGCGCTCACGCTTCTACTGCATTGATCGCTAAATATTTTGACGTTAACAACAAGATGTTCGGTTACTTAATGGAGAAAGAAGTGAAGGCTGTTGATAAAGTATTGAACGACATCAAACGTCCGTTCACTGCTATCATGGGTGGTTCTAAAGTTTCTTCTAAAATCGAAATCATCGAAAACCTGTTGAGCAAGGTAGACAACCTAATCATCGCCGGTGGTATGACTTATACATTTACTAAAGCTATGGGCGGCAAAATCGGTATCTCTATCTGTGAGGACGACAAACTTGACCTGGCTTTGGATTTGATGAAGAAAGCAAAAGAAAAAGGTGTGAACCTGATATTGGCTGTTGACGCTAAAATTGCTGACGCTTTCTCTAATGATGCAAATACTAAATTCTGTCCGGTTGACGAAATTCCTGATGGTTGGGAAGGCCTTGATATCGGTCCTAAAACTGAAGAAATCTTCGCTAACGTTATCAAAGAGTCTAAGACTATCCTTTGGAACGGTCCGACAGGTGTATTTGAATTCGATAACTTTACTCACGGTTCACGTGCAGTAGGTGAAGCAATCGTTGAAGCAACGAAGAACGGTGCATTCTCACTCGTTGGCGGTGGTGACTCTGTAGCTTGTGTTAACAAGTTCGGTCTGGCTAGCGGTGTTTCTTATGTTTCTACCGGTGGTGGTGCATTGCTTGAAGCCATCGAAGGAAAAGTTCTTCCGGGTATTGCTGCTATTCAAGAATAAGAAAATTTATAATAGCTATTTTTTTTACAATGGTTAAATAAGAGGGCAGTTCTTTGTGAAAAGAGTTGCCCTCATTCATAAAAATGAGGTATGAAAAGACCGATACTACTCTTTTGTTTCATCCTTTTCTTCCTTTGCTCCTGTCAGAGTAAAAAAGGAGATAGTCTTTTTTTGCCTCTATCCGAACTGAAACCACTCACATTGGGTATGATGTCTACACTCGAAGGGTTACCTTTTTACATTGCCCGCTCCGAAGGTATTTATGACTCATTAGGATTGGACTTAACTATTCTCCCATTCAATTCTGCCAACGACCGTGACGCCGTTTTCCAAACCGGACAAATGGATGGTATGGTAACTGATTACCCTAGTGCGATAACACTACAAGCTATTCATCATACGGAGTTGGGCTTTATCTTTAAGAATGATGGCTATCTCTGCTTTATCGTCTCTAAAGAAAGCCGTATCAACCAACCGGAACAACTTATAGAGAAAAATATAGCCGTATCCCGCAATACCGTTGTCGAATATGCGACCGACCAACTATTAAACAAAGCGGGAATCAAGTATGCAGAGACAAACAAACCGGAAATCAGTCAACTTCCCCTCCGCCTGCAAATGTTACAGTATAACCAGATTGATGCTTCTTTCTTGCCTGACCCTGCCGCTTCTATCGCCATGAACAGCAAGAACAAATCATTAATAAGTACGCAGGAACTGGGAATTGAATTTATCGCCACCGCTTTTTCCCGAAAAGCTCTCCAAGAGAAACGAAAAGAAATCGAACTGCTCATTACGGGGTATAACTTGGGAGTAAACCATATAAAAATGCATCCGCAATCAGAGTGGAAACAAGTATTAATGGAAATCGGTGTACCGGAGAATCTAACCGGACTGATCGCCCTCCCTACCTATCGGAAAGCAACACGACCTTCGGCAGAAGCCATAGAAAAAGCAACCCAGTGGCTGAAAGCAAATCACCGGATACCCCAAACGTACTCGGAAAGCAATCTGATAGACACAACTTATATTCACACAGTATCAACCACCATTCAATAACAACTAAATTAATCCCATGCGAAAAACACTCTTACTTTCAATTATCTTGCTATCAAGCATGCCGGGTATACAAAAGTCCCTTATTGCACAAGAAAAAACATCACTGAACCAAGTTGTCAACACACTGAAAGAACGTATCAGCCTGGCCGGATATGCCCAGTTGGGATATACGTACGATGATGCAGCCAAACCGGACAATACATTCGATATCAAACGAATTATTTTCATGGCACACGGAAAAATTACCAAACGCTGGACTTGTGATTTTATGTACGACTTTTACAACGGTGGTATGCTGCTCGAAGTGTACACAGATTATCAGTTTCTTCCCGGACTTACCGCACGTATCGGAGAATTCAAAGTTCCTTATACGATTGAAAATGAATTATCTCCTACTACGGTAGAGCTAATCAACTGTTATTCCCAATCCGTCTGCTATCTGGCAGGCGTCAGTGGCAGTGACAAATGTTACGGCATGACTTCGGGTAGAGACATCGGCATGATGATTCATGGTAAACTATTCCACGACTTCCTACAATATAAAGTTGCCGTGATGAACGGACAAGGGCTAAATACAAAGGATAAGAACAGCCAGAAAGATGTTGTCGGGAATCTTATGATTTATCCCTTGGAATGGCTATCCGTGGGCGGATCGTTTATCCGGGGAACCGGACACGCAATAGCCGATTCCGAATATACCGGAATCAAAACGGGAGAAAACTATGCCAAAAAGCGTTGGAGCGCAGGAGGGGTTGTTACCACTTCCCGTTTCAATCTGCGTACCGAATATCTCGGCGGCAAGGACCGGAACGTAAAAAGTGAAGGATTCTATGCAACAGGAAGTGTGTGTTTCGCACGAAACCTCGACTTTATCGCTTCGTTTGATTATTTTAATCCTAATAAAGCGGCAGATTTCAAACAAAACAATTACATTGCCGGCGTGCAATACTGGTTCTACCCCAGATGCCGCTTGCAGGCACAATACACTTTTTGTGACAAAAAGGGAAACGGACAGAAAGATTCTAACCTGATACAGGCACAGGTACAGGTCAGATTTTAAGTAGCAAGTATTATGGAGAATCATCATATAATAAACCTATAAAAGAAAGACTGGAAATCATGGAACACAAAATCGCCGAACCCAACGCCCGAGTAGACGTGGCCGACGTACTAAGAGGACTTGCCGTAATGGGAATCATCCTTTTACACAGTATTGAACACTTCAATTTTTATTCTTTTCCGGAGAAAGTACCTTTTGAATGGATGAACTTTACCGACCAAGCTATTTGGAGGGGATTATTCTTCACGTTCAGTAATAAGGCGTATGCAGTATTCGCCCTACTTTTCGGCTTTAGTTTTTATATTCAGGATAATAATCAACAACGCAAAGGAAAGGACTTCCGGCTCCGTTTCCTATGGAGGCTATTTATCCTTTTTATCATCGGACAGTTCAATGCTGCTTTCTTTACCGGAGAAATATTAACCATGTATGCTATCCTCGGTATTATTCTTCCGATATTCTGCCGCATGAGCGACCGTATCGTCGTCATCTTTGCCACCCTGCTGATCCTGCAACCTATCGACTGGGCAAAATTAATCTATGCTTTATGTAATCCTGACTATGTGGCAGGTGAAAGTCTGGCACGTTATTATTTCGGCATAGCTTTCGATGTACAGAAGAACGGAACCTTCCTCGAAACCATCCGCATGAATATGTGGGAAGGACAACTTGCCAACATGACTTGGGCATTGGAACACGGACGCATCCTGCAAACTCCGGGATTATTCCTGTTCGGTATGCTTATCGGACGCCGGAAATATTTCCTATACAGCGAACAGAACGAGCGCCTGTGGCTGAAAGCACTGGCTATCGCCCTACTCTGCTTCTTCCCTATCTACGGGCTCAACAATATGTTACCGGAATTTATCGAGAGAAGTGCTATCATCGTACCCTTACAGCTCATACTAAGCTCATTCAGCAGTCTTAGTTTTATGGTGTTATTGGTAACAGGATTGCTGCTCACCTTCTATCACGTAAAGGACCGCAGCTTTTTCATGCGTTTCACATCTTATGGTAAAATGAGTTTAACTAACTATTTGGGGCAATCAATTTTCGGCTCTCTTTTGTTCTATCATTGGGGATTCGAACTGGGACGCTATTTAGGAATCACTTATAGTTTCTTTTTTGGCATTCTTTTTGTTATATTACAAATGGTATTTTGTTCGTGGTGGCTCCGTCACCATAAACATGGTCCCTTCGAAGGTTTATGGAAACGCCTGACCTGGATTGGAAAAAACAAATAATTGAATTATGATGAACGAGAAAACGATTAATGAACAATACGCATATATACGTACCTTACTTGAAGAAAAAAGACTCAAGGAGGCCTTGATGCAGCTGGAATCGTTGCTTTGGCAATGTCCCGACTGGGATTTACGTACCCGTCTGGAACAATTGCAGACTTCTTACAAGTATATGTTGGAATACATGAAACAGGGAGCCAACGATCCCGAGCGGTGGAACCTATACCAAAAGTTGGTGGCGGACACATGGAGTATTGCCGACCAGTCACGCCTACTCATGCTGGACAACGCTTCATCAAAATATTATCACGAAGTACGTCGTACACCCGAACCGGCAGATTTGGCAGAATATGGCCTAAAAAAAATACTTCATATACTTGAATCTTTTAATGATGACTTAGCAATCAGCGGATTACTCTCCGATGCTAAAATGGATGAAGTGCTGCAACGGCATGAGAACACTCTTAAATTCATGTTTGTAAGAACATGGACAAACAGTTCGTGGACTTCTGAAGACGAAGAAGACGCAAAATCCATGTTGGGTTCGGAATTGCTTTTACCCGACGACTTATGTTTATTTGTCAGTGCTGTCACACTGAGCGTAATGGAATGTTTTGACTTACGTAAAATCATGTGGCTGCTGGATGCTTACCGTCATAAAGATGTCAATGTCAGCCAACGGGCATTGGTTGGTGTCATATTCATCTTCTACATTCACAGAACCCGGCTTCTTTATTACCCAGAACTTATCAAGAGGGTCGACCTTATGGACGAAATTCCTTCTTTCCGGGAAGATGTTGCCCGTATCTACCGCCAAATGCTGTTATGTCAGGAAACGGAAAAGATTGATAAGAAGATGAGGGAAGAGATTATTCCCGAGATGCTGAAAAATGTTTCTTCCATGAAGAACATTAGATTCGGTTTTGAGGAAAACGATGAAGAAAACGATGACAAGAACCCGGACTGGGAAGATGCCTTCGAACAATCCGGACTGGGAGACAAACTGCGCGAAATGAACGAACTCCAGCTGGAAGGAGCCGATGTGTATATGAGCACTTTTTCTTCTCTGAAAAGTTATCCGTTTTTTCGTGAGGTACAGAACTGGTTTTATCCGTTCAGCAAGCAACAGTCCAATGTACTCAAGGCACTGAAACAAGTAGGGAACGAAGGAAGCAGTTTGCTTGACTTAATTCTCCAATCGGGCTTTTTCAGTAATAGCGATAAATATTCGCTCTTTTTCACCATTCACCAACTGCCTAAAATGCAACAGGAAATGATGTTGAGCCAACTCAACGAACAGCAGGTAGCAGAACTGGCGGAAAAGTCGAACGCCGAAACTATGAAGAAATTCAACGCACGCCCGGGAACAGCGAGCAATCAATACCTGCACGACCTGTACCGTTTCTTCAAACTTAGTGTTCGCCGGAATGAATTTCGTGATATTTTCAAAGAAAAACTCGACCTTCATCATGTTCCCGCACTCGACAATCTACTATATTGTGAAGAAGAATTGTTTCCTATTGCTGATTTTTATCTTTCAAAGGAACGTTGGGATGAGGCTATCGACATTTATAAAGAATTGATTGAAATCGGAGGATTTGAGGGAGAAGGTGCAGAATATTACCAAAAATTCGGATATGCTCTGCAAAAAAGAAAAAGATATGCGGAAGCTATCGAAGCCTATCTAAAAGCTGATACGCTGAAACCGGATAATATATGGAATAACCGTCACCTGGCTACCTGCTATCGGCTGAACCGGAATTATGAGGCAGCCCTTGCTTATTATAAAAAGGTGGAAGAAGCTACCCCTGAAGCTTCAACTGCAGTTTTCTATATCGGTAGTTGCCTGGCCGAACTCGGGCAGTATGAAGAAGCACTGAACTATTTCTTCAAACTGGATTTTATCGAGAGTAACTGTGTGAAAGCATGGCGCGGTATCGGCTGGTGTTCATTCATCAGCTTGAAGTATGAGCAGGCGATGAAGTATTATGAAAAGATCATCGAGCATAAACCGTTAGCTATTGATTATATGAATGCAGGACATGTTGCCTGGGTAATGGGAAATATTCAGAAAGCGGCTGTTCTCTATGGAAAGGCAATTACAGCCTGTGGAACGCGAGAAAGATTCCTCGAAATGTTTCATAAAGACGAAGAACCCCTTCTCAAACAAGGTATTCGAGAAGAGGATATTCCGTTAATGCTGGATTTATTATAACTTTTTCAACTCCCCATACAACTTCTGTATGGGGAGTCCCATTATATTATAGAAGCTACCGGAAATAGACTTCACTCCAATATATCCGATCCATTCCTGAACACCATAGGCTCCTGCTTTATCCATTGGCTGATAACGGTCAACATAGTACTGGATTTCGTCTTCGGACAGTACATCAAACAGCACATCGGAAGCTGCCGTGAAGCTTTTCTGCCATTCGGTTGTCGTTAGACAGACACCTGTGAAAACCTGATGCGACTTCCCGGAAAGAGCACGCAGCATTTCCACCGCTCCTTCCCTACCTTCCGGCTTACCGAGCACTTTCCCCTCCAGCCATACAATGGTATCGGCCGTAATCAATAACTCGCCGGGCTTCATCATAGAACGATAAGCATCCGCTTTTTTACGCGATATATATTCGGGAATTGCAGCTCCCACCAAAGTTTCAGGATATGATTCATCCACGTCAGGCAATGTCCTGACGACATATTCCACTCCCAACCCAGACATTAATTCTTTCCGACGGGGAGAATTGGAAGCCAATATAAGCTGATATTTCTTTAAATTGCTAAGCATGATTTTAGTTACGATTAAAAAATTGAATGATTTACAATTGACAGTTCTCTTACCAGCCGAAGGCATCATCCGTCAACCATATTCCATGAGCTTTCAGGACTTGCTCCACTACATCGCGTCCGCAGCCATGCCCCCCCTCCGCATAAGAAATGTATTTCGCCACCGCTTTTACTTCCGGTACGGCATCTTTCGGACAACAAGGCAAGCCACATTCACGCATTACTTCTATATCGGGCACATCATCCCCCATATACAGGATTTCATCATCAGCAAGTCCATACTTATCACGGAAAGCACGATAGTCGTGTATTTTCACCGCAGAACCCATGTATAAGTCCGTCACGCCCAGTCCGGCAAAACGGATACGGACGGCCTCCGTCCGCCCACCGGTAATGATAGCAATACGGATCCCCTTTTTCACTGCCAATTGAATGGCATATCCGTCCTTGATATTCACAGTACGCATCGGTTCCCCGGAAGGATGCAACGGTACGGTTGTCGAACTCAACACACCGTCCACATCAAAAGCCAGTGCCTTGATGCGTGATAAATCATAATTTATGGTGCTCATGGATACTCTTACTCATTAATTTATAAATTTCCTGCAACGCCGGAGAGTCCACCAACATCGCAAGATGATTACTCATCACATTTTCATCGTAGCGTACAGCCGGTCCGGTCTGCGCATCACGCGGAGCCAGTTCGTGTACTTTACGTGCAGTCTCATCAATCAACGGAAGCATCACTTCGAAAGGTAAATTATATTTTTCGAGCAAATCGGCAGCCAGCGCATACATGTGATTTGTGAAATTACAGATAAAGACGGCTGCCAAATGAAGGCTTTTGCGTTGTTCTGAATCAGCTTCGTACACTTTCTCAGAGAGGGTCGAGGCAATCGCTTTCAATAGTTCCGTATCCTCCGCCCTTTTCGCTTCAATAAAGAAAGGCACTTCCTGAAAGTCAACTTCACGCTGTTTACTGAATGTCTGCATCGGATAAAATACTCCATAACGTTCTGCATGACCTTCCCAGACACTCATAGGGATGCTCCCCGCCGTATGAACTAGTAAAGATTTTTGTTTACCTTCCGTTATCTGCGGCAATAATTCTACAAAAGCCGCATCTTTCAGGGATACGATATAGAGTTTGGCGTCTTTTGATATTTCCTGTAAGTCAGTCGTATAATCCGCCTCTACTTTCTCCGCCAGCGCACGGGCGGACTCTTCTGTCCGGCTATATACTTGCACAATGCGAAAACCTTTGTAGTAAAGTGCTTTTGCCAAATTGGTAGCCAGGTTTCCGGCACCGATAAATACAACCGGGGTATCTTCTATACTTCTTTTCATCGTTTTTTCAGCGTTTTGCAAACCAATATAAGATTATACCGATGATAAGCAATGTCAATGGCAACAAATAACCGGACAATGAACCAAGCAATGACATCACCAAACCGATATTCATCACCAGCCAAAGTCCCAGCAACACAAGACCTATTGATTTATCGCGTTTGAAAATAAGGAAACAGGCAGCAGCATACAGCAACATATTATCCTTATTCATCACCCAGGGCAAACCGATAGAAGAAAAATGAATCAGTTTATCAATCAGAAAAAGTGCACCGATCACCATAAAGGTAACGGCAGTCGCGAGATAAGTATCTTTACTATTATTTGCTTTGGCAGCTCCCATTGTTATTTTCCTCCGAACTTATTGATATGGATTTTCTCCCATTGGAGATGTTCTTCATTGAAAGGTTTGCGTTCCATCCCCTTATGGCCGACCGCAATGACAGAAAGTACCTGAAGCTGCAAAGGTATATCAAGAATTCCATGCACAAACTCGTCGGAAGGCATTCCGGTTGCCGTGAAACGCTCACGTACCTGCACCCAGCAACTGCCCAACCCGAGGTCTTCCGCCTGCAACTGTATCAGAATAGAAGCAATAGCAGCATCTTCAATCCATACATCGCTTGCCAACGGGTCAGCCATTACCACAATAGCCAAAGCCGCATCTGCAATAAAAGAAGAAGCCTGTTCCTTGCAATGAGACAATTCTTTCAGCATTTCCTTATCATCAATCACTACAAACTGCCAGCTATTGCTGCGCTTGGAAGAAGGTGACATCAAAGCTGCTTTCATCAATGTTACAACCTCATCCTGTGTCAGTTCTTCATCGGTGAACTTGCGCATACTGCGACGATTCTTTATCAATTCACTGAAATTTTCCATATTATTTCCGGTTTCATTTAATTAATGTATGCAAAGATAGTGCAAACCGAGCGTAATAGGAAATAAAAACAGTATCTTTGCAACGATAAACAATATCATCATGAAAAAGCGAATTACACAGGACGATTACATTAAAGCGAATCGTAAAGCAAGCCGTGAGGCGGAAATTGAGATGTACGGACACCCTATTTGTCACAAAAGGGTGCACCAGTCAAAGAAAGTATATAACCGTAAAAAGATAAAGGCAACTGACAAAGAGTTGCCTTCTTTTTTTGTCCTTTTCACACAATCCGCGTCAATTCTCCGGTTGTAGAATCAATAATGAATCCGTATACCTTCACATCCACCGGAATCAAAGGATGATGCACAATAAAATCAACCGTTCCTCTTACCGACTTCTCTGTATCTTCGAAGCCGTCCAGCCATGAATGAAAGTCGACCCCGCAAAAACGCATCATGTCGATATAATCAGGATTAATGCCCCTTGCCTTCATCTTCTCCAACATTTCTTCGCTATGCATATGGCAAGCGCCGCAGTCGGAGTGCGCAATCACCATAATTTCCTCCACTCCCAACTCAAAAATAGCCACGAGCAGACTACGAATCACACTACCGAAAGGATGGGAAATGACGCCTCCCGCATTTTTTATCATTTTCACATCGCCGTTTTTAATTCCCAGCGCAGCAGGCAGTAAAGCTGTCAAACGAGTGTCCATACAGGAAAGAATAGCAATCTTCTTATCAGGATACTTATTTGTAATATACGCTTCATATCCCTTGTCCTCTACGAATTTTTTGTTGTAAGCCAATATTTCTTCTAACATAAATTGCTTCTTTTAAAGTGTTTGCCAATACGCAAAAGTAACGAAAATCAGATAAAAAATAGAAATATTACGCAAGAAAAATAGACTGTTCGTTTTAAAGGTCGCCAACAAAATCTCCGTTTTTTTGTTGAATGAAAAATAAAAAGTGTAAATTTGTCCCACATGCCACTTAAACTAACTACATATTACCACGGAAAGGATATTCCTGACCTGCCGGGAAATAACACATTCCATTCCAAGGAGTTGTTTCAAATATACGAAGCAACGCCCGGTTACTCGCCCTTACTGATAGTGGCAACAGAAGACGGAAAACCTGTGGCACGGCTCTTGGCAGCGATCCGCAAAACTAAAAAATGGCTTCCTTCCTGTCTTGTGAAACAATGTGTGGTATATGGAGAAGGTGAATTCCTGGAAAAGACATTTACGGCCGAACAGAAAGATTCGCTTCCGAACATCAGGGAAAGAGAGGAAGAAGTGTTCGGCGAAATGTTGGAACATCTCACGCAAGAGGCATCCCGTACCTGTATCCTTATCGAATTCCGCAATCTGGACAACTCTATGTTCGGTTACCGTTCTTTCCGGAACAACGACTATTTTCCGGTCAACTGGTTACGGGTACGCAATTCGTTACATAGTTCGAAAAAAGCGGAAGACCGTTTCAGCCCGTCACGTCTCCGCCAGATAAAAAAAGGGCTTAAAAATGGAGCCAAAGTAGAAGAAGCGCACACCACAGACGAGATACGTGATTTTTCACGTATGCTGCATAAGGTTTACTCTTCCCGCATACGCCGGTATTTCCCTGCCAATGACTTTTTCCGCCACATGAACAATATGCTCATCAAGGGAAAGCAAGCTAAAATATTTATTGTCCGCTACAAAGAAAAGATTATCGGCGGCTCTGTATGCATTTACTCAGGAGACAATGCTTTCCTCTGGTTTTCGGGAGGAATGCGAAAGACGTATGCACTGCAATACCCGGGCGTACTCGCCGTTTGGAAAGCTCTGGAGGATGCTCACGAACGAGGTTTCCACCATCTGGAGTTCATGGATGTGGGACTTCCTTTCCGTCGGCATGGTTATCGCGATTTCGTACTCCGCTTCGGAGGAAAACAAAGCAGTACCCGACGTTGGTTCCGCGTCAGTTGGCCTTGGCTGAATAAGTTAATGGTCAAATTTTACGTTTAAATGCAATCTCCAGATTACAAAACCATTCTTCATGCTCCCTCCCTACCATTTTTTATACTTTATATCCCAATAATTAAATGCTGAAAAATTTCTTTATTAGGTAAGAATTGTCTTTCTTTGTGCTGTTTTATGCCGTATAAGCACATAATTAAAACCAAATAAAAAAGTATAGTTATGAAGATTTCACACATTGAACATCTGGGCATTGCTGTAAAAAGCATCGAAGAAGCCCTTCCTTACTACGAAAATGTATTAGGTCTGAAGTGTTACAACATTGAAACAGTAGAAGACCAGAAAGTAAGAACTGCTTTCTTGAAAGTAGGCGAAACCAAAATCGAACTGTTGGAGCCCACTTGCCCCGAGAGCACTATTGCTAAGTTCATTGAGAACAAAGGTGCAGGTGTTCATCACGTTGCATTTGCCGTGGAAGATGGTGTAGCCAATGCCTTGGCAGAAGCAGAAAGCAAGGAAATCCGCCTAATCGACAAAGCTCCGCGCAAAGGTGCCGAAGGTTTGAACATCGCTTTCCTTCACCCAAAATCAACTCTGGGTGTGTTGACAGAACTCTGCGAACATTAATCTATAAACTCTAAAACCAACAAGAACTCATGAGTAATCAACTTGAAAAAATTAAAGAGCTTATTGAACGCCGTGCCGTAGCACGTATCGGAGGCGGTGAAAAAGCAATTGCGAAGCAACACGAAAAAGGGAAATACACAGCGCGCGAGCGTCTGGCTATGTTGCTGGATGAAGGTAGTTTCGAAGAAATGGACATGTTCGTTGAGCACAGATGCACGAACTTCGGCATGGAAAAGAAACACTATCCGGGTGACGGTGTAGTGACCGGTTGCGGTACGATCGACGGACGTCTGGTGTATGTATTCGCTCAGGACTTCACTGTTTCCGCCGGTTCGTTGTCGGAAACCATGTCACAGAAAATTTGTAAAATCATGGATCAAGCTATGAAAATGGGTGCTCCATGTATCGGTATCAATGACTCGGGTGGTGCACGTATCCAAGAGGGAATCAACGCTTTGGCAGGTTACGCAGAAATCTTCCAACGCAATATTCTTGCATCCGGTGTGATCCCGCAGATATCAGGTATCTTTGGCCCTTGTGCCGGTGGTGCCGTTTATTCTCCGGCTCTGACAGACTTCACGCTGATGATGGAAGGTACTTCTTATATGTTCCTCACCGGACCGAAAGTTGTGAAAACCGTTACAGGTGAAGATGTAAGCCAGGAAAACCTCGGCGGCGCAAGCGTACACTCTACTAAATCGGGTGTGACTCACTTCACCGCTCAGACAGAAGAAGAAGGTCTGGCGCTGATTCGCAAGCTATTGAGCTATATTCCTCAAAATAATCTTGAAGAAGCTCCTTATGTGGATTGTGCAGATCCAATCGACCGTCTGGAAGATTCTTTGAACGATATTATCCCCGACAGCCCCAACAAACCATACGATATGTACGAAGTAATCGGTGCGATCGTAGACGGCGGCGAATTCCTCGAAATCCAAAAGGACTATGCAAAGAACATCATTATCGGTTTCGCACGTTTCAACGGTCAGTCCGTAGGTATCGTAGCCAACCAGCCGAAGTTCCTGGCAGGTGTACTAGATAGTAACGCTTCCCGCAAGGGCGCACGTTTCGTACGTTTCTGCGATGCCTTCAATATTCCTATCGTATCATTGGTAGACGTACCGGGATTCCTTCCGGGAACAGGTCAGGAGTATAACGGCGTTATCCTCCATGGCGCCAAATTGCTGTATGCTTATGGTGAAGCTACTGTACCTAAGGTAACTATCACTCTGCGTAAGTCTTACGGTGGCTCTCACATCGTGATGAGCTGTAAGCAACTCCGTGGTGATATGAACTACGCATGGCCGACAGCCGAAATTGCTGTAATGGGTGGTGCAGGTGCAGTAGAAGTGTTGTACGCACGCGAAGCAAAAGAACAGGAAAACCCGGCTCAGTTCCTTGCAGAAAAAGAAGCAGAATACACGAAACTGTTTGCCAATCCTTATAACGCAGCGAAATACGGGTACATTGACGATGTGATTGAACCGCGTAACACACGTTTCCGCGTTATCCGCGCTTTACAGCAGTTGCAGACTAAGAAGCTAACTAACCCGGCTAAGAAGCATGGCAATATTCCATTGTAATCCAACTTTTCACATTAAAACAAGAAAGATTATGAGCAAAACCAAAATTGGAATATTCCTTTCTTTGCTGTTACTGGTTGGACTGACCTCTTGCGGAGAGAAAAAGACAAACAGTAAGCTAATGCTGAACGAAGTCCTGATAGACAATCAAAGTAATTTTCAGGATGATTACGGACTGCACAGCGCATGGATCGAAGTATTCAACAAATCATACGGTAGCGCAGACTTGGCGGGATGTTTACTGAAAGTAAGCAATCAGCCGGGTGATACAGTTACCTATTTTATCCCTAAAGGTGATGTACTAACGTTAGTTAAACCCCGCCAGCATGCTCTATTCTGGGCGGATGGTGAACCTAACCGTGGTACCTTTCACACAAGTTGCAAATTGAACCCTGAGACTGCCAACTGGATTGGCTTATTCGATTCCGGCAAGAAGCTACTTGATCAGATTGTAGTACCGGCAGGAGTTCTGAGTCCTAACCAATCATACGCACGTATAAGTGACGGAGCGGCAAATTGGGAAGTAAAAGGTGGAAGTAGTGACAAATATGTGACTCCAAGTACGAATAACAAGACGCTCGACAGCAATGCTAAAATGGAGAAGTTCGAAGAACATGACTCTGTAGGTATCGGTATGTCTATCTCGGCGATGAGTGTGGTATTCTGCGGATTGATACTTCTTTATATCTCTTTCAAGATTGTAGGTAAAGTAGCCGTGAACTTGAGCAAACGCAATACGATGAAGTCAAAAGGTATCGACAAGGAAACAGCCAAAGAACTGTCACAAGCTCCGGGCGAAGTTTATGCCGCAATTTCTATGGCATTGCACGAAATGCAAGATGAGGTACACGACGTAGAAGAAACGGTACTGACTATCACTCGTGTGAAACGTAGCTATTCACCGTGGAGTTCGAAGATTTACACCTTGCGTGAAACTCCCAAAAAGTAAGTCAACCCTTAAAAAGATAAAACGATGAAAGAATATAAATACAAAATCAACGGTAACTCATATAAAGTGACCATTGGAGATATCGAAGACAATATCGCTCATGTAGAAGTGAACGGTACGCACTATAAAGTAGAAATGGAAAAACAGCCGAAGGCGGCACCTGCAAAACCGGTAGTACGCCCATTGCCGAACTCTCCGGCTGCTCCTACCACACCGGTAGTGAAACCGGCTGCACAGTCTACCGGAAAATCAGGTGTCAAATCTCCGCTACCGGGTGTTATACTCGACATAAAAGTGAACGTAGGCGACACAGTGAAGAAAGGACAAACCATTATTATATTGGAAGCCATGAAAATGGAAAACAATATCAATGCAGACAAAGACGGTAAGATTACCGCTATCAACGTAAACAAGGGAGATTCTGTCCTTGAAGGTAATGACCTCGTAATTATTGAATAATATGGGAGATTTTATAAACTTTTTAGGAAACAACCTTGCCGATTTCTGGACGTATACAGGATTTGCCAACGCAACAGGAGGACACGTCGTTATGCTCCTTATTGGCCTGTTCTTTATTTATCTGGCTATAGCCAAAGAATTCGAGCCAATGCTGCTGATTCCTATCGGATTCGGTATTCTGATCGGTAATATACCTTTCAACATGGATGCGGGACTGAAAGTCGGCATCTATGAAGAAGGTTCAGTATTGAACATATTGTATCAGGGAGTGACGTCCGGCTGGTATCCGCCGCTCATCTTTTTGGGTATCGGCGCCATGACCGACTTCTCTGCACTTATCTCTAACCCAAAGCTGATGCTAATCGGTGCAGCCGCACAATTTGGTATCTTCGGTGCTTACATGATTGCATTGGAAATGGGATTTGACCCGATGCAGGCCGGTGCTATCGGTATCATCGGTGGTGCAGACGGTCCGACGGCTATCTTCCTTTCATCCAAACTGGCCCCTAACTTAATGGGAGCTATTGCGGTGTCTGCCTATTCCTATATGGCGTTGGTCCCGGTGATACAGCCGCCTATCATGCGTCTGCTCACCACAAAACACGAACGCGTAATCCGCATGAAACCGCCGCGTGCTGTTTCTCACACAGAGAAAGTAATATTCCCGATTATCGGTTTGTTACTGACTTGCTTCCTGGTTCCTTCCGGTTTGCCTTTGTTGGGTATGCTGTTCTTCGGTAACTTGTTGAAAGAAAGTGGTGTAACACGCCGTTTGGCAAACACTGCCAGCGGTCCGCTGATTGATACGATTACTATCCTGTTAGGTCTTACAGTAGGTGCTTCTACGCAAGCGTCCGAGTTCCTCACTTTCGACTCTATCAAGATTTTCGCCCTCGGTGCTTTGTCATTTATCATTGCAACTGCATCCGGCGTACTGTTCGTTAAGCTCTTCAACCTCTTCTTGAAGAAGGACAACAAGATTAATCCGTTGATCGGTAATGCAGGTGTATCTGCTGTTCCCGACTCGGCACGTATCTCACAAGTTATCGGTTTGGAATACGATCCGACCAATTACCTGTTAATGCACGCTATGGGTCCGAACGTAGCAGGTGTAATCGGTTCGGCTGTTGCCGCCGGTATCCTGTTAGGATTCTTAATGTAGAGATAAGATGCCCTGCCGGATTTCCATTCGGCATGTCTTAAACTATAAAAGTAGAATTCTTCTCTACGAAAATGCCTCTTTCTGCGGAAAGGGGCATTTTTTATTGTTCTTCTTTTCTTTATGTCATATTCTCTGTTATGTTATCCTGTGTTATCGATACGTTAATCTATCTGAAACATATTACGAATATTTCGTAAGTACAATAATTTTAGTAACTTGCGCTTTATAAACGACACACTAAAATTACAATTTATGAAACGGATACTTCTACTACTCCTGCTCTGTTCCACCACCCTATTAATGGCACAGCAGACTGACCCTATCCAAGAGGCTATGGCAAGTTACGACTACGAAACGGCACTCTCGCTCATTGCACAAAAAAAGCCCGCCACTCCCCTATTGCTACAGAAAGGCAAAGCCCTGCGTAGCCTTGGACTGAACGCGGAAGCACTTTCCACCTATCAGGAAATCATAGGCAAGGATAGCACTAACACTCGCGCACTGATTGAGGCCGCCGAATGTTGCCGCACCCTTGCCAAATATAAGCAAGCATCAGCATATTATGAAAAAGTGCTCGACCTCACTCCGGAGAATAAATATGTACGCATACAGTATATCAACCTGCTTCTCGCCCAACAAAAGTTCCGCGAAGCATTGGGTGAAAGCAGCCTAATGACAGAAAAAGACAGTTCTGCTATCGCCCTGCATTTGCAAGCACAGAGTTTCGAAGGTATGAATGAACTTCTGCCTGCCGCGGGTTGCTACTACAATATTCAGGAAAAATATCCCGCCGACTATCTTGCCGCCGCCAAATTAGGGGCAATCAATATAGCAGCCTCTTACTATGACGAAGCAATAGAAGCAACAGAGAAATACCGGAAGATTGATACCACCAACATTGCCGTCAATCGCCAGAATGCTTTGGCGTACTGTCTAAAACAGGATTATCCAACCGCAATCCGCCGTTATCAGTACCTGGTAAACCAGGGAGACAGTACCTTCCATACCTGTTACTATCTCGGTATCAGTTATTATGCCATTGAAAGATATTATGAAGCACATGATTTTCTGGAAGCTGCCCGGAAATATGATCCGGAGAATGTAAACCTCCTCTATTACCTCGGACGTTCCTGTGCCAAGACTTCATGGAAGAAACAAGGAGTAGAGTATCTGGAACAAGCTATCAATTTGTCAATACCGAAAGACAGCAGCATGGTACGCCTTTATATAGGCATGACTGACTGTTATAAAATGGCGCAAATGTATAAAGAACAATTAGCGTCTATAAAAGAACGGTATCAGAAATACGACAGACAAAATCATAAATTACTATATGACATGGCACATCTTTCCTTTTTCGCCTTAAAAGACAGAAAAAGCACAGAACGCTACCTGGAAGCATTTCTAAAAACACGTCCCAAAGATGAGAAAGCAGAACAGGCAAAACTGAATGAAAAGGGAGAACTCGTTTTAGGAATAACCAATTATTATAACGCTGCTGACAACTGGCTGAAAGACCTGAAAAGCAAACAGAAAATAGAGGATTTCTTTCAGAATGGAAATCCTGAGACTACAAAGAAAGAATAAAATCAGCGTTTTACCGCTAACTAAAAAGGCTGCCACCGTCAACCGGAAGCAGCCTTTCTCTTTATTTATGAAATAATCCGAAGATTACTGTGCCAACTTGTTGTCAGAACCGAGCACGTTAAGGATTTTGTGCTTATACAGTTTTTCCATGTTGTCGCGAGCCGGACCAAGATACTTACGTGGGTCAAATTCTGCCGGTTTTTCAGCAAAAGTCTTGCGGATAGCAGCAGTCATAGCCAGACGAGAGTCTGAGTCGATGTTGATTTTGCAAA
>CAUHML010000008.1 GCA_959606905.1 uncultured Bacteroides sp. | reverse complement strand
TCCGTTACCTTTAAAGTAACATTCATCTAAGCATACTATTTATCAACAGTTTACACACATACAACTAGATAGTCTTGAAGTTCATCACGTAAGAATAATTCAACCGATTTACTTTAGTTCTTTCTGACAGTTCGAAGCCTTTTAAATAGATTTGTGTTGTTTTGATAGATTTGTGTCCCAATGATTCACTTATCATTTCGATAGGAACTCCACGATATTTTGCCGTAGTAGCCCATGAATGACGGAATGTATAAGAGGTTACAGAGGAGCGAATACATAACTTTCTGGCTAAACTCTTCAAATCATTATTGAAACAACGTAAAGCAGATTGGTATTCTTTATAACCCGCCTCATCACTCCTCTTATTCTTTCCACTCAATATGTAAAACAGATAATCCGGATGTTCGGGAAGAACTGTTGTATGCTTATTGCGAAGTTGTGAAATGATAGTTGCTGCCGAATCCAATATTTCTACGTTCATAGGAATACCGGTTTTGGCACGGTTGTACTTCAACATATTCCCTTCCAAATTTGACTTTTCCAAATAGGCAAGATCGACAAAAGGCATTCCGCAAAATAAAAACAATAAGTTGGCAATAGCTTGTGTCCGACGCAGCTTATCAGATTGTGGGTCTTCGTTAAGTAACGTATGAAGTTCGTTTATAGGAATAGCTTTCTTCTGACGAGTGTCTATCCCAGTGAACACATCACGAAACATACGATGAACGTATGGGGTCTGATGCATATCTACTCCCCTATTGTATATGCAGCGCAACATCCGCATATAGGTAGAAATGGTATTAAGCCTCAAATGGCAATCCATAAGATAGCTGCTATACCTCTTTAAATTTCCACGGGTGATCTGTCTGAATGATACACCCGCAGTGCCACAAAACATAGTGAAAGAGCGAAGCGCACTTTCATAAACATGCGCAGTGGCATAACGCCCTTCTTGCCGCAAACACTTAATATAATGTTTTGCGCATACGGTAAATCCGTCTTTTCTCATATTATTACTATTAGTTTAAAAATGAATTCGATAATACGAGAATTTAAACAAATTTCCAAACAAGAAGGTGCTTTTCTATAGTTTTCTTATATTGTTTTTAGTAACCTTATACAATCTGATATAAAGATGCTGCTGTATCCAGATAGTTAATAAAATCTACAATCTTGTATGGACGAATAACAAGCTGCTTTTTATCCTTAACCCAGTCTATCTGATTCTCAGAATCAACAAATATACTTGGTGCCAGAAACACACATTGGAAATTTTCACATTCATATTTTTCTCTAAGCTCCTTTAAATGTCTCGCAATAGGCCATACTTCCATCATTGTCTGCTGACGCCCTTCAGACATTGTGACTTCCACCAATATACTGTTAGAAGCCTCGAAACACTCAATATCTCCAATATCCCCACCAGCCGTAGAGGTTGGCAGACCTTCATCGTCACATGGATAATTGGGAATTACCTCAACAGCAGGCAGTTTTGACTTAATAGCAAGGGCGGTCAGGAACTCTAATCTTGCCGGAGCTGCAATAAACCTTAAAATATTGTGGCTTGATGATGTTTTTTTCGCCAAATGGGTAAGTTCTTTTTTAATAGAATCCCATGAGTAATCACCCACGAGTTTAGCTAATTTATCAGCTGCGACATTTTTGGGGATTTCGACAGCTTTTAATGCAAACAATGCACCATCAATGTCTGACATATAGTCAAAATATTCTTCTTTTGAAGTGTACTTGCGATATGTGGCATAATTAGCCAGTATATAATTTATCTTATCATCTTCATTATGGTTAATGTCGATAAATCGACCACCCCCTCTAAATGATATAAGTCCTGTCATTCTCATTTTGCGGACAAATTCATCGGGATATTCGGACACAATAGAGTCAAGATCAAATTTCTTGAATCCCCCAAGTATTTCGTTTACACATATATCCTCTATCACTTCATTTGAAGGATTGTACCTATGTTCCTTTCGCAGAAGTTTAATACGCTGATACAAAGATTCCGCATCATTATCTTTCCAAAAGATAACTAAAGGTATCTCCTTATATGAGATTCCCGAACCATTATAATCTGGATCAGAGTTTAACTTCTTTATAACTTCAAGCAATAATATCAGTGGAATATTATCATTTAATTCACAAATAAACGGATTGCATCTTTGTTGCTTGGCAAAAGCTTGCATAAATGCAATTTGCTCATTCTGTGGATTTACAATCTCGCGAGATATTGCTCCTGAATCTATTTCAATGGATACAGTATCTGCAAGATAGTTACCTGTTTGAGAGAAGTTTATAGGCTTTCCCCATTCATAATATACAAAGCCCAGAACTTTCATCAATTTGAATTGTGTGTCAAATCGACTCGGCCACCCTTTAGGAAACCCTGCTTCTTTATGTCCCTTTATACTTTTGTTGACTTGGGGATCATTCTGCTGATACACATCTTTCGTTTCTTCATCTGTTAATGGTTTGCTGGCTAATTCCCCGTTCTTTGTTGATTTCCACTTATCCTGAACTGTTTCCGGGCGCTTCATTGGTCGATACAAGCCAACCTTAAACAGTTCTCTCTCGAACAACTCGACTGTTTTATTATTAAGTATCCGGCCATTGAATCGTTTAAGTATGTGCATGAAATCTTTAAAACGCTCAGGATTTCGTATCGTAGTCGTGTAAAGCAACGGCTTATATTCAGGTTTTCTAGGCATATTAGTAATTTGTGATTAATACTTCGCTAATTTGTTTTGTTGAATTGTCGTGATAGCTTATATAATTACTCTTTATCGGATGAACATTGTACTTGCATGCCCAATCTATAAACAGATTGTTACATCGACCTTTGTAATGAGTAACATTCGATATAGCGAACCGAATACGTCGTTTGTTTAGGCTATCCAATAATTGCAACAACTCAATTTCATCTTGCTCATTCCATAACTTATTATATTCACTAAATGTGATAAGATATGGCGGGTCTAAATATACAAAATCTTTTTCAGACAACCTTATTTTTTGTAGGAAATCTTTATAATCGATATTAAACCATTTAGGTTTTTTGGATATTACCTGCATGAAATATGCCTCTAGAGCATTTACTACATTAGCATTAAAATCAACATTGCCTACAGGAAGATTGAAGTCTCCATTTTTATTGAATCGTAGCATTCGATTAAATCCATATATCAACAAAAGATACAAGACATATAAATCAGCTATCGACGATTCATTGAAATCCCTTTTCATCCGCCCATACGCTTCTTTGTTATATTTAGCATAGTATG
The DNA here is from genome assembly GCA_959606905.1 of uncultured Bacteroides sp. The sequence goes on along the minus strand of CAUHML010000008.1, from coordinate 91,366 downwards.
TTTTTTTATACTGTTGCCTAAGTTCTATCGGGATACGATCTTCCTTATATGAATATGATAGTCCATACTCAGCGATAAGACTTTCTATTCGACTAAAAAATTCAGTTCGTTTATTGGCAGATTTACATAAAAATTTGTGTAGCGCAATTACATTTACATCTATATCATTCAGGTAAAATTTCCGAGCGTCAATATTCATAAATACCGACCCTCCACCAACAAACGGTTCAACGAATTTCTCTATGTCGTCAGGGAAATACGAGCTAATTTCTTCAATGAGCTTATATTTGTCTCCAACATAGAAAAAAGGTGATCTTACTATCTTTTTTTTCATTGCCCTACTTCCGTGATAAATAATAGTTCCTTGTGCTTTGCAAAATTAGTCTTACCTGCATTAAAATATCTGTGATCGCAATCATATATCTTTGTAGTACCGCGTTCTTCTAAAATGGATTTAATCTGCTCTAATGTAATCTTGTTTTTTGATGACCCGCTTTTTGATTCGTATGTATTATTGTATGATACGACAATATACTTGACGTTCAATTTACTTATAAGATCCCGAAATGCAACGGGAGCACTAGAGGTACAATATGCACTCATATTTTGTGCTTTAGGCTTCATCGCTACACCAAACAATTCAGGCTTCTCCCAAGTTACCAGATTTTCGTAAATATGATAAAATCTACTATATTGACGAGAGTTATAAGGCGGGTCAATATATGCAACATCTGCCGTGATGTTTTCAGCAAGTATATTGGAGTCTTCTCTAAAGATTTCTACACACTGAGGATCAAGTGGTCTAATAAGTTGTATGGATAAAGGATGATACAGGATGTTTTTTTTGATGTATGCATCAAAATGCCCTACTGTATTTGCTATTTTATCAATACTATATATTAAAGAGGTCAATAGAATGGCATATTCCTTATGCGTCAATGCCACTTTCCTCTTTTCGACATCCTCCCTTATATGACCTATCAATTTGGAGTTCTTGTAATCAAAGAACTTATCTCCGAAATTATCCGAAAAGTAATTGTCTTCAATAGTGTCAGGATTTATATTATTATAATACTCTATGATTGAATGAAGTTTATTCATATCATAAGTTCCGGAACCAAAAAAGGCTTGATATATAATATTGTTAGATGACAGAAAGTCATTCATTATTATTCTCTTTGCATAAGGTATCGCAGCCTTGGAAACAGATGCGGTTCCCGCAAAGACATCAAAAAATGATTCAAACCCTCCTGTATGCTCGTTGATTATATTCATAATCCAAGGGGTTAACTTTGCTTTATTTCCAATATATCTACGACTCTCCAAATCAAACATCTTATACCCCAAAAGAGTGACATCTATATCAGTTCGATTATAGACTTCTTGTAATGACAATTTCAATTCCTCACGAACATCTTTTGAATACTGACTCAATGACTCCATTTACTTTACACGTTGACAATTTCTGTCAAAGGTAAAACGAATATTTGAATGCAGCTAATTTTCGAGCATAAAAAAATGAGCACGGAGACTAAGCCAATTATCCTTTTTGCAATATTTTTATAAAAAAAGCCGCCCCTGAAAAAACAGAGACGACTTCTTCTACTTATTATATAACAACTTATTATATTACTTATATTCCGCCCAACTCTTGATAGCAATATCATCAATGCTCATTGTACAGAAAGCATTAATAAATGCACTAGCCAAACGGGCATTCGTTATCAACGGAACATTCAGGTCGATAGCCGCACGACGGATTTTATATCCGTTATCCAACTCTCCGGCTGTCAAATTCTTCGGAATGTTGACTACCATATCAATCTTTTTACTATGGAGCATTTCCAAAGCTTGCGGATGTCCTTCTTCACTCGGCCAATAAACATGAGTACTCTCAATACCGTTTTCGGCAAGCGCTTTGTGCGTACCGCCCGTAGCAAAGAGTTTATATCCTTTATTTACCAACATACGGGCTGCGTCTATCATATCGGCTTTCTGTTTCATTGTACCTGTAGAAAGCAGGATATTCTTCTTCGGAATGCGATAACCTACGGAAAGCATTGCTTTCAGTACGGCGCAGGAAGTATCCATACCTATACAACCGACTTCACCGGTGGAAGCCATATCTACCCCCAACACCGGGTCGGCTTTCTGCAAACGGTTGAAGGAGAACTGGGAAGCCTTGATTCCAACATAGTCCAGTTCAAAAAGATTCTTTTCCGGTTTTTCGACAGGCAGGCCAAGCATTACTTTCGTTGCCAGTTCGATAAAGTTTATCTTCAATACCTTGCTGACAAACGGGAAAGAGCGGCTGGCACGCAGGTTGCATTCGATCACCTTGATATCATTATCTTTTGCCAAATATTGGATATTGAACGGACCGGAAATGTTCAAAGCCTTGGCAATCTCACGGCTGATACGCTTGATGCGGCGAACCGTCTCCACATATAACTTTTGCGGCGGGAATTGAATGGTCGCATCACCGGAGTGCACACCGGCAAACTCGATGTGCTCACTGATAGCATACGCTACGATTTCTCCATTTTGAGCCACGGCATCCATTTCCACTTCCTTGGCATGCTCAATAAACTGACTTACTACTACCGGATGTTTCTTCGATACATTGGCTGCCAGTTTCAGGAAACGTTCCAGTTCTTCCTGATTGGAGCAAACATTCATCGCGGCACCCGAAAGCACATAAGACGGACGGACAAGTACAGGAAAACCGACCTCGTCAACAAATTCATTGATATCATCCATAGAAGTCAGTTCACGCCAACGCGGCTGGTCTACACCAATACGGTCGAGCATGGCAGAGAATTTCTCGCGATCCTCAGCGTTGTCAATGCTTTTGGCACTTGTACCGAGAATATTGATATTTTGTGCATCCAGGCGCAATGCCAGATTATTCGGAATTTGTCCACCGGTAGATACAATGACGCCATGTGGATTTTCGAGTTCCAGAATATCCATTACGCGTTCGAAAGTCAGTTCATCGAAATAGAGGCGGTCGCACATATCGTAATCCGTAGATACGGTTTCCGGATTATAGTTAATCATAACGCTGCGCCACCCTTCCTTGCGGATTGTATTCAATGCCTGAACACCACACCAGTCGAACTCAACCGAAGAACCGATACGATAGGCACCGGAGCCTAGTACGACGATAGATTTATGGTCACCCAGATAATGAACGTCATTTGCTACGCCACTATAAGTAAGATATAGATAATTAGTTTGTGCCGGGTATTCGGCAGCCAGAGTATCAATTTGTTTCACAACGGGAAGAATACCCGCACGTTTGCGATGATTACGGACATAGAGAATGCCGTCTTCCATATCACCTTCATAACCAATGGCACGGGCAATCTGGAAATCGGAGAAGCCTTGCACTTTCGCTTTCTTCAGCAATTCTCCCGGCAAGTCGGTAATCTGTTTGTGATTGTTTCCCCAACTGTGCAGCTCTTCGGAAGTCTGCATAATGTTCATCAGTTTCTGAAGGAACCACTTGTCAATCTTTGTCAGTTCATGTACCTGATCGATTGTGTATCCGGCACGGAATGCTTTCGATATTACAAAAATACGTTTATCGGTCGGCTCACGAAGTGCTTTGTCAATATCAGAGATAACCAGTTCTTTGTTTTCCACAAATCCGTGCATTCCCTGTCCTATCATACGAAGACCTTTCTGGATCGCTTCTTCAAAAGTACGACCGATAGCCATTACTTCACCGACTGATTTCATTGAAGAACCCAATTCTTTGTCTACCCCATGGAATTTACCCAAGTCCCAACGAGGAATTTTACAGACCACATAATCCAGAGCAGGCTCGAAGAAGGCGGAGGTCGTTTTTGTTACGGAATTTTTCAAATCGAAAAGTCCGTAACCCAATCCTAATTTAGCGGCAACGAAAGCCAGCGGATAGCCGGTTGCTTTGGAGGCTAAGGCTGATGAACGGGAAAGACGGGCATTTACTTCAATCACCCGGTAATCTTCGGATTCCGGATCGAAAGCGTATTGTACGTTACATTCGCCCACGATACCGATATGGCGAATGATACGAATAGCCAATTCACGAAGTTTATGATATTCTTTGTTAGTAAGCGTTTGAGACGGAGCAATAACGATAGACTCACCGGTATGGATACCTAGCGGATCGAAATTCTCCATATTACAAACAGTAATACAGTTATCGAAGCGGTCGCGCACTACTTCGTATTCCACTTCTTTCCAGCCACGGAGTGATTTTTCCACCAATACTTGTGGGGAGAAGGAAAAAGCCTTTTCTACCAGAATATTCAGTTGTTCCTCGTTATCACAAAAACCGGAACCCAAACCACCCAATGCATAAGCAGCACGAACAATCACCGGATAACCCAGTTCTTTTGCTGCACGACGAGCATCTTCCGCATTTTCCACGGCTTCGCTCTTGATAGTCTTTACATTGATTTCATTCAGTTTCTGCACGAAAAGTTCACGGTCTTCGGTATCCATAATAGCTTGTACCGGAGTACCGAGTACCTTTACATTATATTTTTCAAGGACTCCTTCCTTATATAAAGCCACACCGCAATTCAAAGCGGTCTGACCGCCAAATGCAAGCATAATGCCTTCGGGTCTCTCTTTCTGAATCACTTTCTCTACGAAGTACGGAGTCACCGGCAGGAAGTAAATCTGATCTGCCACTCCTTCGGAAGTCTGTACCGTAGCAATATTCGGGTTGATGAGAATCGTTTCAATCCCCTCTTCTTTCAAGGCTTTGAGTGCCTGTGAACCGGAATAGTCGAACTCACCGGCCTCACCGATTTTTAGGGCACCGGAACCCAGCAGCAATACTTTCTTTATATTTTCTTTCATAATTGTCGGTTATTTAAGCAGGTTTACAAATTCATCGAACAGAAATTCCGTGTCCGTAGGTCCACTGGCAGCTTCCGGGTGGAATTGTGCCGAGAACCAAGGATTCGTCTTATGTTTAATTCCTTCGTTAGAACCGTCATTCATATTGATGAAAAGCGGCTCCCAATCTGCTCCTAACGTATTATTATCTACGGCATAACCGTGATTTTGGGAAGTGATGAAACATCGTTCCGTACCTACCATACGCACAGGCTGATTGTGGCTACGGTGTCCGTACTTCAGTTTATATATTTTGGCACCTCCGGCTTTCGAGAGTAATTGATTACCCATGCAGATTCCGAAGATAGGAAGTTTTTCGTTTTTCATTGCCTTGCGGATATTTTGCACCGCAGCATCACAGGTATCCGGATCGCCCGGACCATTGGAAATAAACAATCCGTCAAATTCGAGTCCATTGAAGTCATAATCCCAAGGGACACGAATCACTTCAACATCACGTTTCAGCAGACAACGGATAATATTAGTCTTTACACCGCAATCCACCAATACCACTTTCCTTTTATCCGCACCTTCATTATAGCGAATCACTTCCTTGCAACTTACTTTATCTACATAGTTAACGCCTGCATAAGTAACTTCAAGAACATTGTCCGGTTCATCGTCAAAAACAATCTTTCCCAACATCACGCCATGTTCGCGGAGTACTTTAGTCAGTTCGCGGGTATCAATGCCTGTGATGCCGGGAACCTGCTCACGTTTCAGCCAGTCGCCGAGACTTTCAACAGCATTCCAATGACTGTATTCGTAAGAATAGTCACTTACGATAATCGCTTCCGCATGAATCTTCTCACTTTCCATAAAAGTAGCGAGTCCGTTCGGTTCGATTGAAAAAGGGGGAACTCCGTAATTTCCTATCAACGGATAGGTAAGAGTCATCAACTGTCCGGCATACGAAGGGTCAGTGAGACTCTCCGGATATCCGGTCATGGCAGTATTAAAAACTACTTCGCCCGCCACCGGCTTCTCGTAGCCAAACGACTTGCCGGAAAACCGGCTCCCGTCGTCAAGGATTAATGTCACATTTCTCATTCTTATTTTTGAATCGTTGTATGATTGTCAGAATTGATACAGTTGCTCTATGTAATTGATGAATGCCTGATTCACCATTTTCACGCCACCCGGCGTAGGGTAATTGCCGCTAAAGTACCAGTCGCCCCGATGATTGGGACAGGCTTCATGAAGCCCTTCCAATGGCTGGTAGACGATTTCCACTTTAGCTTTCGTTCCCTTCGGAGTCAATAGTTCTACCATTTTGGCGGAGATTTCCTCATCCGTGAAAGGTGCATATATTTCTTTTACATAGTTCACCATTTGCTCTTTCGGCAAACCTATCTGATCTTTGGATTTCCGGTAGGCAGACGCAATTATATCTTTCATATCCCGCTCTTTCAGCAATTCGACAGCAGCTCTGAAAGCAATAAACTCACTCATCTTTGCCATATCGATACCGTAATAATCGGGATAACGGACCTGTGGGGAAGAAGAAACGATAACAATCTTCTTCGGACCAAGACGGTCGAGAATACCGATAATACTTTGCTTCAATGTTGTGCCACGCACAATACTATCGTCAATAATCACCAGATTATCGACACCGGAAACAAGGCTTCCGTAAGTGATATCGTAGACATGAGCCGCCAGATCATTTCGGCTGTTTCCTTCGGCAATAAACGTACGGAGCTTGATGTCCTTAATAGCCACCTTTTCACTGCGGATACGGCGGGAAAGAATAACTTCCAGTTCCTCCATATTCGGATTATGACCTAATGCAGCTATTTGCTGCACTTTTTCTTCATTCAGATAGTCATCCAGTCCCTGTAACATTCCGTAGAAAGCAACTTCGGCGGTGTTGGGAATAAAAGAGAAAACGGTATGGTCAAGATCGTTGTTGATAGCTTTCAAAATGTTCGGCACGAGTTTCTCGCCGAGCCGTTTCCGTTCCTTGTAAATATCGACATCACTACCACGGGAGAAATAGATACGCTCGAATGAACAAGCCTGTTTCTCACGAGGTTTGTTTATTTGTGATGTCCGCAGTTTACCTTCTTTACTAATCAATAATGCCTGTCCCGGTTGCAGTTCTTTAATATCTTCTACAGGGACATTAAAAGCTGTCTGAATGACCGGACGTTCGGAAGCCAACACTGCAATCTCTTCATCCTGATACCAGAAAGCAGGACGTATCCCCCACGGATCACGTATTGCAAAAGATTCACCGCTTCCGGTCAGTCCGCAAATGACATATCCCCCGTCCCATTCACGGCTGGAGGTACGCAATACGTTAGCCAAATCAATATGCTCTTCTATATAGTTGGTGATTCCCATGCCTGTAAGCCCTTCGGCCTCGGCAAGGTTAAACACACGTTCCACTTCACGATCAAGCCGGTGCCCCACTTGTTCCAACATGATATAGGTATCAGCATACTTACGGGGATGTTGTCCAATGGCTGTGATACGGGCAAAAATTTCATCTACATTCGTCATGTTGAAGTTACCGCAGAGAGCCAAGTTCTTGGCACGCCAGTTGTTTCTCCTCAAAAACGGGTGCACATAAGAGATACCGGATTTCCCGGTTGTCGAATAACGCAAATGCCCCATATACGTTTCACCCGCAAAAGGTAATGTACGTTTGGCAAACTCTGCATCATGCAATTGTTCGGAAGTCAAATCCTTGAAATTATTCTGTACATTCTCAAAGATTTCCGTAATGGCACCGGAACCTAAGGCACGTTCGCGAAACATATATTCTTCACCCGGATTGGCCTCCAGTTTAACACAAGCCAGTCCCGCACCTTCCTGCCCACGATTATGCTGCTTTTCCATTAGCAGATAAAGCTTGTTCAGACCGTACATCCACGTTCCGTACTTCTTCTCGTAATACTCCAGCGGTTTAAGCAGGCGTATCATGGCAACGCCACATTCATGTTTCAATTGTTCCATTTATACAAATCCAAATTACCTGTTATAAGTTACAAGTTTTACTCCACTGTTACTGATTTAGCCAAATTCCTGGGCTGGCCTACATCCATTCCCTTGCAAACCGCAATATGGTAAGCAGGCAACTGAAGAGGTACCGTAGTAATCAACAGATCGAGGCATTCGATTGTTTCGGGAAATTCGATACTACAATCGGCGATTTTGTTGATGACTGTATTTCCTTGGGCTCGAAGTTTTCCTTTGAGAACAACATAGTTTTCGATGATACTTCAGCCCTTTTATTAGGCTGGGAAAGGCTTTTCTTGTACCAATATAGCCTACCATTCCACGCACATTATAGCGTTTTTATTTTGGTTGCAAATATACACATTTCAAATAACATAAAGATAATAAATCCGATATTTATTTGACAGAAACGCACAAAAAAGTTGCAAACACATCAAAAAGTTAAATAATATATTATTTTTAGCTCAAAAAGAAACGAATTACAATCATCTTAAAATAATAGACAACAGACTAACAATTTAAAAGCAATTCCAACGATTTTGATTACAAATTAAAAGAATATAGAATAGGCTTCTCATTTCGTGTCATAGAAATGATAGAATTTAGTATCATCATGAAATTAAATTTTTAATTTTGCCAAACATTTTGATACATAAAACAGGTATTATCATACAATAAAGATAGTAAGAATGAAGAAACAAGAACTTTTTAACAACGAAGCAAAAGGATTCCCTTACCAACGACATCCCAAACAGCCGGGCCTGTACGATGCGGCATACGAACATGATGCCTGCGGTGTTGGTATGCTGGTAAACATTCACGGAGAAAAGTCACACGACATTGTTGAGTCGGCTTTAAAAGTATTAGAGAATATGCGCCACCGCGGTGCCGAAGGTGCAGACAACAAAACCGGGGACGGTGCAGGCATTATGTTACAAATTCCGCATGAGTTTATTTTATTGCAGGGTATTCCCGTTCCGGAAAAGGGACGTTATGGCACCGGTCTGCTTTTTTTACCGAAAAAAGAGAAAGACCAGGCAACTATTTTGAGTATCATTATTGAGGAAATCGAAAAAGAAGGACTTACGCTGATGCATCTGCGTAATGTACCTACTTGCCCGGAAATTCTGGGAGAAGCGGCTTTGGCTAACGAACCGGATATCAAACAGGTATTTATCACGGGATTTACTGAGACAGAAACTGCCGATCGTAAACTGTATCTGATCCGTAAAAGAATAGAAAATAAAGTCAGAATGTCAGCCATTCCGGCGAAAGAGGATTTTTACATCGTTTCGCTCTCTACAAAAAGTATTATATATAAAGGTATGCTTTCGTCATTGCAGCTACGGAACTATTATCCCGACCTGACGAACAATTACTTCACCAGCGGGTTGGCTTTGGTGCATTCCCGTTTCAGTACTAACACTTTCCCGACATGGGGATTGGCACAACCTTTCCGCCTTCTGGCACACAATGGTGAAATCAATACGATTCGCGGCAACCGCGGGTGGATGGAAGCTCGCGAAAGTGTACTCTCCTCTCCCACTCTCGGGGATATCAAAGAGATCCGTCCGATTATACAGCCGGGCATGAGTGATAGCGCCTCATTGGACAACGTGCTGGAGTTTTTGGTAATGTCGGGATTGAGCCTGCCCCACGCAATGGCAATGCTTGTGCCGGAGTCTTTCAATGAGAAGAACCCTATCAGTGAAGATTTGAAGTCCTTTTATGAATATCATTCCATACTAATGGAACCTTGGGACGGACCGGCTGCCTTGTTATTCAGCGACGGACGCTTTGCCGGTGGTATGCTCGACCGTAACGGTCTGCGCCCCGCCCGTTACCTGATTACCAAAAATGATATGATGGTGGTTGCCTCAGAAGTCGGTGTAATGGATTTCGAACCGGGAGATATCAAAGAGAAAGGACGGCTGCAACCGGGTAAAATTCTACTGGTTGATACGGAAAAAGGCGAAATATTTTATGACGGTGAGCTGAAGAAACAACTGGCGGAAGCAAAACCGTACCGTATCTGGTTGTCTACAAACCGTATCGAACTGGATGAATTGAAAAGCGGACGCAAAATGCCTCATCATGTAGAGAATTACGACCGGATGCTCCGTACTTTCGGTTACTCAAAGGAGGATATCGAGAAACTGATTATACCCATGGCAAGTACCGGAGCCGAACCGATTCATTCAATGGGTAACGACACTCCGCTGGCTGTACTCTCGGACAAGCCGCAGTTGCTTTACAATTATTTCCGCCAGCAATTTGCCCAAGTGACAAATCCGCCAATTGACCCGCTACGCGAGGAATTGGTGATGTCATTGACGGAATATATCGGAGCAGTCGGTATGAATATTCTGACACCTAGTGAAAGCCATTGTAAAATGGTACGTCTGAATCACCCGATCCTAAGCAATACACAGCTGGATATCCTTTGCAATATCCGCTATAAAGGTTTTAAGACTGTCAAACTGCCGATGTTGTTTGAAGTAGCCAAAGGGAAAGCCGGATTACAGGAAGCACTGACCGAACTTTGCAAACAGGCGGAGGCCTCCGTAACAGAAGGAGTAAACTATATCGTCCTGACAGACCGGAATGTAGATGCCACTCATGCAGTGATTCCTTCACTTCTGGCAGTGAGTGCCGTTCATCATCATTTAATTTCTGTAGGGAAACGCGTACAGACAGCGCTGGTTGTGGAAAGCGGTGAAATACGTGAAGTGATGCACGCTGCATTATTGCTGGGATTCGGAGCAAGCGCCCTAAATCCATACATGGCTTTTGCTATTCTTGATAAGTTGGTAAAAAACAAAGATATCCAACTAGATTATGCCACGGCAGAGAAAAACTACATCAAGTCAATCTGCAAGGGACTTTTCAAGATTATGAGTAAAATGGGTATCTCTACGATCCGTTCTTACCGGGGAGCAAAAATCTTTGAAGCTATCGGTTTGAGTGAAGAACTGAGCAAAGCATATTTCGGAGGACTAGGTTCACCGATTGGAGGTATCCGATTGGAGGAGGTAGCTAGAGACGCCATTGCTTTCCATAATGAAGGATTTGCAGCAGAGGCAGGCGGATTATTACCGAATAAAGGTTTGTATTCTTTCCGTAAAGACGGAGAAAAACATGCCTGGAATCCTGAAACAATCAGTACATTACAGTTGGCCACCCGTTTGGGTAGTTACAAGAAATTTAAGGAATACACTCACTTGGTAGATGAAAAGGAAAAACCTATTTTCCTGCGCGATTTCTTAAAGTTCCGTCGTAATCCGATTTCTATCGAACAGGTAGAACCGGTGGAAAGCATCTTACGCCGCTTCGTTACGGGTGCCATGTCTTTCGGCTCTATCAGCAAGGAAGCACATGAAGCAATAGCTATTGCCATGAATAGGATCCACGGACGCAGCAATACGGGTGAAGGGGGTGAAGATGCTGCCCGTTTCCAGCCGTTACCTGATGGAAATTCCATGCGAAGTGCTATTAAACAAGTAGCTTCCGGCCGGTTTGGCGTGACGACAGAATATTTGGTAAATGCAGATGAAATACAGATTAAAATTGCCCAAGGAGCCAAACCGGGCGAGGGCGGACAACTTCCCGGATTCAAAGTGAACGATGTGATTGCCAAAACACGTCACTCTATTCCGGGAATTTCGCTGATTTCTCCTCCTCCCCACCACGACATTTATTCTATCGAAGATTTGGCTCAACTGATTTTTGATTTGAAGAACATAAATCCACAAGCAAAAATCAGCGTGAAACTGGTAGCGGAAAGTGGCGTTGGAACAATTGCTGCCGGTGTGGCAAAAGCGAAAGCGGACTTGATTGTGATCTCCGGAGCGGAAGGCGGTACAGGGGCTTCGCCCGCTTCTTCTATCCGTTATGCAGGTATCTCTCCCGAACTGGGATTAAGCGAAACACAGCAGACATTAGTCTTGAACGGACTTCGCGGACAGGTAGTACTGCAAGCCGACGGCCAGTTAAAAACCGGACGAGATATTATCCTAATGGCATTAATGGGAGCCGAAGAATACGGTTTTGCCACTTCCGCCCTCATCGTACTAGGTTGCGTGATGATGCGGAAATGTCATCAAAATACTTGTCCGGTTGGAGTTGCCACCCAGAATGAGGAACTGCGCAAACGCTTCCATGGCCGTAGCGAATACCTAGTAAATTTCTTCACTTTCCTGGCACAGGAAGTCCGGGAATATCTGGCTGAAATGGGATTCACAAAAATGGACGACATCATCGGACGGACTGATTTGATTGAACGTAAATCGGGGACGGACGACCCGAATCCGAAGCACGCATTAATTGATTTCACAAGATTACTGACACGCATTGACAATAGTGCAGCTATCCGCCACGTCATTGACCAGGACCATGCTATTTCTACTGTAAAGGATGTGACGATTATTGATGCAGCTCAGGCGGCTATTGAACATGAGAAAGAGATTTCTCTGGAATATACGATAGCTAATACCGACCGTGCTATCGGCGCTATGCTTTCCGGCGTCATCGCCAAGAAGTATGGAGAAAGAGGATTACCGGAACATACGTTGAACGTGAAATTCAAAGGCTCGGCAGGTCAGTCATTCGGTGCATTCTTAGTACCGGGAGTTAATTTCAAACTGGAAGGCGAGGCTAACGATTATCTGGGAAAAGGGTTAAGCGGTGGTCGTATTGCCGTACTCCCTCCTATCCGTAGCAACTTCGAAGCTGAAAAGAATACGATTGCAGGCAATACGTTACTTTATGGAGCTACAAGTGGTGAAGTGTATATCAACGGACGTGTAGGTGAACGTTTTGCTGTACGTAATTCCGGTGCAGTAGCCGTAGTAGAAGGTGTAGGCGATCATTGTTGCGAATATATGACTGGAGGACGTGTGGTGGTTCTCGGACAGACAGGACGCAACTTCGCTGCCGGTATGAGTGGTGGGGTAGCGTATGTATGGAATAAGGAAGAAAACTTTGACTATTTCTGCAATATGGAAATGGTAGAACTTTCACTGATTGAAGAAGCCAGTTACCGAAAAGAATTACACGAACTGATTCGTCAACATTACTTATATACAGGTTCGAAACTGGCACGTACCATGCTTGATGACTGGAATCATTATGTCGATCAATTTATCCAGGTAGTGCCTATCGAGTACAAAAAAGTGCTACAGGAAGAGCAAATGAGAAAGTTACAACAAAAGATTGCAGATATGCAAAGAGACTATTAACCGACAACCGGCAGATGCCGGAGCCAGGTTTCCATGCGGGACTAAAATTAAACTTAAAACTTAAAGAAAATGGGAGATCCTAGAGCTTTTTTAAATATACCTCGACAGGAAGCGGGATACCGCCCTGTGAACGAACGAATCACTGATTACAGCCAGGTAGAACAAACATTGAATACAAACAGCCGCAAGTTACAGGCTTCTCGCTGTATGGACTGTGGCGTACCCTTCTGCCACTGGGCATGCCCGATAGGGAATAAACAACCGGAATGGCAGGACGCTTTATTCAAAGGGAAATGGAGAGAGGCATACGAAATCCTATCGTCCACCTGTGACTTTCCTGAATTTACGGGGCGTATTTGTCCAGCCCTTTGTGAGAAGTCTTGTGTACTAAAACTTTCATGTGACCAACCTGTGACGATTCGCGAAAACGAAGCGGCTATCGTTGAAGCAGCTTTTCGTGAAGGATATATACAAATACAGACCCCGGAAAGAAACGGAAAGAAAGTAGCGGTTATTGGTGCCGGTCCTGCCGGACTGGTCGTGGCCAATCAACTCAATCTAAAAGGATATTCAGTAACCTTATTTGATAAGAACGAAGCTCCCGGCGGATTGCTACGTTTCGGTATTCCCAATTTTAAACTGGATAAGAATGTGATTGACCGGCGCATGAATATCTTAACTGCGGAAGGAATCAAGTTTGAAATGGGAGTAGAAATTGACGTCAATCATTTACCGGAGGGATTCGACGCTTACTGCATCTGTACGGGAACACCGGCAGCACGCGATTTAAGTATTCCGGGACGGGATTTGAAAGGTATTTACTTTGCACTTGAAATGCTGGCCCAACAGAATAGGATTCTGGAAGGACAAACTTTCTCCAAAGATAAATTAGTGAATGCCAAGGGCAAAAAGGTACTTGTCATTGGTGGTGGAGATACGGGGTCGGATTGCATCGGAACTAGTGTGCGCCAAGGAGCAACCAGCGTAACGCAGATTGAGATCATGCCCCAGCCACCCGTGGGACATAACCCGTCTACCCCCTGGCCGCAGTGGCCGGTAGTCCTCAAGACTACTTCCAGCCATGAAGAAGGTTGCATACGCCGCTGGTGCCTCACTTCCAATCAATTCCTAGGAAAAAATGGGAACGTAACAGGTGTGGAAGTGGAAGAAGTAGAATGGATTCCGGCAACAGACGGAGGACGTCCGACACTGAAACCTACCGGGAAAAAAGAGGTGATCGAGGCAGATATGGTATTGCTGGCCATGGGATTCTTAAAACCGGAACAACCGAATTTTGCCGATAATGTATTTCTTGCCGGAGATGCTGCTACCGGAGCCAGTCTGGTGGTACGCGCCATGGCAGGAGGACGAAAGACGGCTGCGGAAATAGATACTTATTTAACAACTAAAAATTAAAGTTATGTGTGGAATAGCAGGTATACTCAATATAAAAGCTCAAACCAAGGAGCTAAGAGATAAAGCATTGAAAATGGCTCAGAAAATCCGTCACCGCGGACCGGACTGGAGTGGTATCTATGTAGGTGGAAGTGCGATTTTGGCACACGAACGCCTTTCAATTGTCGACCCGCAAAGTGGAGGGCAGCCTTTGTACTCTCCCGACCGGAAACAAGTACTTGCCGTAAACGGTGAAATCTATAACCACCGGGAAATCCGTACCCGATATGCCGGAAAATATGATTTTCAGACGGGAAGTGATTGTGAAGTTATTCTTGCCCTTTACAAAGACAAAGGCATTCACTTTTTGGAAGATATCAGCGGAATCTTTGCATTCGTTCTCTACGATGAAGAAAAAGATGAATTTCTGATTGCCCGTGACCCAATTGGCGTCATACCTTTATATATAGGCAGGGACAAAGACGGGAAAATATATTTCGGCAGCGAGCTGAAAGCTCTTGAAGGATTTTGCGATGAGTATGAATTATTCCTTCCGGGACATTACTATTACAGCAAGGAAGGGCAAATGAAACGTTGGTACGCACGCGACTGGACGGAATATGAAACTGTAAAAGACAACGATGCGAAAGCCGGCGATGTGAAAGAAGCATTAGAAGATGCCGTTCATCGCCAATTAATGAGTGATGTGCCTTACGGAGTACTTCTTTCCGGTGGCTTGGATAGTTCTGTTATCTCCGCCATTGCCAAGAAATATGCGGCCAAACGTATAGAAACAGACGGAGCAAGCGATGCATGGTGGCCTCAACTTCACTCCTTTGCTATCGGTCTGAAAGGTGCACCCGATTTGATAAAAGCACGTGAGGTTGCCGAATATATCGGTACCGTACACCACGAAATAAACTACACCGTGCAGGAAGGACTAGATGCGATCCGTGATGTTATCTATTTTATCGAAACGTATGATGTAACTACCGTACGGGCTTCCACTCCTATGTATCTATTGGCACGTGTCATTAAATCCATGGGAATCAAAATGGTGCTGAGCGGAGAAGGTGCCGACGAAGTTTTCGGAGGATACCTTTATTTCCATAAGGCTCCCACCCCACAAGCATTTCATGAAGAAACAGTACGTAAACTTTCTAAATTACACATGTATGACTGTCTTCGTGCTAATAAAAGTTTGTCAGCTTGGGGCGTAGAGGGACGTGTACCATTCTTAGACAAAGAGTTTCTTGATGTCGCAATGACGTTGAATCCGAAAGCCAAAATGTGTCCCGGAAAAAACATTGAAAAGAGAATCGTACGCGAAGCCTTTGCCGATATGCTACCGGAAAGCGTGGCATGGAGACAGAAAGAGCAGTTCAGTGACGGTGTAGGGTATTCCTGGATTGATACGTTAAAAGAAATAACCACTGCTGCCGTAAGTGATGAACAAATGGAAAACGCGGCCAGGCGCTTCCCTATCAATACCCCGCAAAATAAAGAAGAATATTATTACCGCAGTATCTTTGAAGAACATTTCCCCAGCGAAAGTGCAGCACGCAGTGTACCCAGTGTTCCCAGCGTAGCCTGCTCTACAGCAGAAGCGCTGGCATGGGATATCGCCTTCAAGAACCTGAATGAACCGAGCGGACGCGCAGTAAAAGGAATACATGAAGAAGCCTATACTTAACTGACGACAGAAAGAATCACAGAATCGGTTATTTCTGTTACTTTTTTGTAGTATTTCGATTCTAAATCCCAAGGATTAACGCAGATTAGCATATAATTGACTAATTTGCGTTTTCTTTTTTATAATTTTGAAGCCAAACCCAATTAAACCTATATAAACCCTTTAAAAGATAAAACGAATGAATTTAAAAAAAATGATGATAGGTTCCGCCCTTTTAATGGCTGCATGTTGTATGCAGGCGCAGACAAAAGCAATTGCTCACCGCGGTTTCTGGAAAACCCCGGGATCATCACAAAACAGTATTACATCACTTCTAAAAGCAGACTCTATCGGTTGTTATGGTTCAGAATTTGATGTTTGGCTTACTAAAGACAGCAAGTTAGTAGTCAATCATGATCCTGTGTACAAAATGAGACCTATGGAGTATTCTAAAGGAGACGCGCTCACTGGGTTGAAATTATCAAATGGAGAAAACCTCCCAAGTCTGGAGCAGTACTTAAAAGTCGGAAAAGAACATAATACTAAACTGATACTTGAACTGAAAGCACTTAACAGCAAAAAGCGCGAGACCAAAGCCGTTCAGGAAATTCTGGCTACGGTGAAAAAAATGGGATTAGAGAGCCGCATGGAATATATCACTTTCTCATTGCATGCCATGAAAGAGTTTATCCGCCTGGCACCTGCCGGCACTCCGGTATTCTATCTGAACGGTGAATTATCTCCGAAAGAATTAAAAGAACTCGGGGCTACGGGTCTTGACTATCACATGGGAGTGATTAAAAAACATCCCGAATGGATTAAAGAAGCTCATGACCTTGGTCTGAAAGTCAATGTGTGGACAGTGGACGAAGCCGAAGAAATGAAGTGGTTAATTGAACAGAAAGTAGATTTCATTACGACCAATGAGCCGGTTGTTTTGTTGGAAGAACTAAAAAAGAATAAATAAAACATACACATTCAATACTCTATCCTTCAACATTAATGAAACAGCCCGTTCCTTTAAAAGGAACGGGCTATTTCTCGGTGTCAAACGTATGGTTTCTTTTAAAGAAAAATGCAAACATATAAGAACTTAATTATCAATACACTACATTTTTCGTTATTTTTAATTGAGGAAGAAATTGATATTTCTATGCATACTTATAAAAGATTACAGTCCGATCACTTGAAATCATCTAATACATCTTTCAGTTCTTCCACTGTCAACTCCCCAACTTGTCTCCAGAGTTCATTTCTCTTATGTAATAAAAGAAAAGCCGGAATAGTATCTATGTTATGCGCATCGGCTATTGCCTTATCTTCTCCAACATTTACT
The DNA here is from genome assembly GCA_959606905.1 of uncultured Bacteroides sp. Next base: position 73,866 of record CAUHML010000008.1, on the reverse strand, counting down.
CGTACTAATTCGATTGTCCTCTTCTCATAAGTACGGAGTACCGGCCCTATCCATTCGTAATGAGGCGACCAGTCCGCATAAAATACAACCAATACCAAATGATTGGTTCGTACTGCTGTTTCTAATTGTTTCTCTATATTCATATCTCTACATTTTTATATTAATATAGTGCTAGAACAATGAATACGGGAAAAGGTTCTTCAGAGTATCCGGCAAGCAATATGATAGTGAAATAAAGCTATCCGCTTTCATTTCGTCAAAACAAAAAGGAGTTTTTTCCTATTCTTATGACTAAATTTAAAGATTATCAAGGCTAATTATTCTTTATATATTATGAAAGTATATGCAAAACAATTCACCTAAATAACAGTTTATCAATATACATATATATATAATTTCAGATTATAACCAAACATAGCTATATACGAAACAATTGAAAGTTTACATAAAATAAATAGAGATTAGATATATATTTCAATAAAACATAAAGCAAAAAGTCATACCTTTGCGTTGTAATAAAACAAAAGGATACAACAACCAGCAAATACAAGTCAAAATGACAAAAAAGATTAAGTTCACTAAAATGCATGGAGCAGGAAATGACTACATATATGTAGACACTACCAACTATCCGATAGCAGCTCCTGAAAAGAAAGCAATCGAATGGAGCAAGTTCCATACAGGAATTGGGAGTGACGGACTTATATTGATCGGAAACTCTGATAAGGCTGATTTCAGTATGCGTATTTTCAATGCAGACGGTTCGGAAGCGATGATGTGTGGTAATGGAAGCCGTTGTGTAGGCAAATATGTATATGAATATGGCTTGACTGATAAAACAGAAATCACTCTGGACACACTGTCGGGAATTAAAATTCTGAAACTTCATGTAGAAGGAAAAACAGTTACAGCAGTCACAGTAGATATGGGCAGTCCATTAGAAACAGGAGAAGTTCATTTTGAGGATAAATATCCTTTCCGATCAACCAGAGTATCAATGGGAAATCCTCATCTGGTTACTTTCGTGGATGATATTACCCAGATTAATTTGCCGGAAATCGGCCCTGAATTGGAGAATCATCATCTTTTCCCCGACAGAACCAATGTAGAGTTTGCACAAATTGTCTGCAAAGATACTATACGGATGAGAGTATGGGAAAGAGGTTCGGGAATTACTCAAGCCTGTGGGACAGGTGCTTGTGCTACCGCAGTAGCAGCCTTCATCAACGAGCTTACAGGAAGAAAAAGCGATATAATAATGGACGGTGGTACAGTCACCATTGAATGGGATGAAGCCTCGGGCCATATATTAATGACGGGACCGGCAACTAAAGTTTTTGACGGAGAAATTGAAGAAATCGAGGGTTGAGGGGTTGAAAATGAAGAATTAATAATAATAATTGATAGAAACTTAAAACAATAACCACATGGCATTAGTAAACGAACACTTTTTAAAATTACCGGGAAGCTATTTATTCTCGGATATAGCAAAAAAGATAAATACTTTTAGGATAACGCATCCCAAGCAGGACATCATCCGGCTAGGTATCGGCGATGTTACTCAGCCACTTCCCAAGGCTTGTATCGAAGCAATGCACAAAGCAGTAGAAGAACTAGCCGATAAGGATACATTCCGCGGATATGGTCCTGAACAGGGATATGATTTTCTAATTGAAGCAATTATAAAAAATGACTTTGCTCCGCGCGGTATTCATTTCTCCGCTTCAGAGATATTCATCAGCGACGGAGCAAAAAGCGATACTGGAAATATCGGAGATATTCTCCGTCATGACAACAGTGTCGGCGTCACAGACCCTATTTATCCGGTTTATATAGACAGTAACGTCATGTGCGGACGTGCCGGAGTATTAGAGGAAGAAACAGGTAAGTGGAGTAATGTAACTTATATGCCTTGCACAAGTGAAAATAACTTCATACCCGAAATTCCGGACAAACGGATAGATATTGTCTATCTCTGCTATCCGAATAACCCGACTGGCACTACACTGACAAAACCGGAATTGAAGAAATGGGTAGATTACGCTTTGGCAAATGACACGTTACTCCTGTTCGACGCTGCTTATGAGGCATATATTCAGGATGCGGATGTCCCCCACTCTATTTATGAAATCAAGGGAGCCAAGAAGTGCGCCATTGAGTTCCGTAGTTTTTCGAAGACGGCAGGATTCACCGGAGTGCGTTGCGGATACACTGTAGTCCCCAAAGAACTTACCGCCGCAACACTCGAAGGAGACAGAATCCCACTCAACAGACTGTGGAACCGCCGCCAATGTACTAAGTTCAACGGCACTTCCTATATCACTCAACGGGCGGCAGAAGCAGTTTACAGCGCAGAAGGAAAGGAACAGATTAAAGAAACGATTAACTATTATATGACCAATGCAGGAATCATGAAGGAAGGACTGGAAGCTAGCGGATTGAAAGTTTACGGAGGAGTCAACGCTCCCTATTTATGGGTGAAAACCCCGAATGGCCTTTCTTCATGGCGGTTCTTTGAGCAGATGTTGTATGAGGCCAACGTAGTCGGAACTCCCGGTGTAGGTTTTGGCCCCAGCGGCGAAGGCTATATCCGTCTGACGGCATTCGGTGAACGTAACGACTGCATTGAAGCCATGAGAAGAATAAAGAACTGGCTTTGAGCAGACATAGAATGGTTCTCTTATTATGATGTAAGAGGTGGCAGCAGGTATGGGATTCATCATCTTCAAAGTGCTCGACAAAGTCCACGGACTCCGCGTTCCGGCACGAGTTGAAGAAGAAAGGCTGGATATCTACGAACACGGAGAATCAGCATACAACTAACCATATAAGAGAACGTAATTATTTACTCTAACATATTTAACAACAAATCAAATTAGGTATTATGTCAAAACTAAGATTCAGAGTAGTAGAGACTGCTTTCAAGAAGAAAGCGGTTGAGGTAGCAACTCCTGTTGAACGTCCGTCGGAATATTTCGCCAAGTATGTGTTCAACAAGGAAAAGATGTTTAAATACCTTCCCAGCAAAGTGTATAATGCACTGATTGATGCTATTGATAATGGTGCTCCGCTAGACCGTAGCATTGCTGACGAAGTAGCTGCCGGCATGAAAAAATGGGCTATCGAAATGGGTGTCACTCATTATACCCACTGGTTTGCACCCCTGACCGAAGGTACGGCAGAAAAACATGATGCTTTTGTTGAACATGACGGTAAAGGTGGCATGATGGAAGAATTTACGGGCAAATTACTTGTTCAGCAAGAGCCGGATGCTTCCTCTTTCCCGAATGGAGGTATCCGTAATACTTTTGAAGCCCGTGGATATAGTGCCTGGGACCCTTCATCTCCTGCATTCATTGTAGATGATACTCTTTGTATCCCGACTGTGTTTATTGCATACACCGGCGAGGCCCTTGACTATAAAGCTCCATTATTGAAAGCATTACGTGCAGTAGACAAAGCAGCCGTAGACGTCTGCCATTATTTCAATCCGGAAGTGAAAAAAGTGGTTGCCTACCTTGGCTGGGAACAAGAATATTTTTTAGTTGATGAAGGTTTATATGCTGCCCGCCCTGACTTATTAATGACAGGACGTACCTTAATGGGACATGACAGTGCTAAAAACCAGCAGTTGGAAGACCACTACTTCGGTGCTATCCCCACCCGTGTAGCTGCTTTTATGAAAGAGCTCGAAATTGAAGCTCTGAAATTGGGTATTCCCGTAAAGACCCGTCACAACGAGGTTGCTCCTAATCAGTTCGAGTTAGCTCCGATATTCGAAGAATGTAACCTGGCAAATGACCATAACTTATTGATTATGTCATTGATGCGCAAGGTAAGCCGTCGACACGGTTTCCGTGTATTGCTTCATGAAAAACCATTTAAAGGTGTCAACGGTTCCGGTAAGCACAACAACTGGTCATTGGGTACTGATACGGGAATCTTATTAATGGGACCGGGGAAGACACCGGAAGACAATCTGCGTTTCGTGACATTTGTAGTAAATACGTTAATGGCAGTTTATCATCATAACGGGTTACTGAAGGCTTCTATCTCCAGTGCAACCAACGCCCACCGCTTAGGCGCCAACGAAGCACCTCCCGCAATCATATCTTCTTTCCTCGGAAAGCAGTTATCGCAAGTATTAGACCATATTGAAAACAGCACAAAAGACAATTTAATCAGCCTTAGCGGCAAACAGGGAATGAAACTGGATATTCCGCAGATACCGGAATTGTTGATTGACAATACAGACCGTAACCGCACCTCTCCTTTTGCCTTCACCGGAAACCGTTTCGAATTCCGTGCCGTAGGTTCCGAAGCAAACTGCGCCTCTGCAATGATTGCGCTGAACTCCGCAGTAGCAGACCAGTTAGCGAAGTTCAAGAAAGACGTGGACGCTCTAATTGAAAAAGGAGAACCGAAAGTTTCCGCTATCCTTGAAATCATTCGCGGATATATCAAAGAATGTAAAGCCATTCACTTCGACGGCAACGGCTACAGTGACGAATGGAAAGAAGAGGCTGCACGCCGTGGTCTGGATTGTGAAACGAGTGTTCCCGTTATCTTCGACAACTACCTGAAACCGGAAACGATTGCCATGTTCGAAGCTACCGGTGTAATGACAAAGAAAGAGTTGGAAGCACGCAATGAAGTGAAATGGGAAACCTACACGAAGAAGATCCAGATTGAAGCCCGTGTATTGGGTGACTTGGCTATGAACCACATTATACCGGTTGCAACCCAGTATCAGACGGATTTGATTAATAACGTCTATAAAATGCAATCCCTGTTTCCGGCAGAAAAAGCGGCGAAACTATCAGCAAAGAATCTGGAACTTATCGAAGAAATTGCTGACCGTACAGCCTTCATCAAAGAGCATGTAGACGCAATGGTAGAAGCGCGTAAAGTGGCGAACAAGATTGAAAGCGAACGTGAAAAAGCCATTGCTTATCACGACACGATTGTTCCGGCACTGGAAGAAATTCGTTATCACATCGACAAGTTGGAACTTATCGTTGACAACCAGATGTGGACACTTCCGAAATACAGAGAACTATTATTTGTAAGATAGAAAAAGAGAATGTCCGATGAAGAAGTTTTCATCGGACATAAAGTAGAAATGATCTATTTCTTTTGTTGGTTGTTTTAAGTTTGCAGTGGAGGGGTACCGTGAGGTAGCCCTCTTCTTTTTCTTATTTTATTCAATAATCTTCGCATCCTCAATATCCTCATCGTGATGTGATATCGGGTTCTTCGGACGGCAACGTACAAACTTAAACCAGTTTATCAATTCAGAAAGCGAATATACCAAGCTACTGATACCAATAATTATAAACGCTGTATTACGTGCTCCTGTCGGATTGAATAAAGCAACGATGCCCGCAATTAAAATCAAAGCGGGAACCAGATAAAATGCTCCCGGAACAGGTGTCCAACGACGAGCCATTGACAAGGAAGCTATCTGCTGCACCCCTCCCATTATCAGGATAAAACCTAACAAGAACATCAGGACATCTGCAAAAAATTCGGGCATTACAATCAGCCAAAGTCCGAAAAGCAGACTGCCGACTCCTTCTATCGGAAAACGGGGCGAAACTCCGTCTTCGGATTTCTTACGTCCGAAATAGCCGAAAAGGCTGATAACACCGGGAATCAAAAAGGCAACTCCAACCGTAATAACGATATAACTGGCAGCTGTATTAGGCCATAGCACCAACACCAGACCAATCACTAATGCAAAGAGAATACGAATAAGGGAATAATTCATTGTTTTCATAAATTCTATATTTTTTAACCGAGTCTGTTCCAATACTTTTGCGAATATAAGTGTTTCTACTGATATATAAAAATAACAAATAAACATTGTAATAAGTTCGTAACAAAATCGTTATAGCTATTACATCTCACTTAGATACTTTTGCAGAAAATTAAAAATAGATTCTTCATCATGAAACCAAGCGAAACAAGAAAGAAGTGCCCTTATGTTGAGCGTGACATCAGTTGGATGTATTTCAACCAACGTATCTTACTCGAAGCTGCCCGCCCGGAAGTTCCTTTACTGGAACGGCTGACTTTTCTTGGCATCTATTCGAACAATCTTGACGAGTTCTTCCGCGTCCGTGTCGCTACCTTAAACCGGATTATAGAGTATGACGACAAGAATATACAGAAAGAACAGGAAATCGCTGCGCACACACTGAAACAGATAGGTAAACTGCACAACCGTTACTATGAACAGTTTGAAGAAACGTTCGCTTCTATCATGGAAGAACTGAAAAAAGAGAATATCTACGTTATCAAAGAAACGGAAATGAACGATGAGCAGAAAGCGTTCATCACTTCTTTCTATCGTAATAAGCTGAACGGTTCCACCAACCCTCTTTTCCTTAACGGTCCCCGACAGCTGGACGACCAGACAGATGAAGATATTTACCTGGCTATCCGCTTGCTCCGCAAAGATGAAGCAGGAAAAATAAAAGAGAAGGATTACGCGGTTATCCAACTGCCCGTTGGGGAATTCGGACGCTTCATCCAACTACCCGAATCGGAAGGAAAGACCTATCTAATGTTTCTTGATGATGTTATCCGTTACTGCCTGCCAATGATTTTTGTCGGAATGAAATATACGGATTATGAAGCATATACCTTCAAATTTACCAAAGACGCTGAAATGGAAATAGACAGTGATTTGCGGACCGGCGTACTTCAGAAAATCTCCAAAGGAGTGAAAAGCCGCAAGAAAGGCGAACCTCTCCGTTTTGTATATGACGAGCAAATCCCCAGGGACTTGCTAAAAAGACTGACCGACCGGCTGAATATAGACAAGAACGACACCCGCGTAGCCGGCGGACGTTATCATAATTTCAAAGACCTGATGAAATTTCCTGTCTGCGGACACAGTCATCTGAAATATCCGGTTTGGGAACCGATTTTCAAACCCGAACTAAATGGTACAGAAAGCCTGCTGACCCTGATTCGCCAGAAAGACCGTTCACTACATTATCCTTATCATAGTTTTGATACGTTCATCCGCGTACTGCGCGAAGCTGCTATCAGCAAAGAAGTGAAAAGCATCAAGATGACGCTTTACCGACTAGCTAAAGACTCCAAAGTGGTTAAAGCATTGATTTGCGCAGCAAAGAACGGTAAGAAAGTGACGGTAGTCATCGAACTACTGGCACGTTTTGACGAAGCCTCAAATATCAACTGGAGTAAAAGGATGCAGGATGCAGGAATCCGTGTAATCTTCGGGGTGGAAGGGCTGAAGATTCACTCCAAACTGGTGCACATCGGGACAAGACATGGAGATATTGTCTGTATCAGTACAGGCAACTTCCACGAAGGAAATGCACGTATGTATACCGACTATACCATTATGACAACTCACCGTCCCATTGTCCGGGAAGTAAATGCAGTATTTGACTTTATCGAGAAGCCATACACTCCCGTCAATTTCAAAGAGTTGCTCGTTTCTCCCAATGATATGCGTAAACGGTTGATTGCCCTTATCAATAAGGAGATAAAGAACAAGGAACAAGGAAAAGACGCCTATATCCTTGCCAAAGTAAATCACATAACAGACCGCGCACTTATCGAAAAGCTATACGAAGCCTCAGCAGCAGGAGTCAAGATAGAACTAGTTGTACGCGGCAACTGTTCTTTAGTACCGGGCGTTCCGGGTGTCAGTGAAAATATACATATCAATGGAATTATCGACCGTTATCTTGAACACTCACGTATTTTCATTTTCGCTAATGCCGGAGAAGAAAGGTATTATATCGGTTCAGCAGATTGGATGCCACGCAATCTGGACAACCGCATCGAAGTACTGGCTCCTGTTTATGACAAAGAGATACAGGCGGATTTAAAACGGATTGTTTGTTACGGGTTTCAGGATACAGCCAAAGGACGCATAGTAGACGGAATGGGAACCAACCGGATATGGAATTTTCCGTTTACTCCCCCGCTTAGTGAAGAAATGGCATCGCTTTTCCGTTCACAAGAAAAATTATATAACGAATACAAGAACACATGATGATAAATATGAAGAAAGTTAATTATGCAGCAATCGACATCGGTTCCAATGCCGTACGACTACTGATAAAATGCGTAAACGAAGAAAATGCGCCCGAACTTATGAGTAAGGTGCAACTCATCCGTATCCCGTTACGGCTAGGAGAAGACGCTTTCACAGCAGGTATTATTTCAGCAGAAAAAGAAAAGAAACTGATCCGGCTGATGAAAGCTTACAAGCAGTTAATGAAAATATATGATGTAGTGGATTATCGCGCCTGTGCCACGTCCGCTATGCGTGATGTCCGGAACGGTAAAGCTATCGTCCGGCAAATAGCCAAGAAAACGGGTATTCGTGTAGATATTATCGACGGACAGGAAGAAGCGCATATCGTATATGACAATCATATCGAGCAACTGTTTGCTTCCGGACAGAATTATCTATATGTAGATGTTGGCGGCGGTAGTACGGAAATCAATCTTATCAGTAACGGAGAACTGAAAAACTCCCGTTCATATAATATAGGTACAGTCCGTATGCTTAGCGGCATGGTGAAAGAGGAGGAAAAAGAAGCGTTACGTACTGACCTGATTGGCATTGCCACAGAATATGCGCCTGTCAGCATTATCGGTTCGGGGGGAAATATCAACAAACTCTTCCGTCTCGCGGATAAAAAGGATAAAAAGGCTTCTCTCCTACCAGTTGAGTCACTACGTGAGATTTATTTAGCATTACAGGTACTTCCCGCCGAACAGCGCATCAAACAATACAAGCTAAAACCGGATCGGGCAGATGTAATTGTTCCGGCAGCAGAGATATTTCTTGAGGTGGCGACTTATGTAAAAGCTACTGGTATTATTGTACCTACTATCGGATTGTCCGATGGTATCATTGATAGTCTGTACACACAGAATATGAATGTACCACCTGTTTCGCATAATTCTACTTCTCCAAGTTAAAGAATTTATACCTCAGTTTGCAACAATTTATTCGTCTGACAGCTGTCTTCTTTTCGTCTGACAGTTGTTAGACGAAAAGACAACAGTTGTCAAACGAATGTTCAACAACTGTCAGACGAATAAGATCATGTAAAACAAATACTACTACCTTACAATCAAAGCATTAATTCGTAGCAAAAACCACCGGAAAACAAAAACTTCTCCGGCGGTTGACTTATATTTAAAAGAAAAGGTTAGTATTCTATCACTTTATCACTACTTGAAGGCATATTATACCAATCGGTATTAGTACTCTGGTCATGTGCCCAGTCCGCAAACTTAGCATACGCCTCTGTTATCACAGTTCTTTCTGTCGGATATGCGAATTTATCAGGAACGCAAAGAGCCCATGTATTATTGACTACCTTGATAACCTCAAGCACGTTATTATCTGCCAACTGACCATTCGCCGTTGCCGAATTAAATTGATTCAAATGAATCTCCGTTCTCTTTTCACCAGTACCCTGATATGCTATAAAGAAGTCTAAACAGTTTGTTACACTGGGAATGGATACGGCATTTTTAAGTTTGATTATCACTTCAAGAGTATATATATCTGTTAGAGATGTACTTGCATTTCCAGTATTCAGCATAGGACGTTGTGTTCCGGTATATCCATATACAGAATGTGCATCTCCAAACAAAGGAATGACAAGTTCACTGCCAGTCGTCTCATAAGATGCATCTTCAAATATACGGGAAGCAGACAAAGAACCGTCACGTTGAGCGGCGCCGGCTCCAAAGTCAACCGTTTCCACATTACTTTTATTTATTCCCAGTATTCTTAATCCGGCACCTAATTGCTTCATGGCACCCACAGCCTGAAGGTCAACCACGTATTTCAATTCTTTCACTTCATTACCGGCAACGGGTAAAGTCACGTTCAATACAATATCATTGAAATCATAATCGCCTGCTTTGGGATAATTATCTTCGAAAGCATAGGAATAAACGGCTTTCCGAATCTCCACGTCATCGGGGGTATCATCAGAACCATATCCTTCTTTTATACACCCATCTTCATCAGCAGGAAGCAAAAAATCTGCTTTTCCCGGATTGCAATAAGTGGCGGAATTCTGTAAGCCTTTATATACTAACCAGTCGAAAGGAGTCCACAGTGATTGCTCTTTTTCATTAGAAGAGGTCTGGTCTGTTATCTCACAAATAATGTTATTCGTGACTTTCGAATTTGATTCAATGAGCCCTGAAATATTAGCAATCGTATGAATTCTCAACAAAGCCGTTCCCGTTGTGGGACCGACTACATGCCTATATAGACTAGCTTTACCTGTACAGGTCAGTATTGATTGTGCCTCCATCACAATATCATTGTTATTTCCGTTATAACCCAACTCCCCACAAATAGCTTCAGAAGTATGCCCCATTATAAGTGTACCGAACTGAAACATTCCTGCCACATTCATATAACAGCCGTTCTTAACATTGGTATTGTTATTACCATTAATACTACCAGCCTCAATAACACCGTGATTTATCAGTGTTGTACCGCTTGTAGATGCATTGTAAGAATTCAATTTAAGCGTTCCATAATTCATGAAATCAACCCCACTTCCACCGCCATCAATATTTAAACGGGAACAATCAATCATACCAGCATTATAATTACTAAACCCGGCAGAACTATTTGTTATTGAAATATCTCCCTCACCTATAATACTACCACCCGGCATTACAGTTATATAAGAAGCCCGAGTCAATATCAAACTGGCATTTCTAGTTATTTCTATTTTTCCTCCATTTTCAACTATTACCTCCGTTATATCACTGAATTGATTTTCGTTTTCAATCACCCATGTACTTCCTTCAGGAACAATCACTTTCACGGCATTAGCTCCACCCCAAGTTCCTCCTGTAGTAAATCTTGCCCTAAAGCCCCCTTCCTGAATCTTAAACCAACGTTCCTTTTCCTTGAAAACAGGAAGATTATAGGCAGAATACTGGTCAAATCCAGAGCCAAGATCCCAGCCGGACTTAATAATAGTAGCATAGGCCTTTTTATTACTAATATACTCATCTGTATAAGGAGCTGCCATAGCAGGTATATCTGTTATAGTTCTCGTGATAGAACAAGTAGTACTACCTTCTTTATTTCCGAAACAGGCCTTCACCTCTTCATTTTCAATAGCGATCGGTTGCACAAGATAATGTCCTTTTCTGTCTACACGCGCGACAAATACTCTATCGAGTGCAGTAGCACAATCCATTACAACATTAAAAGATGTACTTCTATTTGCAACACCTTCTGCTAAAAGTTTGGCATTACTTTCCGGACTTAAAGGATTCGCATCAAATATCCGTATCGGATAATCCTCTCCTAAATCTCCATTAACCGTCACGTGTGCAGTTACACTACGGGACATAGTCCAGTCTCCGTCAGGATCGATATTCTTTACCGGAAAAGTTTCTTCATAAATCTGTCTCAGTTGTTCTGCATCAAACAGATTTTTCTCATTATCCACACAACTGATAAAAACGGCAGAAGTTGCCAATAAAGAAAAGGTTAATACTTTTGCAATGTTTTGTTTCATAATCCCTTAATGCTTTAGTTCGTTTTATTTATGCGCAAAAACATCCACAACCCTCTCAATCATCGGTCATGGACGGTGCAAAGATAACTGTATTTGCAGATATTAAATAAAAAAAGGCTGCATTTTTCAATACAGCCTTCCTGTTTTTTTCTTTTTCAATCAAAAAGGGAAGATCAAAGGCAAAACAAATATCATCACAATTCCCATGATAATCTGTAACGGTAATCCTACTTTCACATAATCCATAAAAGTATATTGTCCGGCAGGCATTACCAATGCATTAGGCGGCGTAGAGAATGGAGAAGCAAAACACATACTTGCCCCCACTGTCACAGCAAACAGGAAAGGAATCGGGCTAACCCCGATTTGTATAGCACTTTGCAAAGCAATAGGTGCCAGCAGTACCGCAGTAGCCGTATTACTGATAAACATAGTCATCAATGAAGTAGTAAAATAGATACCCGCCATCAGAGCCAATGGTCCATAGGAACCCAATCCGCTCACCAATGTATTGGATATATACTCCGACGCTCCTGTTTTCTCCAATGCCAACGACATAGGCAACATTGCTGCAATGAGTACAATACTTTCCCAATTTATCGTTTTGTATGCGGCCTCTACATTACGGAAACACCCTGTCAGTACCATTAATATACCCGCAATCATAACAGCCGTAACCGGAGCAACCGGGATAAAATCAAATACCATCATTAACACCATTAACACCATGATAGCAGCAGCCACCGGAGCTTTATAGTCTAAAGTTACTTTAGCAGCTTCGGCTAAAGGCTGACCTAATACCACCCAATCAGAGTCTTCCTTACTAAGACGGGCGATATTTCCCCAAGTGCCTTGTACCAAAAGCACGTCGCCACTATGAATATGCTCATTTCCCAAATCCTGTAACAGATATTCCTTTTTACGACGGATACCTAAAACGTTCACATTATATTTATCACGGAATCCGGCTTCTTTAATTGTCTGGTTTACCAAATTAGACGCAGGCATCAATACTATTTCAGCAATACCTATATCATAAAAATCAAGAGAACTAGTTGTATTTTTCGTTTCCTCGGTAGCATGGTCACCTAATATATCGAGCAGATAATCTTCAGCAAACAGTTGTACTTTCTCAAAATCTCCTGTCACATACAGAATATCTTCTACTTGCAAAACCGTATCCGGTGCCGCAAATTTCTGCGTGATAGTTTTCAGGAAACGATGTTGCGATGCATCCCCACGACGGACTTCCATTATATTCAATCCATATTTGCGTCGTATATCCAAATCAATAATCGTTTTTCCCAAGAGTCGGGAATCCCCTATCACCTGCAAACGAAACAGGTTACTGGAAAGCCCGTATTCATTGACCAACTGCTTTAACGATTTTCCTGAACGGTTACTGTCATTCTTCTGTCCTTTTTTAGACAGAAACCATTTACTAAGCGGCATCAATACCAATGTACCGACAATCACACAAACAATGCCAACAGGCAGAAAAGAGAAGAAAGAAAGCGGTTCGAGTCCTGCCGAAGTTAATGTGTTCTGTATCACAAGGTTCGGCGGAGTACCAATCAATGTCATCATGCCTCCCATACTACTTGCAAATGCCAACGGCATCAGCAAGCGGCTCGGATTCATCCCAGCACTCATCGCCAGACTAACCACAATAGGAAGCATTAACGCTACTGTTCCGGTATTGCTGACAAATGCACCGATAGCTGAAGTCACCAACATCACCAATAGAAACAGACGAATTTCACTCGTTCCCGCAAGTTTAAGAATACGCGAACTTATCATCTTTGCCAACCCTGTTTGAAAAATAGCACCTCCTACCACAAACAGTCCGATCATCATAATAACTACCGAATTGGAGAAACCCGAAAGGGCTTCATCAGGAGTTAATATCTGAAAGACAAGTAAAGCAACCAGCGCACATAACGCCACAATATCCGAACGGATTTTACCATTTACAAAAAAGATAGCCGAAAGAACGAGAATAATAATGGTTATCAACATAAGTAATAAAATAAAATGAATGTTTTATTTCGATGATATCAAAAACTTGAGTGAACAAATATAGATATTTCTTCCCCCTTATAGAAAACAAATTAAAATTATTTTTGGTTTAAATGACGTCATTTTAATATCAAACAAGATATTCCCGTATTGCTTTGGGGTGCCAATACACGATACGATTGAACAATAAAAAACTGCCCTGTATACTTTTCTGATAAAAGTCACAAGGCAGTTATTATTTCTTATAGGAAAAGAAATTATAGTGCAGTTTCCAATATCTTACGAGCCACAGCACCTGTCACATTTCCATTTTCTCCATATTTTACTCCTCGCTCATTGAAGCGGCGTTCAATTTCAAGAATCGTCTCCTGGCCGATGTTTTCTTCGTGCAGGCGTGTAGTCAACCCCAATGAACGGAAGAATTGTTCCGTACAGCGGATTGCCTCATCTATTCGTTCCTCTTTTGTACCCGAAGTTATTCCCCATACGCGCTCACCATATTGCACAAGTTTATCTCCTTTGGCTTCCCGAAGCACTTGCAATGTAGCGGGAAGTACAATCGCCAGCGTATGTCCGTGTGTCAACCCGTGCAATGCAGTGATTTCATGTCCTATCATGTGAGTTGCCCAGTCCTGCGATACTCCCATAGCTATAAATCCATTCAATGCCATTGTAGCCGAAAGCATAAAGTCAGCCATAAGTTGATAATCATGCTGGTTCTCACGGATTTTCGGAGCTATTTCTATAAGAGTTTGCAGGAGTCCTTCTGCCCAACGGTCCATGACACGGCTTTGTCTGGGAGTAGTCATATACTGTTCCATGACATGTACAAATGTGTCCGCCAATCCACAAGCCACTTGATGAGGAGGTAAAGTAAATGTTACTTCCGGATCAAGAATAGAGAATAACGGATAGTTGGAATAAAAAGGATATTTTTCTTTGGTTTCACGACGTGAGATCACTGCTCCATTGTTCATTTCCGAACCGGTAGCGGGAAGCGTCAACACAGTGGAAAGAGGTACAGTGTGGGTAGCGGGACGTCCGGCAAGCACCAAGTCCCAAGCATCACCGTCATACAATAACCCGGCAGAGATTAATTTTGTACCGTCAATCACGGAACCACCACCAACAGCTAATAAATAATCTACCTTCTCTTCTTTTCCCAAAGCAATCGCTTTGCGGAGAGTTTCGATAGCAGGATTGGGTTCAATCCCCCAAAATTCAACGGTATAATGATTCTTCAGTGCTTCCTTCACCTGATCGTATACCCCGTTTTTCTTTACACTTCCACCGCCAAAAGTAATCATGATACGTTTGTCGGACGGAATTTCTTTCGCCAATCGGGCAATCATCCCGCGCCCCATTATCAGTTTGACGGGATTTTGAAAGATAAAATTTTCCATATCTTGTCTATTGTTATTATTTCGGTTATTATTCACTTTTCATGTTTCATGCAAATATACACGAATTATCTGAAACCTTGTCGGAATCAGGCTATGAATTGCTGCGTAAGAGAAGGAACCATAGCCGACAACCAAGGTTTCATATCTTCTGCTACCAACAACCAATAAAGTAATAATATAACGAAAATGGCAATAGCGATACCTACTAATACTTTTCTCTGTTTCATAATTGTTTTCTGTTTAAATATTCAGTATTTATAAGAACAGATCAGGGGGAAAATTGTTCTATATCAGAAAAATGAAGGGGAAAATGAAAAAAAGTCATTTTTTGTTTGTTGTTTCAAACAAAGTGTCTATATTTGCTCCCGTTAAATAACAAATGACAATGAGAACTATATTAGTAAATACATATTGGTGGTGGCGTCCGTTACAACTCCGACAGTCGTAAGGGAGCAGCGCTCGTATGTATATACCTCATTAAAGATATAACAGATTTGAAAGAGCCCTGTCGCAACTTGCGGCAGGGCTTTTTTATTTGCCCGTTTCTAAACATCGAAAAAAATAACATATAAAAATAGATAGGATTATGAAAAGTTTTTTAGTTGACCAGGATGGCTATTACGGAGAGTTCGGCGGTGCTTATGTACCGGAAATTCTCCACAAATGTGTAGAGGAACTGAAGAATAAGTACCTCGAAGTACTTGAGAGTGAGGAATTCAAGAAAGAATTCGAACAGTTGTTACGTGATTACGTAGGACGTCCTTCCCCACTCTATCCGGCAAGGCGCCTTTCGAAAAAATATGGTTGCAAATTATATCTGAAACGGGAAGACTTGAACCATACAGGTGCCCATAAAATCAACAACACTATCGGACAGATTCTATTGGCACGCCGCATGGGAAAAAAGCGCATCATCGCCGAAACCGGCGCCGGCCAACATGGAGTGGCTACCGCTACCGTATGTGCACTAATGAATATGGAATGTATCGTATACATGGGAAAAACGGATGTGGAACGCCAGCACATCAACGTTGAGAAAATGAAAATGCTGGGAGCTACCGTAATCCCTGTCACCTCCGGGAATATGACACTGAAAGACGCTACCAACGAAGCTATCCGCGACTGGTGCTGTCATCCCGCCGACACTTATTATATCATCGGTTCTACTGTAGGACCTCATCCTTACCCGGATATGGTGGCACGTCTGCAATCCGTTATCAGTGAAGAAATCAAAAAGCAACTTCAAGAAAAAGAGGGACGCGATTACCCCGACTACCTGATAGCCTGTGTAGGAGGAGGAAGTAATGCTGCCGGAACTATTTATCATTATATCAACGATGAGCGGGTAGGTATCGTCCTGGCAGAAGCCGGAGGCAAGGGAATAGAAACCGGAATGACCGCAGCTACCATTCAACTTGGCAAATTGGGAATTATCCACGGAGCACGTACTTACGTTATCCAAAACGAAGACGGACAAATTGAGGAACCTTATTCGATTTCTGCCGGACTCGATTATCCGGGTATCGGACCGATACACGCGAATCTTGCCGCACAAAGACGCGCCAACGTTCTGGCAATAAACGATGACGAAGCCATAGAAGCTGCTTATGAACTGACTAAGTTTGAAGGAATTATCCCCGCACTGGAATCAGCTCATGCGCTTGGCGCTTTAAAAAAGTTGAAATTCAAACCGGAAGATGTAGTCGTATTAACTGTATCCGGACGTGGCGACAAGGATATAGAGACTTATTTATCCTTTAACGAAGAAAAACAGGACAATTAGTTCACAGTAATTTGTAACTTGTAATTTGTAATCAAAATGAAAACATTCAATTATACTACCCACAGTAAACAGGTGTTGGGAGATATGCATACTCCGGTCAGCATTTATCTGAAAGTGCGTGATATGTATCCGCAATCTGCATTAATGGAGAGTTCCGATTATCACGCCGGAGAAAATTCACTGTCATTCATCGCCCTTTGTCCACTGGCAAATATCGGTGTGAACAGTGGTATAGTCACAGCCAACTATCCGGACAATAGCCGCACGGAAGAACCGCTGACGAAAACATTCACCGTAGAAAAGGCAATGAACCGATTCATCAATCAATTCCAAGTGACCGGAGAAAATAAGAATGTATGCGGACTTTATGGATACACGACTTTCAATGCCGTGAAATACTTCGAACATATTCCCGTTAAAGAGAGCCACGATGAACAGAATGATGCACCGGACTTATTATATATATTATACAAATACATAATTGTCTTCAATCATTTCAAAAATGAATTGACACTCGTAGAGATGTTGGCCGAAGGGGAAGAAAGCGGCCTGCCGGAACTGGAAGCAGCTATTGAAAACCGGAATTATGCTTCTTACAATTTTTCTGTGACAGGTCCCGTTACCAGCCCTATCACAGATGAAGAACACAAAGCCAACGTCCGCAAAGGTATTGCGCACTGTATGCGTGGCGATGTATTCCAGATCGTTCTTTCCCGGAGGTTCATTCAGCCTTACGCCGGAGATGATTTCAAAGTATATCGGGCACTCCGCAGCATTAACCCTTCCCCTTATCTTTTCTATTTCGATTTCGGAGGATATCGAATCTTCGGTTCTTCACCGGAAACACACTGCAAGATTGAAAGCAACCATGCTTATATCGATCCGATTGCCGGAACAACACGCCGGAGTGGCGATATCGTGAAAGACCGTGAACTGGCAGAAGCATTACTGGCTGATCCTAAAGAAAATGCGGAGCACGTTATGCTGGTAGACCTTGCCAGAAACGACTTGTCACGTAATTGTCATGATGTACAGGTACTTTTCTATAAAGAGCCACAATATTACAGTCATGTCATCCACTTGGTTAGCCGTGTCAGTGGTGAATTGAACGAGGATGCGGACAAGATAAAAACTTTTATTGATACGTTCCCTGCCGGCACTTTGAGCGGCGCGCCCAAAGTACGTGCCATGCAGTTAATTAGTGAAATAGAACCTCACAATCGCGGAGCTTACGGTGGTTGTATCGGTTTTATCGGATTAAACGGTGAATTGAATCAAGCCATAACTATCCGTACCTTCGTCAGTCGCAACAATGAATTGTGGTTTCAGGCAGGAGGTGGTATTGTGGCACGGAGTCAGGATGAATACGAATTGCAAGAAGTCAACAATAAGTTGGGAGCACTGAAAAAGGCGATTGATTTAGCCGTTCAATTAAAGAACTAAGCAGAAAAAATAAAGTAACCTGTTTAAGCAACAATTTTACAATAATCATAAAATGAAAATATTACTTTTAGATAATTACGACTCTTTCACCTACAACTTATTGCACGCAGTGAAAGAATTAGGTGCTACGGACATAGAAGTAGTCCGCAACGATCAAATAGGACTTGATAATGTGGAACGATTCGATAAAATCATCTTGTCTCCCGGGCCGGGTATCCCGGAAGAAGCAGGTTTATTGTTGCCTATTATCAAAAAGTATGCAGCCACGAAAAGTATTTTAGGTGTCTGTCTGGGACATCAGGCTATCGGCGAGGCTTTCGGTGCACGACTGGAGAATCTGAAAGAGGTATATCACGGTGTACAGACCCCGGTCAGTATCCTACGACAAGATGTATTATTCGAAGGGCTGGGAAAAGAAATTCCCGTAGGACGTTATCACTCTTGGGTGGTCAGCCGGGAGGATTTTCCTGACTGTCTGGAAATAACGGCAGAAAGCCGGGAAGGACAAATCATGGCATTGCGCCATAGGACCTATGATGTGCACGGGATACAATTCCACCCCGAATCAGTATTAACTCCGCAAGGAAAAGAAATTATCAAGAACTTCTTAAACAATTAAATTTATGAAACAGATTCTATACAAGCTTTTCGAGCATCAATATCTGGGACGTGATGAAGCCCGTACTATCTTACAAAATATCGCACAAGGAAAATATAACGATGTACAGGTGGCCTCACTCATCACTGTCTTTCTAATGCGCAATATCTCAGTCGAAGAATTATGCGGCTTCCGCGACGCATTGTTGGAAATGCGCGTTCCGGTTGATTTAAGCGAATTTGCGCCGATAGATATTGTAGGAACCGGTGGTGACGGGAAAAACACGTTCAATATTTCCACAGCATCTTGCTTCACGGTAGCCGGAGCAGGTTTCCCGGTCGTGAAACATGGTAATTACGGAGCAACATCTGTTAGTGGCGCCAGTAACGTAATGGAACAACATGGTGTAAAGTTCACCGACGATATAGATCAGTTGCGCCGCAGCATGGAACAATGTAACATTGCTTATCTGCACGCTCCGTTGTTTAATCCGGCATTAAAAGCGGTCGCTCCGGTTCGCAAAGGACTTGCCGTGCGTACCTTTTTTAATATGCTCGGCCCGTTAGTAAATCCAGTATTACCGGCTTATCAACTTTTGGGAGTTTACAATCTTCCGTTATTACGCCTCTATACTTATACTTATCAGGAAAGTAAAACCAAATTTGCCGTTGTTCATAGCTTGGACGGATATGATGAAATTTCTCTGACGAATGAATTTAAGGTAGCAACGAGTGACAACGAAAAGATTTATACTCCCGAAAGCCTCGGATTCTCCCGTTATAGGGACATTGACCTGGATGGCGGTCAGACACCGAAAGAGGCTGCCAAAATTTTCGATAATATCATGAATAATACAGCAACTGAAGCTCAAAAAAATGTAGTAGTAGTTAATTCGGCTTTTGCCATTCATGTTATTTGTCCGGAAAAGACTATTGAAGAATGTATCACTCTTGCAAAAGAATCACTAGAAAGCGGAAGGGCACTGAATACATTAAAGAAGTTTATTGAACTCAATAATTAAAATATGAAAGATATATTATCCGAAATCATAGCAAATAAACGATTTGAAGTAGATCTGCAAAAACAGGCGATTTCTATCGAGCAGTTGCAGGAAGGAATTAGTGAAATGCCGTCTTCCCGTTCCATGAAACAGGCATTAATTTCCTCGTCTCCGGGAATTATAGCAGAGTTCAAACGTCGTTCTCCGTCCAAAGGCTGGATAAAGCAGGAGGCTCGTCCGGAAGAAATAGCTCCGGCTTATGCGGCTGCAGGGGCCTCTGCGCTCTCTATCCTCACGGATGAGAAGTTTTTCGGAGGGAACTTGAAAGACATTCGCGCTGCACGTCCTTTGGTAGATATTCCGATTCTTAGAAAAGATTTTATCATTGACGAATACCAACTCTATCAAGCTAAAATTGTTGGTGCAGATGCTGTACTTCTCATTGCCGCTGCTTTGAAACCGGAAAAATGCAATGAACTTGTGAAGAAAGCACACGATTTAGGTCTGGAAGTACTACTAGAAATTCACAGTTCCGAGGAGTTAACTTATATTAATGAGAAAATAGATATGGTGGGAATCAACAATCGGAATTTAGGAACATTCTTCACTGATGTGGAAAACTCTTTTCGGCTGGCCGGACAACTTCCCCAAGATGCAGTATTGGTATCCGAAAGCGGAATCTCCGACCCGCAAACTGTAAAACGTCTGCAAACAGCCGGATTCCGGGGATTCCTGATCGGAGAAACATTTATGAGAACTACACAACCGGGAAACACCTTAGGGAATTTCCTGCAAGGTATACAATAAATCAATTATTCAAAACAGAAGATTTATGGTCAACGGAAAAATCATCAAAGTATGCGGTATGCGCGAAGCCGAAAACATACAGGAGATAGAATCGCTCCAAGATATAGATATGCTGGGATTTATCTTCTATCCCAAATCTCCCCGGTATGTCTATGAGCTTCCGGCTTATCTGCCTATCCACACCCACCGTGTCGGTGTTTTTGTGAACGAAGACAAGCAGATTGTCAGTATGTATGCTGACCGTTTCGGACTAAACTATGTGCAACTACATGGAAATGAGTCACCGGAATACTGTCGATCATTGTATTCCATGGGGATAAAAATTATCAAAGCCTTTTCTATATCCCATCCGAAAGATCTGAAAAATGTATATAAGTATGAGAAAGTCTGTGACCTTTTCCTGTTCGATACCAAATGCGAACAATACGGCGGCTCCGGTAACTTGTTCGACTGGAATATTCTGCATACCTATAACGGTCTCCTTCCTTTCCTTCTTAGCGGAGGCATCAACTCTTACAGCGCCAACGCACTAAAGGAGTTCAAACATCCACGTCTCGCCGGTTACGACCTGAACAGCCGTTTTGAATTGGAACCGGGGAAAAAAGATCCGGTACGAATCCGGACATTTTTAAATGAACTAAAATGATAAATTTAATTTTTTAAAGTCATGAACAGAATTAACCAACTCTTCAATAGCAATAAGAAAGATTTACTTTCCATTTATTTTTGTGCAGGTGATCCAACTTTGGACGGTACTGCCGATGTGATCCGTACCCTCGAAAAGCATGGTGTCAGCATGATCGAAGTCGGAATCCCCTTCAGTGACCCAATGGCAGACGGTATTGTCATTCAAAATGCCGCAACTCAAGCATTACGCAACGGAATGTCCCTAAAGGTACTTTTTGAACAATTACGTAACATCCGCCGGGATGTAAAAATCCCATTAGTATTAATGGGCTATTTAAACCCGATTATGCAGTTCGGATTCGAAAATTTCTGTCGCAAATGCGTGGAGTGCGGAATCGACGGTGTTATTATTCCTGACCTTCCCTTCCATGATTACCAGGAACGCTATCGCATCATTACCGAACGTTACGGCATTAAAGTGATTATGCTTATCACCCCCGAAACCAGCGAAGAACGTGTACGTGAGATTGATGCACATACAGACGGATTCATTTATATGGTTTCATCGGCAGCCACTACCGGAGCTCAACAGGATTTCAATGAACAAAAACGGTTATACTTCAAGAAGATTGAAGATATGCATCTAAAAAACCCATTAATGGTAGGATTCGGAATTTCTAACAAGGCAACTTTCCAGGCTGCCTGCGAACATGCTTCAGGAGCTATTATAGGTAGTCGATTCGTCACCCTGCTCGAAGAAGAAAAAGACCCGGAAAAAGCTATTCTCAAACTGAAAGAAGCACTGAAGTAAGTTTATAGAAGTAATCAGGAGTAAGTAGTTACTACTTTAGCTACTTACCCTGCTTTTCCTTTTAATTCCTAGCATACATCCGCATAAATATTCAATATTATAACATTTTACGCTAAAATACAAACAAATTTATCATTTACTATCCATAATTCGCAATTAATCTATATCTTTGTCAGCGTTTTAACAGTAATTCAACAATTATGAGAGCAGAAACTCCTTCCGTTTTGTTAATTTACACGGGTGGAACTATCGGAATGATAGAAAACCCAGAAACTGGTGCGCTAGAAAACTTTAATTTCGATCATCTGCTCAAGCACGTTCCTGAGCTAAAAAGATTCAACTATCGCATTTCCTCCTATCAATTTAATCCTCCTATCGATTCTTCGGACATGGAGCCTGCTTACTGGGCAAAACTGGTAAAAATCATCAATTACAATTATGATTATTTCGACGGTTTTGTGATCCTTCACGGAACAGATACAATGGCATATACAGCCTCCGCCTTAAGTTTTATGCTTGAGAATCTGAGTAAGCCTGTGATCCTCACCGGCTCCCAACTCCCTATCGGAACTTTGCGTACAGACGGGAAAGAAAATCTCATCACTGCTATTGAAATCGCTGCTGCAAAAAATCCGGATGGCACTGCTATCGTTCCGGAGGTATGCATTTTCTTTGAAAATCATCTGATGCGTGGTAATCGTACCACCAAAATCAATGCAGAAAACTTTAATGCTTTTCGCTCTTTCAATTACCCGCCTTTGGCACGAGTTGGCATACACATTAAATACGAGCCCAACCTCATTCGTAAACCAGACCCTACGAAGCCGTTAAAGCCGCATTACTTATTTGATAACAATGTGGTTATTTTAACCCTTTTCCCTGGTATTCAAGAGAGTATTGTAACTTCACTCCTTCATGTTCCCGGATTAAAAGCTGTGGTAATGAAAACTTTCGGTTCAGGAAATGCACCGCAAAAAGAATGGTTTATCCGTCAATTAAAGGAGGCTACTGAACGAGGCATTATCATTGTCAACATCACCCAATGTGCTTCCGGAGCAGTCGAAATGGGACGTTACGAAACCGGAATGCATCTCTTGGAAGCAGGTGTTATCAGCGGATACGACAGTACCCCTGAATGTGCTATAACAAAACTAATGTTTCTATTAGGACACGGACTGCCCAACAAAGATATACGATACAAAATGAACTCCTGTTTAATAGGAGAAATCACCAAGTCTTAAGACACCCATTCGATTATTATAATCCTTTGATTCTCAAATCTGATATATCTGTAGATTTGAAAATCAAGGGATTTCTTATCATATAAAAAGTCTTAATCGCACCTACTAGAGCTAAAATAGAACCGAAACGGAAATTCAATTGTTTTTCCTACATAAAATAACAGAAAATACGGCCTAAATATAAGACATGCGGCTATTTTTGCATTAGATTTTGGTTACAAACAATCAAGCAATATTAATTATGATGAAAAAAACAATTCATTTCATGCCAATCATTGCAATAGCAATGGGAGGTATCCTGTTTAGTTGTGTTGACTCGGGGAAGGATTTGTATGATCCCTCCTACGAAACGTCCAACCCAATGGGAGACGGTTTTGCTGCTCCTGATGGTTTTGATTGGAGCACAATCAAAACAGAAAATGTCACAGTCGAAGTTAAAGATGAAGAAGGAGGGTTATATTCCTACTTAGTAGAAATATATACAGAAGATCCTCTTACTAATGAAAACGCATCTGTACTGGCTACAAGGACAGCAAATAAAGAGAATAACTTTAAAGCTACAGCTGCTATCACTCTGCTACCTACGCAAAAAGGTATTTATATAAAGCAGACTGATCCCAGAGGACGTGTAGAGGTATATCTGTTTGATGTGCCGGAAGATAATGACAACTTTACCTGTAAACTCTACTATCAAGAATCTGCTGCTCAAAACAGAGTGTTAATGAGCCGTACCGCTACCACAAGAGCTGTTTCACCCGAGAAACCGGTTTATACTTCCATACCAAGTGAAGCAAAAGAAATTACAGAAATGCAAGGAACAACTTTACTGCGTGACGCTTCCTATAAAATTACCTCTGACTATAACGGTACATTCAAATTTGACGGATATGACGGTGAGATTAAAACCAAAGTTTACGTTGATGCAACATGGACAATTCCGACTACATTCCAGTTCCAGAATGGTATTGAAATCATAGTTATGGACAATGCTAAAATAAAAGCATCCGGAGTGATGACTTTTATAAGAAACTCCATGCTGACTGTCATGGATGAAGGAAACGTTGAAGCCGAAAATATATCATTTACTAACGGAGCACCTGCGGCATTAAGAAACTGGGGTAATGTATCAGTTACAAACACTATGACATTACATTCGGGAGCTACACTCTACAACGGAGGTACTATAACAAGCAAGGACATAGCAATTAATTCAAATACCCAAATTATCAACGACAATAAGATTGAACTTGAAGGAGAGTTTAACCTTCCGTCTAATTTCTCATTAGAAAATAACGGAGAGATTTATGGAAAAAAAATGATTGCAAACTCAGATGCTGTTATCACAAACAAAAATATAATCATTTTTGAGACGATCAGTTTCACTAATCCTACCGTCAACAATAGTTGCAGTATGGAAGCCACTATTTCCTTCTACGCAAACGGAATTAAGTTAAACTTAACCCAAGGATATATCAAGGCACCTAAAATGGAGTTCCAAAACGGAGTTGTTAACTTGAATAACGGTTCTATGCTGGAAGCAACTACAAGACTGGATATACCTCCTGGTTATGCTACGTTCTATGGAAAAGGTGAAAACACCTCTATGATAAAATCTCCCATTATAGCCGGTCAAGGATTTACTTATGACGGCAATTTGGCTATTGAATCAGATAATCATGTAGAGAAAAGTCCACATTGGACTAATTTTCATGTACAGAACGGCGCATATATTACAAAAATAGGAGAATCCAAAGTAACTATCGAAGTTTGTACAGGAACAAAGAACGAAGGAAATAAGGGAGAAGAACCAGAGGAACCTAAATTCCCGATCATAGTGGATGATACACATAATTATGCATATTTATTTGAAGATCAATGGCCATTATATGGAGACTATGATATGAATGATTTAGTCATGATTATCAAAGAAAGAACGATTTCTCTCAATAAGAATAATAAAGTGGAAGAATTCAAATTAAGCATCGATTTAGCCGCTACCGGAGCTACTAAAAGTATTGGAGCTGCTATCATGTTGGACGGTGTTCCTGCCAGCGCAATTATGCAACCTGTTGAATTTAGTGACAACTCTCTTATCAAAAGCTTCAACCTGAACAGTAATAAGATTGAGAACGGACAAGATTATGCAGTTATTCCGTTATTCGACGATGCGCACAAAGCATTGGGAAGAGATCGGTATGAACAAATTAACACCTTTGCCAATCATTCAAACAATACGAATGTTAAGAACATCAGTTTCACCATAAAACTCAGCAATCCGATTTCTCCGGATGAATTAAACATCAACAAACTGAATGTTTTCATTTTTGTGGAAGGAAATAGAAATAATCGTAAAGAAATTCATGTTATCGGCTATCAACCAACCAAACTAGCTAATACTGATTTATTTGGAGGAAATAATGATAATAGTTCTGTTTCCGGTAAGAAATATTACATCAGTAAAGACAATCTGGCATGGGGAATCATGGTCCCTACTGACTTCAAGTGGACTTTAGAGTATGTAAATATAAAAACTGTTTATTCCTTGTTTACAGATTGGGTAACTAGCGGTGGTGTTAAGAATCAGGAATGGTGGAAAACATTCGATTCATCTAAAGTGTACAAATAACAACCAAATATTTATTGATAACACGGATTTCATCAATATGAAATCCGTGTTTTTCTATTAGAACATCGCACTGAGAAATTTATTAGATAAAATAAATATATATCACGAATTTTACTTGTCAATATTGAGAGATTATTCTAAAATAATATCTATATTTGCAAACTGTCATAAATAATCTGTGACAGTAAGCTAATCTATAAATCAATAACAAAGCAAGCGATAGAAAGGTCTATTCGTATGAAGAAAAAAATATTACTAGTCGATGATAAAGCGACTATTGGAAAAGTTGCCGGTATATACCTAGGTAAGGATTATGATTTTACCTATTTGGAAGATCCCATTAAAGCAATAGAATGGCTGAATGAAGGTAACGTACCTGATCTTATCATTTCAGACATCCGTATGCCGTTAATGACAGGTGACGAATTTCTAAGATATATGAAAAATAACGAGTTATTCAAGTCAATACCTATCGTTATGTTATCTAGTGAAGAAAGTACAACCGAAAGAATCAGATTGCTGGAAGAAGGAGCGGAAGATTATATTTTAAAGCCATTCAATCCACTAGAACTCAAAATTCGAATCAAAAAGATTATCGATTAACACCAGATCCTCTATATGCAATATTTTGTTTACATAGGCAAAGATAGCAAGACTATAAACCTATTCTCTAAACTTAGCATAGGGGTATTTTATGCAGCATCTAATTGTAATCAAGCAATTAAGGTACTAGACAAGATACGGGAAAAATACGATACAGCTCTGTTTTTCGAACAGATAAATCTATCCCAAGATATTGCAAATATTCATTATATGCGCAAAAAGTATCCGGGACTTTATATGGTACTCGTCATTGATTCTTTATCTAAAGAAGAAGCTCCAGAATATCTCAAAGCCGGTATAAATAATACCATTAAATACGAAACGAATCCGGAATCCTTGCAGGCTCTGTCAACCTTCCTGAAACATAGAAAAGATCAAAAGATACAGGCACTTCAACTCAAGACGCAAAACTTGAATGCTTTCCGCCTACCTTTATGGAAAAGAGCTTTTGATATCGTCTTTTCAGGAATGGCATTGTTATGTCTTTCCCCACTTCTCATACTCACAGCACTGGCTATCCGCCTAGAAAGCAAAGGTCCTATTATTTACAAATCCAAACGTGTAGGAAGCAATTATCTGATTTTTGATTTTCTCAAATTTCGGTCCATGTATACCGATGCCGACAAACATTTGAAGGATTTCAATACGCTCAACCAGTATCAGCAAGAGGAAGAACAAGAAGAAGATATTTGGGGAGAAGAGCAAGAGACCGAAGAAATTCAAAAAGTGGACGAAGAAGAAATTCTCCTGATATCTGATGATTTCGTTATTTCCGAAGAAGATTATATTCACAAAAAATCGAAAGAGAAAAGTAATGCTTTTGTCAAGTTGGAAAATGATCCTAGAATAACGAAGATAGGGCGCTTCATTCGTAAATATAGTATTGACGAATTACCACAGCTTATTAATATCTTAAAAGGAGATATGTCCATAGTAGGTAATCGCCCTCTCCCACTCTACGAAGCCGAATTACTAACTAGTGATGAACATATCGACCGCTTTATGGGACCGGCAGGACTTACCGGGCTATGGCAAGTAGAAAAAAGAGGTGAAGCCGGCAAGTTATCTGCGGAAGAACGCAAACAGTTGGATATCAAGTATGCAAAGACATTCTCTTTCTGGTTGGACATCAAAATTATTCTGAAAACAGTTACTGCATTTATTCAAAAAGAGAACGTATAACCTTTTACAGACGATGAGCACCTACATTTACATAATAGATGACCTGGTATTCTTCTTCGTGGGGATTGTTATTCTATACCTCTTTGTATTGGCAGTTGCATCGCACTTCAAGCGCATTGTCTATCCAAAAGCTGAAAAGAAATACCATTGTGCTATCCTCGTTCCGGAAGAAAGTCCGCTTCCCGTAATCTATCGTGAAGAATCTTACGAATTCTTCACATACAATGATTTGCATCAAGGAATCAATACTCTTGACAGAGAACACTATCAACTGATCCTTATCTTATCAAACACAGCCATTTCTCTGTCTCCACTCTTTCTGGAGAAAATCTACAATGCGTATGATGCCGGAATACAAGCCATTCAATTACACACAGTTATTGAAAATCGCAAAGGTTTCTGTAATCGTTTCCGTGCTATATGCAAAGAAATAAAGAACAGCCTTTTCAGAGCTGGAAATACACAATTCGGACTGTCGTCTAACTTATCCGGAACCAATATGGCTATCGACTTGGAATGGTTGCAAAACAATCTGAGAAGCTCTAAAACCAATATCGAACGGAAGTTATTTCGGAAGAATGTATATATTGACTACCTTCCGGATGCTATTGTATACTGTCAATCAAGTCCGGTTCACCCATATAGGAGACGCCTCCGAAAGACAGCCTCTTATTTCTTCCCTTCGCTTTTGGAAGGAAACTGGAATTTCTGTAACCGAATAGTACAGCATCTAATACCTTCTCCGCTAAAAATGTGTATCTTCGTCAGTGTATGGACATTGCTGATTACAGGATATAACCGGGCATTATCTATCGGCTGGTGGCTTATACTCTTCGGCCTACTAGTTACTTATAGTCTGGCTATTCCGGACTATTTGGTGGAAGACAAAAAGAAAAAACATTCAATATGGAGAAAAAGACATTTAAGCAACGAATTAAAGAAAAACCCAGTTTAAAGCAAGCAGTGTATCGGCTTATTATGCATCCTGTCAAAACTCGTCCAAACTGGTGGATACGCCTCTTTGATTTCATCTACCTGAAACGCGGAAAAGGCTCTGTGATCTATCGGAGTGTACGCAAAGATCTTCCTCCTTTCAACCATTTCTTTTTAGGAAAATATTCTGTGGTTGAAGATTTCTCCTGCCTTAATAATGCAGTTGGTGATTTGACTATCGGAGATTATACCCGTGTCGGATTAAGAAATACGATTATAGGTCCGGTCAATATCGGCAATCACGTTAATCTAGCCCAAAATGTGACCGTAACAGGACTCAATCATAATTATCAGGATGTGAAAAAGATGATCGACGAACAAGGGGTCAACACACAGCCCGTTGTTATTGAAGATGACGTATGGGTAGGCGCTAACTCAGTTATTCTTCCAGGAGTAACTTTAGGGAAGCACTGTGTAGTAGCTGCCGGAAGCGTAGTCAGCCATTCCGTACCTTCCTATTCTATATGTGCCGGATGTCCTGCAAAAGTTATCAAAACCTATGATTTTGAAACAAAAGAATGGAAAAAGGTGGAAAAAACAGTATCCGGTAATTATAAATAGTGAGAATAGCTACGCAATATACCTCATAAAGGTGATTGTGACACCCACTGAAACGCTTTATCTTTGCAGTATCAGAATTGAATTAATTAGTCATAATTTTATTACGTAGCCACATTTAAGTAAAAATGAAATAGAGTCCCGCCGAAGCGATTTCGTCGGGATTTTGTTTTTGTTTTAAGCACAGATTACACAGACTTTAGGTTTTATTAATCAGGAAACATAACTCCGTTAATCTGTTCCCAAAATAAAAAAACGAGCTAATTCCTTCTATGGAACCACTCGCCTCGCATCAGAAAAGCCTTTGAGGGCTTTTCTTCTCATTACCTCTTTTTTCCTGAAAACTAATCTTCTTTTTACCTAAAAACGTGTTACCTATCGTTATCCTTTTACCTTCTATTAAAACTTTTCCTATTGAACTAAAACCATTAATACCTTAAATTGTCAAATCTAATACCTTTAACCTTTTTCTTTTACCTTATAAACTAACAGTTTCTCAACTGCACTGCAAAGGTACGAAATATTTTCGTGTACGCAAACGGTTTTGTGTTTTATAACACTTTCAGTAGTTACAAATCTTTCACATCGCTAAGCGTAACCAGCTTATTTACAATAGCATAGATAGTCAGACCAGCTGCACTGTGTATTTGCAATTTTTTGCTAATATTCCTCCGGTGAGTAATCACTGTATGAATCGATAAAAACAATTTTTCCGCAATTTCTTTATTAGTCATACCTTTTACCACACAGATCACAATCTCTTTCTCCCGTTGGCTAAGTGCGTCCTGACTATCCACTTCATCCTCTTCCGAAGACATATCCAACAAACCGGCAATTTTCTTGGAAAGAGTTTCCAGATCATCGAATATGGAGATCGACTCGTCATACTTACTTAGCAATGAAGCATCCACAAAAGAAGTGACCAATGCTATCAAACGTATCTTTTTGCCAGATACTTCTTCCCGGAACTTATTTACGTCAAAATAATCGCCAAAAGTCGGATTTACAATCAACATTTCAGGGCATTGTGTCCGCAAGCAATCATGCAAAGCCTCAGCAGAAAGTAACTCTATTGGCTGCACCTTTGCATTAGGAAGACGTTTCAATGCCGCAGTCAGTCCTCCACGAATAATCACAGAAGTTTCTGCAATGGCTATTCGAATAACTTCGTTATTTTTCATTTTCTCTTATCCTCCTTTCCAACTTCAGAATGGCAGGAACAAAAATATAATCTTCAACCTTGCAATGGGATTCCAATCCCGCCTCACAAGCATAAATATCAAAAAGGGCTGCATTCAGCAAATTTTCGTTCGCCTTGGCAGGGCAATATTTAATTATGATATTTTTCAGTTCTGTCAACTTCTCCCCTACTTGATCATGATGCTTAGAGAACGTACTGATCTGGTAGTTTTTAGGAGCATCCCCTTTAATCAGTAAATCCACATACTTAAACACTGTTTTTTCTTCATAATCCATGTGCTTGCGCACCTCCCTTGTATATTCATCGAAGAATTTGAGAATAAGAAAAGCGACATCATCCTGAGAACAGTCTATCGCTTCAATCAGTTTACGACGAATAGCGGGAAGGGAGAAATCAAGAAAATAAATATGCGCCTGACGCAGATAATCTATCAATCCTGGAATGGAAATTTCTCCGTCATCTCCATCCAACCGGGAAAAACCTTCAGCTATAAAGTTGACAACAATAAGAAAAGTCCGACAGTCTACTCCGTTAAGTTCACAAACTTCTTTGACCGTTTTATCACCAAATCCCAACGAAAGTCCGAAACGGCTCATCACTTGCAACAAAGAATAGTTATCACTGATAAGATCAATCATCTTATCGTTTGGTTTATATTTCTGTAAATTATCCATTTATACCTATTTATATTTAGATACTGCAAAGAAACGGAATATTTCACGGAAATACAATCACCATTTATAGGTATTTCAATTAATTACGGATTACTAAATACTAATTATATGCTAGTAATTTCTAACAGGAGTTTAGGCTGGCTACTCTTTTTTTAGTAATTTTGTCGCTATTAAATTGTAATTAGTAATTTATAATTAAAGTGATATGGCAAACGAACTCGAACTGAAATACGGCTGCAACCCTAACCAAAAGCCTGCCCGTATTTTCATGAAGGACGGCGAACTCCCCATTGAAGTACTGAACGGACGTCCCGGTTATATTAATCTGTTGGATGCATTCAACAGTTGGCAGTTAGTGAAAGAGCTAAAAGAAGCTACCAAGCTACCGGCTGCCGCTTCCTTTAAGCATGTAAGTCCAGCCGGCGCTGCCGTTGCAGTGGAAATGAATGATACACTCAAAAAGATTTATTTTGTAGATGATGTGAAGTTGTCCCCATTAGCCACCGCCTATGCACGCGCACGTGGTGCCGACCGTATGTCGTCGTATGGAGATTTCATCGCATTGTCCGATACCTGTGACGAAGAAACCGCACGCCTTATTAATCGTGAAGTATCTGACGGTGTGATTGCTCCGGATTATACTCCCGAAGCATTGGAAATTCTCAAAAACAAGAGAAAAGGTACATACAATGTAATCAAAATAGATCCGGCTTATCGTCCGGATTCTATTGAACACAAAGATGTTTTCGGCATAACCTTCGAACAGGGAAGAAACGAACTGAAAATTGACGAAAGTCTTTTGAAAGAAATGCCGACACAGAATCAAGTAATTCCTGCCGATGCAAAACGTGATTTGATTATTGCTTTAATCACTTTAAAATATACGCAATCCAACTCTGTATGTTATGCTAAAGACGGACAGGCTATCGGCATTGGCGCCGGACAGCAGTCACGTATTCATTGCACACGCCTCGCCGGAAATAAAGCAGACATCTGGTATCTACGCCAACATCCGAAAGTGATGAACCTGCCTTGGATTGAAAAAATCCGTCGTGCAGACCGTGACAATACGATTGATATATACATATCAGAAGATTATGATGATGTATTAGCAGACGGCATATGGCAACAGTTTTTCACTGAAAAACCGGAAGTACTGACTCGCGAAGAAAAACGTGCATGGTTGAACACAATGACAGGAGTATCTTTGGGATCAGACGCTTTCTTCCCCTTTGGAGATAACATCGAACGAGCACATAAGAGCGGCGTCAGCTACATAGCACAGCCGGGTGGTTCTGTACGCGACGACCATGTTATCAGCACTTGCGACAAATATAATATGGCAATGGCATTTACAGGAATTCGTTTATTCCACCATTAAAAAACATAGTTAATAAATAAGGGGCTGCCTCAAAAAGCAGCCCCTTATTTATTAACTTATTATCAAAACAGATTAATACAATTCACTTCCATCTACATTACCCGGAATAGTAGAGTCAAACCAAGATAAATCTGTCTTGTTTGTTACCCATTTATTGTAATTCTTATAAGCTTTTACCACTGATGATTTTTCTTTCGGATATCTCCATGCCGCTTCATCTGCAGAAGTTCGTGGAAAATCCAATGCCCAACAATACATATCTTTCATTCGGAAATAAAAACCTTTCGATACATCCGAACAATCTTTCCCGTTTCCCAACAAATTCATATCCATTTTTGATGTCGGAGCAAAATCCGTTAAATGAATCTCATGCGAACGCTTATTGACAAATATAAACGGATTAAACTTCATCATAGAAACATTGCTAGTTACTGCTTTTAATGGGATAGTCACAACCAACTCTTCTGCCGAAACAAAAGAAGAGCCTTTTTCTGTATTGATAAAACCTGTTTCACCACCAGCAAAAGGTTTACTTATATCTTCCCAAATAATGAAAGTAGCGTTTGAGTCTCCACTTTCTAAAATAGCTCCCTCTACTTCTGCTACATCAATATCATTCGAAGCCAACGGTAGTTCTATCCCAAAACCAATTTTTGTATAACTTGCCGCACCCTTAGCAATCGGTCTAAACCGCATTTGGATACCGTTAATTTTATTATCCACATTTTTATAGACACCATATGTATAGTTCACTACAAAGTCATTTAAATCATAATCACCGGGATTAGGCCATTGATCTTCGAAAGCTAACGTACCATGAATTGATTCAGCCACAGTCACATCTTCATCAACTGGAATATCTTCACCCGGCCTAATAGCTTTTTCAGGAGTAGCCGTTACCTTTACCATTACATCATTGAAATCATAATCAGCCTTCCTGTCTCCAAAAGGACGGATATCAAAACCTGTCACACAACAATTATAGCCGTCCAATTCACGAGTTACTGCTTGAGTTTTACCCCATGTATTCAATTCTGGAGTAGAGTAATACATTCCATTCACATCCCCATTAACGGCAGGACTCATCGTATTCTTAAAACTATATGCAAGTTTATCTGTTATAGCAGTACCGTCTTTCTTAAATCCGGCACGCGCAACGGCAAACCCGATTCGTGTACCATTTGGAAAAACCTTACTATATTTCGAGCCATCCCAATAAAGCAACTGAACTTTTAAGCCTGACGGACATTGCAACTGATTTGTATTAGGCAGTAACATAGTCATGTGAAGTTTATAAACATCACTTTTTAAATCCCCCTCTTTATAATTATAATATAGCAATGAATTATAAACAGTTTGATTATCCACACAGAAACCACCGTCTCCAACATAAGTCACCCAAACCTGAGCTCCGTCCTCATCAACAATTCTCAAATCAGAATTCTTTGATAAATCCGCTGTCTGAACATTCTTTTTTTCCGGATACCAACTATCAATCTTATTAATCAATGCCGGAGAAAGTTGTTCTTTTGACACCAACGAGCAACCTCCCTGAACAGGTATACCATTCTCATTCACTTCGTCATTTTTATAAGGAATAAATAATTGATAAAGCCCGCTGATTGGACCAAAAATCTGTGGAATTTCATCTGCAGCAGCACGAGTCACAGTAGCAGCCTGCGGGAAAGCAACTCCACGAAAATTTAATGAGCTAACATTCCGTACATCCACTTCCTGCACCTGCCCATATCCTGCAGTAAGTGGAGCAACAAAGACTTTAGAAAGATTATTGGCGACGACTACATCCGCATTCAATTTACCGGAAGCATCTGTATATCCAACAAAAATAGGTTCGACAGAGATAATTCCTTCGCCCGTGTAAGGTTGACTTGCAAATATCCCCATTTTTACCCCTTTCTGTGTTTTTCCTTCTCCGTCAGTAGCAGTAATAGATATGCTCCTCTCTGTTTTTAGAGAAAAATCTGTAGATAAACCAAGTTCTGCATTTTCCAGTTCTTCCTCATTCTGAATAGATAAGTTTTTTTCTTCTATACATGAAGCGAAAATCAGACTGATGATTCCAAAAGAAAAATACTTTAAATTTCTCATATTCATATAATGTTTGTTTTGATCGACCCAAAGATAGCTATTTTAAATAAAAGTATCAAAAAACATAGTTATTTTATCCCCACTTATGATGAGAATGAGACTATTATTCCATTATTAATAGGGATTTTCTATTTCTACAAGGTACCCTATCTTTGCAGCATCACATTAAAAAAATATCAAAGATGAATAAAATTGGAGTATTTTATGGTTCCACAACCGGAACAACCGAAGACGTCGCCCGTCGAATTGCAGAGAAACTAAATGTTCCTTCCGCACATATTTTTGAAGTATCTAAACTTACAGAGGCTTTAGTCAATGAGTATGATGTACTTGTGCTAGGCAGCTCTACTTGGGGAGCCGGCGAACTGCAAGACGATTGGTATGACGGAGTAAATGTTTTAAAGAAATGCGATTTGTCTCATAAATATGTAGCCTTGTTCGGTTGCGGTGATTCCGACTCATATAGCGATACATTCTGCGATGCCATCGGGATTATTTATGAAGACCTGAAAGACACGCATTGCAAATTCTGCGGAGCAGTAGATACGGCTGGATACACATTCGATTCTTCCATAGCGGTCGTAGACGGCAAATTTGTCGGACTTCCAATTGATGAAGTCAACGAAGACAATCAGACAGAGGAACGTATCAGTGCATGGGCTGAACAAGTAAAACAAGAAATAAGCTAACCTTTACCTTAATATAAACAATTGTTTGCATCATGGCTACCAAAAGAATCATTCCCGGTGAAATCCGGATTTTCCTCAATCATATTTATGAGTTTAAGAAAGGTATACGTAACATGGTACTTTATACAATGAGTAAAGAACATGAAGACTTTGCCGTGCGCCGGTTGAAGAACCAAAACATCAGCTATATGATACAGGAGATAAGTACTAATAAAATCAACCTGTTTTTTGGTAAACCCGAATGTATGGAAGCTATGCGACATATTATCACTCGTCCTTTAAATCAATTGACAGCTGAAGAAGATTTCATTTTAGGAACAATGCTGGGATATGATCTTTGCCAGCAATGCAAACGCTATTGCAACAAAAAAAGAGGTATTAAGATTGCTGTTTAAAAGATAACTTTGGCTTTGTAAGCTTTGTTTGTATGTAGTTTGTACCGAGCAGAATCGTTTCTAAAAAGACAGATAATCGGAGAAACGTTTTCCAATGGAAACTTGTTATACCAAGAAACGATTCGCTCAACAACAAACTAACAAAAAGCAACGTTATGACTCAACAACAAGAACAATTCAAAGCCTATACTCCAAGGCGAGAACTATTTACCTTGTTGAGTGACAAATTGCCATTCTGAGAATATCAGCAGGCTTCACAATCTTTCTCTCTATAGGCAGGAAGTATTCTTCATCTCATCTCTAAAGACAAAACTGACTGACTGTTCCATTAAATTAACGGGAGTAGGTAAAATGGCAATCTCTTGCCTGACGGCAGATGTGCATGAGTATAAAACATAAGCTAATACTATCAGCAGAGAGGTACTTAATTTTTTGAACATAAAGGCTAACTATTTATGGGTTAATGTCTTGTTTTAATTGACTGTCTATATATAATACAACTAAAACATCCAAACTACTAAAAGGAGAAAGAAAGATTATAGTGATTTATTAGATTTCATGTCCTCTCACATATCAAATTATGATAATAAAAAGAACAATATGAGGGTCAGTATTATAAAATAATATATATTCGCTTCATAAACATAGTAATTATATGTCACGAGAGAAAATATTAATCAGAACTTCCTGGGTAAGTACAATTGGCAACGCCATACTTTCCGCATCAAAAATCATTGTCGGATTATTTGCAGGCAGTTTGGCTGTACTCGGTGACGGTATTGATTCGGCAACCGATGTAATCATCTCTATCGTAATGATTTTCACTGCACGCATCATGAACCGCCCACCTTCAAAAAAGTATGTATTCGGCTATGAGAAAGCGGAAGGAATCGCAACCAAAATCCTGTCGCTCGTAATATTTTATGCCGGTATGCAAATGTTGTTATCCTCCGTTGCCAACATCTTTTCGGATGCAACAAAAGAGGTTCCTTCGGCTATTGCGATATATGTTACTGTATTCTCTATCATTGGAAAGCTCTTGCTGGCCCTGTATCAGTATAAACAAGGAAAGAGAATTGATAGCTCTTTACTGACAGCAAATGCGATCAATATGCGTAATGATGTTATTATTTCATCCGGAGTTTTGGTAGGACTGGTCTTTACCTTTATATTCAAACTACCGATACTCGATTCAATCACAGGATTAATAATCAGTCTCTTTATTATAAAATCGTCTGTCAGTATCTTTATTGATTCTAATGTCGAACTAATGGACGGTGTTAAAGATGTGAATGTATATAACAAGATCTTTGAAGCCGTAGAGGAAGTCCCCGGCGCAAGCAACCCGCACCGTGTAAGGTCAAGAATGATAGGGAATCTTTATATGATTACCCTCGATATAGAGGTTAATCCACAAATTACCATCACACAAGCCCATGAGATTGCAGAATCGGTGGAAAAAAGCATAAAAAGTTCCATAGATAACGTTTATGACATTCTTGTACACGTAGAACCTGCCGGTGAATGCCAGACAAATGAAAAATTCGGAATAGATAAAGATATGGTCGAAAAAACAATAAATAAACCATAATTAATAGATATAATTGACCTTTGTCACATATGTTACAGTTTTAATCTATATGCCCGTATTATCTTTGCAAAAAAATAGATTATGGAACAATTACATGCTCATGAAGTCCTTCACATGATGAAAGGTAATAGTTACTCAGAATCATCATTAAAGAAGGCAATTATTGAAAAGTTCGGAGAAGATCAACGCTTCTATACTTGTTCGGCAGAAAATATGGATATTGATGAACTTATAGAGTTTCTCAAGATGAAAGGTAAGTTTATGTCTACCGATGAAGGTTTTACCGTAGATATCACAAAGGTTTGCAATCATTGACTCTGCCTTCTTACTAGAATAATAACAGCTTTCATTTTGCGGATATGAAAAATGAAAGCTGTTTTTTATATATGTTTATCTGGAGACAAATCTTTTATACACTGTTTTAATAGCTAATCTTCACTCCTGCAAAAAAACTTCTCGGCAGTGCGGGACCATAGATATAGCCGGAATCACGGTTTGCTCCTCTATCAAAATCTTTCTGATAGGCTTCCAAAATATTCTGAACACCACCGCTAAGTTGTAAATCAACTGTTTTATATAATTTAAAGTCATAAGCAAGTTTCACGCCCAAATCTAAGAACTTCGGAGTTTTAACAGCTTCCGCTTTTCGTTCGGGCATATCACCCATTGCAGCATTTTTGGCTGTAATATCCATGCGTTGCACAAACATACTACCAGTATATGTACCTGACAAGGCTATTGATAAAGGTTTAATCGGAATATAGGTAGCGGTGAAATAGCCATACACATTGGGAGTACGGAAAATCGTCCTCTTGGCAGGCACATCATCATGCCACTTATGCGGTTCATCATATCGGCTACGCTGCAATGTCAATCCTGCCTGTACTTGCAACAAGGAAAGATAAGCCAGTTTCCCTTCCAGCGTTACCCCCACTACTTTGGCACCCGGACCATTACTACGTAATTTCACCAGAACACCGTCTCCACGATTATAAGGTTCACCCAGCACAAAGACATCTGTCAGTTTTGTGTAGAATCCTTCTATCAGAAAATTAGTCTGAAAAGCGCCAAAACGATGATAGATATCTGCGGATGCACTAAAACTCTGCGACTTCTCTTCCTTCAGATTCTTCGCCCGTTCAATCATGGCAACAGTTCCACCTACATTTTCAATATGCATATCCTCATCAAAAGCCTGAGGAGCACGAAAACCGGAAGAATAACTCAAACGCAAGTTGATATTCTGCGTAGGATTAAAGCGCAAATTGGCACGTGGGCTAAAAATGATATTATCTACCATATTATGTTTATCGAGACGTCCTCCGACCAAAATACTCCAGCGTTCATTCTTCCACTCATTTTGCAGGAAGGCGCTGTAAATATTCACTGTCTGATCCGTATGACGATCGTATCCCCACATATTATCTTTCAGCCGGTCACGGTTGTATTCAAGTCCCGCAGTGAGATCGGAAGGCATGAAAAGACATTTATCAAACGTATGTACGTATTGGGCACCCCCCATAGCAATAAGGTCTGTTGTCTTTCCGTATGCTTTGAGAGGGTCATTCCCGGGACCGTAATAACTGTCACGGTCTGTATTGGCAGCCGACGCGAAGATACTCAGACGATTCTTTTCATTTGGTGAGAAATAATCATATTTCAAACTCCCGCCGTCTATCGAATGTTGTAACTGCTCCGCAATATGGGCTTCGTGAGGTGGACGGTCCAACATATCCCCACCCCGGCGAAACTCCTGCATATGGTGATATTCGAATGTCAACTTTGAATATGTACTTGTCTTCAGATAAGAACGGAAACCGACTGTTTGATTCTTCAATTCAGGAAGTTCTGTAAATCCGTCGCCGTCATAGTCATATCCGGACCGATGACGGTTTTGTCCGAAAATATACAATCCCGCACGATGATCGTCAGTCACCAAAGAAGCATTCAACGATGTGTTATTATCAAACGAGGAACTTCCTCCGACAGAAGTAATGGTATGCGACAACTGACCGGAGTTACGTAAAGGTTCCTTCGTAATGATATTAATTGTTCCAGCAATGGCTGAAGAGCCGAACAAGGCTGATCCTCCCCCACGCATGACCTCTACTCGCTCAATCATACTGGCAGGAATCTGCTCCAACCCGTATACTCCCGAAAGAGCGCTGAACACAGGACGCGAATCAATCAATATCTGCGTATAAGGCCCGTCCAAACCATTGATACGGACTTGCTGGAAACCACAATTCTGGCAGTTTGTTTCTACACGGACACCGGGTTGGAAGTTCAATCCCTGCGACAGAGTTGAAGAATTAGTCGTTTCAAAAAGTTTCAAATCAACAACATTGACCAAAGTCGGAGCCAGACGCCGAGTCGTTTCACTGCGATTGGCAGAAACCACCACTCCGTCTAAAGCGATCGCATCTTCTTCTATTTCAAAATCTTCCTCTAATGTCTTTCCTCTCTTCAGGGTAACGTTGCGAGTAAGTGTTTTATAGCCAACTGAACTCACTTCGAGAACAAAGCTACCTTCCGGCAGGTTCTTCAGAAAATAATGCCCGGTTGCATCAGTCACAGTTCCTATCGTAGTGCCTTTCAGTGCGACTGTAATATAAGGCAAATGTTCTTTCGTCTTTTTATCCAATACATGACCGATAATATTTGCATCAGATTTTTTCAGCTCAGGGTAATCCGGATTCTCAGCGAATGCGGCCGATAAGACACAGCATAGGCTGACCAGGACTAATAGATATTTCTTCATTGTCGTTAGTCTTTTAATCGTTTAAATTCAGAAAGTAATAAAGGAAACGGAAACAATAATAAGTACTGTTTCTAAAAATAAATAGCAATTTCGATAAATGTAGACTAAGGGACAGGAGGTGCCCTAAGAGAGACAACACCCGGACAAGACCGGCAATAACACGCACCTTGCGGACGAATAAGAAGAATACATAATAATGATAAAACGGAAACAACAAATATAGGTAATAACCCGCTATCTGTCACCAACACTTGGTTCAATAGATGAAGTAACTGAAACTCGACTGTCGTGTGATTGTGTTCGGTGCCCTTCTTAAAAGGATGTGAGTGGACAATTGTAACCCCGTTTACTACATGAGAGTGAGTAAACAAAGTAATCCCTGCCATGTACGAAATAAATAGTACAGGCAGAAAAAACTTTATTATATTCCGATACAGTTGTCTCATTCGTTAGTTTTGTGTAACAAAAACAATAGCGTTTTCTGCGAAACAAAGATAGGGATTGTTTTATATCCGAACAATCCCCATTTATGACGATTTCAGAGCTTAAAAGAATTATTAAACCATTATTAATAGCTAATCTTTACTCCCGCAAAAAAACTTCTCGGCAGTGACGGGCCGTAAATATAACCAGAGTCACGATCTGCACCTTTATCAAAGTCATCCTGATAAGCATTGAAGATATTCTGTATGCCAGCATTTATCTGGAGATTCATTGATTTATAAAGTTTAAAATCATAAGCCGCCTTTAAACCTATATCAAAGAAATCTTTTGTATTCACCGTAATCGGGTTCTCAAGGAATCCGGGGACTGGCTCGTGAGGAACCAGCATTGAACCGGTATATGTACCCGAAAGCGCAATGGATAACGGCTTTATCGGTGTATAGGTTGCTGTGAAATAGCCATAAGTGTTAGGTGTGCGCATCATTTTCTTTACTGCCGGTGCGTCCTTATTCCACGTATGCGGTTCACTGTAATGACTCTGTTGCAGAGTTACCCCTGCCTGAATCTGGAATTTATTCAGATAAGCCATTTTTCCCTCCAATGTAAGTCCCATTACCCGAGCTCCCGGTGCATTATGACGTGTACGTATCAGAACTCCGTCTACAACTTCGCCGTCGGTAAGAGCAAAGACATCTGATAATTTAGTATAGAATCCTTCAATCAGGAAGTTTATCTGAAAAGCGCCAAAACGCCGATAAACATCCGCAGAAGCACTCAAACTCTGAGATCTTTCTTCTTTCAGATTATCAGCAAGTTCAATCATTGCTACTTTACCACCTACATTTTCTACGTGCAAATCCTCATCAAAAGCCTGGGGAGCTCGGAAACCGGATGAATAACTCAAACGAAGATTGATATCCTTGGTCGGATTGAACCGCAGATTGGCACGGGGACTGAAAATGAGATGATCTATCAGGTTATGTTTATCAAAACGACCTCCGAGCAAAAATCCCCAACGATCATTCTTCCATTCGTTTTGTACGAAAGCACTACCGATATTTACTTTCTGATCTACCGTACGGTTGTATCCCCACATATTGTCTTCCAGTTTGTCCTGATTAAATTCCACTCCGGCAGTAAAATCAGAAGGCATGAAAATACATTTACCAAAGCTGTAAACATATTGTGAGCCTGCCATCCAATTTAGGTCAGTAGTGTTTCCGTAAGCATTCGGGTCCTGCCCACCTCCATAATAGCTGTCGCGATTGATATGTTGCGCAGATGCGAATACATTGAAACGGTGTTTCTCGTCAGGCGAGAAATAATCGAACTTCATACCACCACCATTGATAGAATGCTCTGTCTGCTCAGCCACATTCGCTTCATGAGGCGGACGGTTGAGCATATCTCCTCCTCTACGGAATTCTTCCATGTGATGATATTCGAAAGTCAATTTGGAATAAGTAGTTGTCTTCAGGAAAGAACGGAAACCGACCGTTTGCCCGTGTATCTTCGGTATTTCCGAATATCCATCTCCGTCATGGTCATACGCCGACCGATGACGGTTCTGACCGAAGATATATAAACCTGCACGCTGGTCATCCGTCACCAGTGAGGCATTCAATGCTGTACTGTTATCAAAAGCGTCACCGTCGCCAATCCCAGTAATAGTATGCGACAACATACCCGAATTACGAATCGGCTCCTTCGTGATGATATTGATTGTACCTGCAATAGCAGACGAACCGAACAACGCCGAACCACCTCCGCGCATCACTTCCACACGTTCAATCATGCTGGCAGGAATCTGTTCGATGCCATATACTCCGGAAAGTGCACTGAAGATAGGACGAGAATCCAGCAGGATTTGTGTATAAGGACCGTCCAGTCCATTGATACGTACCTGCTGGAAGCCACAGTTCTGACAATTGGATTCTACGCGAACTCCCGGCTGAAAATTCAGTCCTTGTGCTAAAGTTGTCGAATTGGTATTCTCAAAGATTTTCAGATCGACAACATTCACCAATGTCGGTGCCAAACGACGGGTTGTTTCATTGCGATTGGCAGAAACAACGACACCGTCCAATGCTACCGCATCTTCTTCTATTTCAAAATCTTCCTCCAGCGTATGTCCCTTCTTCAAGGTCACATTCCGCCTCAC
Source organism: uncultured Bacteroides sp. (assembly GCA_959606905.1). Next base: position 31,202 of record CAUHML010000008.1, on the reverse strand, counting down.
CGTTTTATAACCTACAGAGCTAACTTCAAGTACGAAATTTCCTTCGGGAAGGTTCTTCAGGAAATAATGTCCGGTTACGTCGGTTACAGTACCGATTGTTGTTCCTTTCAGAGCAATAGTAATATAGGGCAAATGTTCTTTTGTATTTTTATCAAGGATATGACCAACAATATTCGCATCCGATTTACGCAATTCCGGATACTCAGGATGCTCGTGAAGAGCAGCTTGTCCTTCAAGAGCAGGCAACAATGCACAGCACAAGCAGACAAGCGAAAATATGTATTTTTTCATTTTTCGTTTATAATTCGTTCTTCGTTAAGTATTCACATGAAAAATCAGACAATACCCAGCCTCAAACAAGGCAGAATATCATCAGCTAAATAACTGAAAAACGAATCGCAGGCGGTGCCCGGAGTGCAATCACTCCATGATATGGAGCATGAGAATGTGTATGCTGTGGACGACCGAACAACAGACACAATAAAAAAGGGATGAAAAGAGAAAGAGCAAAAATAACAGCCGCACCGTCCGTCGTCAGATGAGACAGGAAATGAATATGTATCAGCTCGACTGTTGAATGTTCATGTGCCGTCCCTTTCTTAAACGGGTGTGAATGGACGATTGTCACGCCATTGACCACATGTACGTGGGCAAAGAATGTAAGGCTTACCAGATACGATACAAAAAGTATCGGCAAGAAATAGTGCGTTATATTCAGTAACAATCGTTTCAACTCATTTCTACTTTAGGACGGCAAAGATACAAACTTTTTTTTTAACAATCAATTTTCAGACAGAATACTGTTAATATACGGCTGAAGCTATCATTTGTATAAACAGAATCAGGAATACCATAGCAATCGGATAAACTGTTGCGTATGCCACACTGGGAATATTACTGTCTACCATTGAATCGGCAGCAGCCAGACCGGGCGTACTTGTCATACCACCGGTGATAGTTCCCAGCAAATCGAGTAAACTAATTTTAAATATCAGACGCCCCACAACTGTTGCAATAAGCATCGGCACCAAAGTAATGGCTGCTCCTACACCGAACATCAGTAGCCCGCTTTCCTGAAAAGTAGCTACGAGATTTTTTCCGGCAGAAGTACCTACTTCGGCTAAGAAAAGAAGCAGCCCTAATTGGCGCAGCAACTGATTGGCAGGTCCCGACATAGACCAAATAATAGGTCCTGTCTTACCGATCGCACTCAGTACGAGAGCTACCATTAGGACACCTCCGGTCAATCCCGGTGAGAATGACAGACTTTCGGAGAAAGAGATATTTATTTTGCCAAACAACACTCCCAGTACAATCCCCATTGCAATCGGGAAGAAGTCTGTATCCGACAATTTCTTCGCATTATTTCCCAGTAGGCGGGCTATACCTTTAAGTCCTTCTTTCTCTCCCACAACCATTAACTTATCGCCGAATTTCAAAGCCAAATCAGGCGACGGGGATAAATCAATACCACTTCGACGAATACGGGTCACTGTGCAACCAAAGTTTTTCTGTAAATTCAAATCCCCCAATTGCTTGTTTATCATGTCCTTTTTGGTCAATAACAAAGACTCTATTTCCTGTGTTTTATCCAAAGGAAGTTCGCCTTCTTCACGCTCGCCTACCAGCACTGCGAGTTGATTTAGTGATTCTTCGCTACCTACTGCTTGTATATAGTCTCCTTCGTGCAACACGGTAGAAGCAGTAGGAATAGATATTTCATCACTATGTTTCAAACGAGAAATAACAGCTCCTGTCATTCCTCGAGCATTAATCTGCATCAGACTGCGGTTGAATACGTTTGAATTAGTGATACGATAGATGCAGGTAATCAATTCAGGGAATTGTCCACGACGTTCTATCTCCAGGCGACGTGCTTCTTTATCCAAGTCCACCCGCATGATTTTAGGCAGCAGCTTAACAAACAAAATCACACCGATAACTCCAAACGGATATGCGATACCGTAAGCAATGGAAGCCAAAGGTGAGTGTGTACTGTCAATAGCGACGGCTAAACCCGGCGTACTGGTTAATGCTCCGGCAATCAGACCTACCACACTGGGAGTATCAATGTCGAACGCATACTTCAGTCCTACCGCCGTGAGACAGGCGGAACAAATGATAAGCATAGTAATGAGAATCAACGTCTTCCCCTTACTACGGAAAGAATCGAAGAATCCGGGTCCTGCCTGAATACCGATAGTAAAAATAAAAAGTACCAAACCGAAATTTCCCAATTCTTTGGGAATGATGACGCCAAAGTGCCCGAAAAGAAGTGCGATAAAGATTACCGCCGACACATCAAGAGATAACCCCTTAATTTTAACTCTTCCCAGCATAAATCCCAACGCGACAATCAGGAAAAGGGAAAAATAAGAGGAGTGCAACAAGTCAGTAAACATAAAAATAAAGGTTAGTTAGTTTTAAGGGCGCAAAGGTACGGATTTTATTTCAATCCGCACAACATTCCATCTTACAAGTGATTTCCTCACACGGCTTTTTCATTTAAGAAATATTGTTCGTCGCTCGTTATTGTAGTAAAAATCCTTATATTCGTGCGCAGCGATGCGGAAACATCACCATAGGTGTTTCTTCTTATCGTTCATTTTTGACGGGATACTATCTCCTTGTGTTGACGGTTTGAATTCTCTGCATATTTGGAAGAAATGGAAAATGTTATCTTATATTACTTTGTAAACGAATGCGCTTATCGATGCTCCTCTACTCTATAATACAGTTTTTCCTATTTTTACAACCAGCTATTCCAATATTAATAAACTTGATTTCTGTTTATAATAAACTTTTGGATAGTTTATTATAAACGGTATCAGAGTTTATTAAAAACTATTTTTTTCGTTTTTCGGAAATGGATTAAATGTTTTGCGCAAAAATACAAACAAAATAGGGCAATAATCGTTAGACTATTGCCCTATATCATATCTATCCTGATACTAAAACATATCAGTCTGAATGCTATTTATGTATCTATTTTTCTTATATCACTCATGCTATTTATCACTTTTATTTCTTCAAAGATACAAAATAAAAAGTCGTTTGTCAAGTATTCCAGAAGAAAAGCAGATTATTCACGCACGCTGAGATAATAAGGGGACTATCAGTAAGCTTCACTGACGTGTTACATTTTCCAGCTCAAAAATGAGAAAAATTCAGATTTGAGATATTCGTAAATTAGTGATTACCAATAACGGGATTTCCCCTCATGCCGCAGTGGCATGGGTAGGAGAATCGAACGACTAATTCAAAGCTTAAATGAAAAAGCCGTGATTTCCTCATTTTCAAATTCCAAAGTGAAAAGAATTGGTTCAAACTTTTTATAATACCTACATATGATTAACGTCTCAACTCTTTTTCATTTCTTTTGGGTATTTTTCCACATTTCAGTTCCCCGTACCTTTGCAACTGAAAAATTTATTAATCATTATCTATCAATATTAAGTATGAAAATTTTAAACTTTTGGACAGTTGCTCTTATGGCACTATCATTTTCAACAACATTTGTTTCTTGCGGTGACGACAACGATATAAATCTTGCAAAGGAAATTGCCGGCACTTATAATGGATATTCAGTCGGTGAATGCGATATGTTCTCAGACTATTTGTTGGGCGATCAATCCAGCGCAACAATAACCGGTAACGAAGACGGTAGCATTAATTTGGTATATAAATCCGGTTCAGGTGATTTCCGCCTGAATAATTTAAAACTTTCCTCGAAATCTTTCAGTGGTTCAGGTGAAGTGGTGATGTCCATGGGCAGTGGCACAGGTAGTAGTTATAACTACACACTGGAAGGTAGTGTAAATGAATCCAAAGTGTTAACCTTGAAGACTAATGTAGATATTCCGACACCCATAGGAGAAATGGAAATCGTGTTCATGCAAGGAGAAACACCGATAACTTATAATATAGCTGCTACCTATCAGTATAACAGTTCATTGTCTATCAGTGTTGGAGATACATCCTACGGCACAACTGATGAATGTAAAGCTGTTATCAAACGTGTATCGGACACAACGGTAGACATTACTTTAAGCGGTTTCGCTAACTTGTCAGGTGCCGGTGGTCATATGAGTTTAGGTAATTTCACTATCAGTGGAGTCAATGTAACAGCCGGAGCAAACGGAACCTATTCACTCAGCCTGGGAGAATATGAATCTACCGACAGCAATGGAAAAGCTATCACAGGAGAAAGCCTGAGCGGTACAATCGCAGCAGACGGTACTGCTACTATTAACACTGACTTCAAGCCGGGTAGTATGCCGATAGCTATTTCCACAGTATTTACAGGAAGTGATACAGCAAGTGCAGAATAAACAATCTAAATGAAAGAAATGAAAAGAAGCAATAACACTATTTTTAAATATACAATGATACTGGGAGCGGCTATGTCGCTCTCAGCTTGTAATGGATTATTTGAGAATATTTATGACGCCCCCACAGAAACTGAAATGGAAATCAAAGAAAATAGTTTCTCACAAATCAAAACTGTTGAGTACACAGAGTGGGCATATATTGATTTTTCCGGTCGTAAAGTTACCACAGTCAAAATCGGGAAAGAATATGAAAGCGAAATACCCGATAATTGGGATATCGCCATTCATCGCTATGATATAAAAACGAATGAAGGGGCAGCTTACCAAACGAGCTACACAAGTTTTGATGCCCTGAAAGCAAACGGAAAATTGCCTGATGACAAAGACTTTGTTAAAGATGAATGGACAACGGACAAAATTGCTATTGATATGTCCGGCATGATGGAAGGAAACATTGTCTATACCGACTCTTATTATAACAGTATCCTATCCACCTGGCTGAATGTAGATACTTCGACTATGCCACCTATCTACACAATGTCCAATCAGGTCTACCTGATACGACTGAAAGACAACACCTATGCAGCCATTCGTTTTACCAACTATACCAATGCCAAAGGTATAAAGGGATACATCGACTTCGACTTCCTATATCCATTTGATTTCGAAGAAAATAACTAAGAAAACAATAACAAAGAATGAAACCTACATTTATAATATTATTATTTTCCTTTATAGCAACTTGCTCCACATTTGCACAACAATCCAGTAATTATGTCAGCGGACGTGTAACTGATACAAACGGGGGACCCCTTCCCGGCGCCACAATCTCTATAAAAGGAAAAGGAACTGGAGCCGTCACCACATCCGACGGAACATATACATTGCAACTACCCGGAACTGGCGTGTATATCATTACCGCCTCTTACGTAGGTTATCAAACAGCAGAAAAGAAATTCACAACGGACGAAAACAAAAAACTAAGTTTCCGTCTATCCGAAGATCAATTTGACTTAGGAACGGTAGTAGTTACCGGTACCCGTACTCCCAAACTGCTGAAAGATGCACCTATCATTACACGGGTGATTACCTCGGAAGATATTAAAAAGGTAAATGCCAATAATGTAGCCGACTTGTTAAAGACTGAACTTCCCGGCATTGAATTCACTTTTGCTATGGACCAGCAAACCTCTATCAATATGCAAGGCTTCGGCGGAAACTCTGTATTATTTCTTGTAGACGGGGAACGTTTGGCCGGTGAAACGCTAAATAACGTAGACTACGACCGTCTGAACCTTGATAATGTAGAACGCATCGAGATTGTGAAAGGTGCAGCATCCACCCTTTACGGTTCAAGCGCTATCGGAGGGGTTATCAACATCATTACACGCGAATCGGATGACCCATGGAATTTAAATCTTAATTCACGCTTCTCCGAGCACAATGACCATCGATATGGCGGTACTGTGGGATTCAATGCAGGTAAATTCAACAGCCTGACCAATGTACAATATAATAATGTAGATACGTATGGCGTAGATAATCCGGGAGATTTCTCAACTGTATTCGGAAGCCGAGTATGGAACTTCAAGGAACGGCTGATCTATCACCCATTGGAAACACTTAAACTGACCGCAAGAGCCGGGTATTATTTCCGTGAACGTAATAAACCGGGAGACACTCAAGACAGATACCGGGATTTCAACGGTGGGCTAAAAGCAAATTATACATTCAACACATTAAGTAATCTTGAAGTCGGTTACACTTTCGACCAATATGACAAAAGTGATTACCAGGTACTCTATAAAAATGATGTACGTGATTATAGCAATGTGCAGCATAATGTACACGCTCTTTATAATTACACTTTCAATGAAAAACATACGTTGACTGTCGGAGCCGATTACCTTCGCGATTATCTGATGTCTTACCAATTCACTGATAACGCTAACTATATCATGCATACAGCAGATGCTTTCGGACAATTCGACTGGAATCCGACTGAAAGACTAAATGTAATCGCCGGATTACGGTTCGATTATTTCTCTGATTCCAATGTTCGTCATTTATCCCCGCATTTGGGAATGATGTATAAGATTGGTAACTGTTCATTGAGAGGTTCTTATTCACAAGGATTCCGTTCACCGACTTTAAAAGAAATGTATATGGTGTTCAATATGGCAAACATGATGATGATTTATGGAAATCCTGATCTTAAATCAGAAACAAGCCACAACTTCTCCCTGTCTGCCGAGTACACAAAAAACCGTTACAATTTTTCTGTAACAGGATATTATAATCTGGTACACAACCGTATTAACACAGTTTACAGCGATGATCCCAAAGGACAAATATATACCAATACCGACAAAGTGGACATTGCAGGAGTGGACGCTAACATCTCTGCCAAATACCCCTGTGGATTAGGATTTCGTATGTCATACACTTACATCCATGAATTTATGCGTGACGGGCAGAAAAAATTCACAGATACGCGCCCGCATACGGCAACTGTAAGAGTAGACTGGGGCGAAAACCTAGATAAAGTAGATTTCAATTATTCACTCAACGGACGCATCTTGTCAGAAGTAAAAACAAACGTATACAACGATAGCTTCAACAACCCTGCTGCCGGAAGCACTGCTGTTACGTACCCGGGATATATGATTTGGGATTTAACCTTCTCGGTGGGAGTATTCAAAGGTGTGAATATGAATCTGGCTATTAATAACTTGTTTAACTATGTACCGGATTATTATTATTTCAATTCACCCACTACGACAGGAGCTAATCTGACACTAGGTCTTTCGTTGGATATAGATCGGTTCTTCAAAAAATAAACAACAATAAAACTACATACAAAGCTAAAAATAAGAGAAATGAAAAAGAAAAGTAAAATCATCTTAGGTGTGTGCATCGTTGCAGCCGTCCTGATAGGCATATCTATCTGGAATGCCTGGTTCAGCGCCACAAAGATTGCTTTCGTCAACTTCCAGACCATACAGCAGGGAAGCATATCGAAAGCAAATGACAATTCATTCATCAAACTCAGCGAAGTATCGCTTGCCAACCTCGACCGCCTGTCAAATTATGATATGGTATTTGTTAACGGCATGGGACTGCGTATCGTTGAAGAACAGCGTCAGCAAATACAGCAGGCAGCAGACAAAGGTGTCCCTGTGTACACATCAATGGCCACCAATCCTACCAACAATATCTGTAACCTCGATAGTGTACAACAGAATCTGATACGCCACTATCTGAGCAATGGCGGAAAAACAAACTACAGGAATATGTTGAACTACATCCGTAAAGCCATTGATGGAAAAACATATTCCACAACTGAAATGGAAGACCCGGTAGAAAGGCCGAGCGATATGTTGTATCATGCCGGAATCAGTAATCCGGACGATGAGCTGGAATTTCTCACAGTTACCGACTATGAGAAATTTATGAAAGACAACAACCTCTACAAAGAAGGAGCTCGAAGAATTATAATTACCGGACAAATGGCAGATGCTACCGACCTCATCAAAGCTCTCGAAAAAGAAGGCTACAACGTTTATCCGGTTCAGTCAATGACAAGATTCATGTCGTTTATTGATGAAGTGCAGCCTGACGCTGTTATTAATATGGCTCACGGACGCATGGGGGATAGAATGGTAGATTATCTGAAAACTAAGAATATTCTGCTTTTTGCCCCACTCACGATCAACAGCCTTGTGGATGAATGGGAAAACGATCCGTTGGGTATGTCCGGTGGTTTTATGTCACAAAGCATTGTGACACCGGAAATAGATGGTGCTATCCGCCCCTTTGCCCTTTTTGCACAATATGAAGACAAAGAAGGATTACGCCACTCATACGCCATTCCCGAACGACTGAAAACATTCGTTTCCACTATCAACAACTATCTGAATCTGAAAACAAAGCCTAATAAAGACAAAAAGGTTGCTATCTACTATTACAAAGGACCGGGACAAAATGCCTTGACGGCTGCCGGAATGGAAGTAGTACCTTCGCTCTACAATCTCTTGCTTCGCATGAAACAGGAAGGTTATAATGTGTCAGGACTTCCTGCCAATGCACAAGAACTTGCAAAAATGATACAAGCACAAGGTGCAGTATTCAACTCGTATGCAGAGGGGGCTTTTGACGAGTTCATGAAAAACGGAAATCCGGAATTAATTACAAAAGAACAATATGAAAGCTGGGTGAAAGAATCGCTTCGTCCTGAAAAATATGCAGAAGTCGTTGCTGCCGACGGAGAGTTTCCCGGAAACTATATGGTCACTTCGGACGGATGTTTGGGCGTAGCCCGGTTACAGTTCGGTAATATCGTGTTAATGCCACAGAATGCAGCAGGAAGTGGAGACAATTCTTTTCAGGTAGTTCATGGAACGAACGCTGCTCCTCCGCATACTTATATCGCTTCTTATTTATGGATGCAGCACGGTTTCAAAGCTGATGCACTCATTCATTTCGGAACACATGGCAGTTTGGAATTCACTCCTAAAAAACAAGTTGCCCTATGCAGCAATGACTGGCCGGACCGTCTGGTCGGAACTGTTCCTCACTTTTATCTCTATTCTATCGGAAATGTAGGTGAAGGAATGATGGCAAAACGCCGTTCGTATGCGACACTGCAATCTTACCTTACTCCTCCTTTCCTCGAAAGTAGCGTGCGCGGTATCTATCGTGAGCTTATGGAGAAAATCAAGATTTACAATAACTCCGCAAAAGAGAATAAAGAGCAGGAATCGCTGGCCATCAAAGCATTGACAGTAAAAATGGGAATCCACCGAGATTTAGGTCTAGACAGCATCACCAACAAGCCTTATACAGAGGATGAAATCGCCCGTATAGAAAACTTCGCCGAAGAATTGGCCACAGAAAAAATCACCGGGCAACTTTATACTATGGGTGTTCCGTATGAACCGGAACGGATTACTTCTTCTGTTTACGCAATGGCAACAGAACCTATCGCATACAGCCTTTTGGCTCTTGACAAGCAACGTGGAAAAGCAACGAACGCTATCAACAAACACCGGAGTCTTTTTACACAGCAATATCTAAATCCTGCCCGCCAGTTAGTAGAAAAGCTGATAACCAATCCTGCACAGGCAACAGACGAACTGATCTGCCGTACTGCCGGAATTACTCCTCAGGAACTGGCTAAAGCACGCCAAATAGAAGCTGACCGGAATGCTCCGAAAGGAATGATGGCGATGATGATGGCTGCCGCAGCCAAACAAGATAAAGATGATAAGAACAAGAAAATGGGAGGACATCCTGCACAGCAAAGTGAAAAGTCCCCTCATGAGAAAATTTCCGAAAGCATGAAAGAAGCCATGAAGAAAATGGGCACTAACATGGATCCGGGAAAAGCTATGGAAATGGCTAAATCGATGGGAGCAAGTCCGGAAGCCATAAAGAAAATGGAAGCTGCCATGAAGGCTGATAAAGAAAAAGCTGAAGCGAACGAAGTTTCTTCCGGTAAACCGGAGAAGAACGAAAAGTCCGGAAAACCGCAAAGTATGCCTGGTATGTCGGGTATGATGACTGCTATGGGAAAAGCTCCTAAAGAGTATAGCAAAGAAGATATAGAGTTTTCTTTGGCTGTCACAGAAGTGGAACGCACTATTAAGAATATAGGAAACTATAAAAATGCACTTTTGACAAGTCCTGAAGAAGAACTGGCTAGTCTGATGAATGCATTGAAAGGAGGCTACACCACCCCTACCCCGGGAGGTGACCCCATAGCTAATCCGAATACATTGCCTACCGGACGCAATATGTACGCTATCAACGCTGAAGCGACTCCTACTGAATCGGCATGGGAAAAAGGGATTGCTTTAGCCAAACAAACGATTGATACGTACAAACAACGTCATAACGATTCTATACCACGGAAAGTAAGCTATACACTCTGGTCCTCCGAGTTCATCGAGACCGGGGGAGCAACGATTGCTCAAGTCCTTTATATGCTTGGTGTAGAACCTGTTCGTGATGCTTTCGGCCGTGTCAGCGATTTAAAATTGATTCCTTCGGCAGAACTGGGTCGTCCGCGTATTGATGTGGTAGTTCAGACCTCCGGACAACTTCGTGACCTTGCCGCCTCCCGTCTTTTCCTGATTAACCGTGCGGTAGAAATGGCTGCCGGTGCCAAAGATGATAAATACGAGAACCAAGTAGCGACAAGTGTAATTGAGGCTGAACGGGTATTGACAGAAAAAGGATTGAGCCCGAAAGACGCCCGGGAGATTTCAACTTTCCGCATATTCGGAGGAATAAACGGTATGTACGGTACCGGTATTCAGGAAATGGTGGAATCCGGTGACCGTTGGGAAAATGAATCGGAACTTGCTACTACCTATCTCAATAATATGGGAGCTTATTACGGTAGTGAAAAGAACTGGGAAGTTTTCCAAAAATTTGCTTTTGAAGCAGCATTGACACGTACAGATGTAGTAGTACAGCCACGTCAAAGCAATACTTGGGGTGCCTTAAGCCTTGACCATGTATATGAGTTTATGGGAGGCATGAATCTTGCCGTTCGCAATGTGACCGGTAAAGATCCGGACGCTTACCTCAGCGACTATCGCAATCGTAATAACATGAAAATGCAGGAACTTAAAGAAGCTGTCGGTGTAGAAAGTCGTACGACTATTCTCAATCCGGTCTATATTAAAGAGAAAATGAAAGGAGGAGCTTCTTCTGCGAGTGAATTTGCAGAAGTTATCACCAACACTTATGGTTGGAATGTGATGAAAACTGCCGCCATTGATAAAGAACTTTGGGATAATATCTATAATGTATATGTAAAAGACGAGCTTAACTTGGGAGTAAAGAAATACTTTGAACAACAGAATCCTGCCGCTCTCGAGGAAATGACGGCTGTCATGCTCGAAAGTGCCCGCAAAGGATTATGGAAAGCCAGCGAAGAACAAGTAGCAGAATTGAGTAAGTTACATACGGAGATAGTCAACAATTATCGTCCGTCCTGTTCGGGCTTCGTCTGCGACAATGCAAAACTACGCGATTATATTGCTTCTAAAGCAGATGCGCCAACAGCCGCACAATACAAAGAGAATATCTCCAAAATCCGTGAAGCAAAAGCAAGCGGAAATGACAAAGGAGTAGTGATGAAAAAAGAAGAAATGAACCAGACCACTGAAGAACAAACAAATACATTAAGCAATGTAGCTGTCGGTATTGCTGTTATCATTGTCCTACTTGCTTTAATCCTCTTTGTACGCAAACGCCGTAAAAGCAGCCAAATGTAATTGTAACTCATAATTTGTAATTAGCAAAAATGAATACAGTTGTCCTTGTACTTATGCTTCTGACAGCATTTAATTTTCTGCTGAAGCAAACATTTTGGAAAGTAATAGCGGTGTGTGTTATCGCCGCTATCTGCGCTGCGTTTGCCGGATTAATGTGGCCGTATGCTATTGAACAGTCTAAAACCCAGATAGCAAATTGGCTTAGTAATCAACCTTTGATGTTGGATACAGCTGTATTGCTTAGTGTGGAGGTCTGCGTGCAAATGGCTTACGCCATGCTGGCTGTCCACGTGGCGAACGATTATCCGGTCAAACCTCGTATGATTGTGATGTACCGCTTTCTCCGCTGGTTTCCTGGATTATTGATATTCCCGGTTCTATTCAGCGGGTTAATATACCTGATATTCGCCTTTCCGGGCATTTCCTTTCAGACAATAGCCTGGAGTTATGCCGGTTTTATCCTGATAGCAATTCCTTCCGGCAGATATTTATTGCTCTATTTGTTACCGGAGAAGGAATTACGCCTCGAATTGTTCTTCCTCACTAATGCACTGGTAGCTATCCTAGGAATTGTAGCCACCGTCAACGGAAGAACTTCGGCGACAGGTGTCAGCGAAATAGACTGGCAAGCACTGGCAGGCGTTTTGGTTATCACTCTGGCCGGTGGAATCATCGGTCTTGTCTGGTGGAACTTTCGGAACAGAAACAAACAGAAAAGCATGAAGCAATAAAAAGAATCAATTACCTATTAAATAATCAACAACAATGAACTTTATATCAGATATTTTATATTGGATTTCAACAGGATTACTTGTTCCTGTCATCGTATTATTAATCATTCTCTTCTGCCGGGCACTGTTACTTGCAGGCAGTTTCTACGGACAGTATATGTCCATTCGCAAAACAGAAGCTTTGCTCCGCAATGAACTGGGGAAACTAACTTCTGAAACAGTAGGAGAACTAAATTCCAAGTTACCGGAAAAGTCGCGTTCACTCGTTATTATGTATATGCGTCAGGTACTGGATGCCCGTGATACTCCCGCACAAGTACAACGTTTATTGGCTAACTTTGAGATTGCAGCCGACAAAGACCTTGCAATCTCAAAAACGCTGACCAAACTAGGTCCTATCTTAGGATTAATGGGTACTTTGATTCCAATGGGCCCTGCCCTGGCCGGACTGGCAAGCGGAGATATTGCTTCCATGGCTTATAATATGCAGATTGCCTTTGCCACGACCGTGGTCGGATTGGTAGCAGGTGCCGTCGGGTTTCTCACACAGCAGGTTAAGCAACGTTGGTATCTGCAAGATATGACCAATCTCGAATTTATCGCTGAACTTCTGAACGAAAACCGTACTACTAAAACTACTGAGAAATGAAACATAACCTATTACGAAAAGAAGAAGACTCCGACCCCATCAGCGTAGTATCCAACTTGTTTGACGTTGCTATGGTATTTGCAGTAGCTTTAATGGTTGCCCTTGTCAGCCGCTACAACATGACTGAGGTATTCTCGCAAGAAGACTTCACCATGGTGAAAAATCCGGGTAAGGAAAATATGGAAATCATCACCAAAGAAGGAGAAAAAATCAATCGGTATACTCCTTCGGAGGACCAGGATAAAAAAGAAGGGAAACGTGGCAAGAAAATCGGTATCGCCTATGAATTGGATAACGGGGAAATAATTTACGTACCCGAATAATTGTTACTCTAACACTACTACACGGATAATGCCTACAAATATTATCCGTGTAACTCTCTAAAGAACTCACACGACATGGCACTCTTATCAAAAGACAACAAGAAAGAAAGGCCTTAAAAATTGACCTACATCAAATCTTTTAAAAAGAATGCACTCCCCTTGATTCATCATTTACTTTTTTAATTACCTTTGCAACAATCTTTGCTCCCTTAAACAAAAGTCTATGTACTATGTTATAACTGATAACAATTACAAGAATTCAGATACAAATAAAAAGGGAAAAAGATATGTTTACAGAAATAACAGAGGATACAATATCTGCAACAGATAGCTGTCAAATGGAAACAACAGGAACAACACTAAAGGTCTCTCCTGCCACACAGCCAACCAATCAGGTTACGTCAGAAACTTACACTGTCATTCCTCCACGACGTACCTTCAATGAACAAAAGCCATTCGTTTTTTCTATTATCGGTTTTGCCGTATTCTATATTATAGCTCTTATTGTCGGGCGTGTCATCAAAATGCGATTGCCTCATCATTCTTAATGAAAAGTAACAAAAAACAAGCCACCGAAATGAATCACTCATTCCGATGACCTATCCCCTTTAAACACCTTTAAACAAAATGAAAATATGCCTCATTACTAACTAAACTAACTAACCCTTTGAGGCATATTTTGAAGAGGCTGTCTCACCAGCCTCTTTTTTATTATAGACAGCTTTCGCTCTCTAATCTTATTTACGAGCTTCAGCAATATAGCCGAGAGCTTCTTCGCATTTAGCTGTTACATAAGCCCAGTCTTCTGCTGCCACTTTATCTTTCGGGAACAATTTAGACCCCATGCCTACACAGAATACACCAGCCTTAATCCATGCTGTCAGGTTTTCTTTTGTAGGTTCTACCCCACCTGTCACCATTAACTTAGACCATGGCATCGGAGCCATTAAACCTTTCACGAAGTTTGTTCCGTAAACATCACCCGGGAATACTTTGCAAAGGTCGCAACCTACTTCCTGAGCGCAACCAACTTCTGATACAGAACCACAACCCGGAGTATAAGCCACTGAACGACGGTTACATACCTTAGCAATTTCAGGATTGAACAATGGACCTACTACGAAGTTAGCACCCAGTTGCAAATACATAGCGGCAGTAGCCGGATCAACGATAGAACCGATACCGATTGCCATTTCAGGACATTCTTTTGCTGCGAATTTTACGATTTCAGCAAATACTTCCTGTGCAAAGTCACCACGATTGGTAAACTCAAAAGCACGAACACCACCGTCATAACAAGCCTTTACCACTTTTTTTGCAATTTCTGCATCTTTGTGATAGAATACAGGAACCATTCCTGTAGAACCGATTTTATTCAATACGGCTATTTTATCGAATTTTGCCATTTTAATCTCCTATTTTAAATGAATTGTTTTTAAACTTTCAACTTATCTCTTTATCTCTGTACACGACCGCTTGCATCACCACCAGCCAATGCTTCCACTTCCTCTACGGAAACAAGGTTAAAATCACCATTAATAGTGTGTTTCAAGGCAGACGCAGCCACTGCAAATTCAAGAGCTTCGCCCTGATTAGGTTTAGTCATCAAACCGTGGATGATACCACCGGAGAATGAGTCACCACCACCTACACGGTCGATAATCGGATCAATATCATAACGTTTTGAAGTATAGAATTCTTCGCCGTTGTAAATCATAGCTTTCCAACCGTTGTGAGTTGCGGAGAAAGATTCGCGCAATGTAGAAACAACATATTTGAATCCGAATTCTTTCATCATCTGTTGAAAGATACCTTTGTAGCCTTCAGCATCTGTGTGACCGGCCTCAACGTCTGCATCCGGTTTGAAGCCCAGGCAAAGTTCTGCATCTTCTTCGTTACCGATACATACATCGACAAACTGCATCAACGGTTTCATAATAGACTGTGCTTTTTCCTTTGTCCACAGTTTCTTACGGAAATTCAAGTCAACAGAAACAGTTACACCATGACGTTTTGCAGCTTCACAAGCCAAACGAGTCAGTTCGGCAGCCTTGTCAGAGATAGCCGGAGTGATGCCAGACCAATGGAACCAGTCAGCGCCTTCCATGATAGCGTCAAAGTCGAAGTCAACAGCGTCGGCTTCAGCAATAGCAGAATGAGCGCGGTCATAGATAACCTTGCTAGGACGCATAGAAGCACCTGTTTCAAGATAGTAGATACCTACACGATCGCCGCCACGAGCAATAAAGTCTGTCTTCACACCATACTTACGCAATGCGTTAACAGCAGACTGTCCAATTTCGTGTTTCGGCAATTTAGTTACGAAATAGGCGTCATGTCCGTAGTTGGCACAGCTTACAGCAACGTTCGCTTCTCCACCACCATATACTACATCAAAAGAATCAGATTGAACAAAACGAGTATTACCCGGAGTTGATAATCTAAGCATGATTTCGCCTAATGTAACGACTTTCTTTCCCATAATCTTATGTTTTAAATTCTAAGTTATTAATATTATGAACTTTCAATTTATCATTCCAGCCCTATTTTAGGGGTTAACACACTGATAACATGACTATTAATCTATAAAAAGACTAACACCACATACCTTTCGTGTGCGGGCACAAAGATACAACAATTTTCGTAATTACAAAAATTGTTATATATTTGTATCGAAAATATTAAGATTATTATTGTGTGCGAGCACAAAAACCTATATAAATAAGGTAATCGTATGAATAAATTGCCCGAAAGAATCAGAATTAAAGATATCGCGCGTCTGGCAGATGTATCAGTAGGAACGGTAGACCGTGTGATCCACAGTCGTAGCGGAGTATCGGAAGCAAGTAAGAAACGAGTGGAAGAAATTCTAAAACAGCTTGACTACCAGCCTAATATGTATGCCAGTGCGCTGGCTTCCAATAAGAAATATACGTTCATATGCCTTTTGCCGGAACATTTGGAAGGTGAATACTGGACTGCCGTAGAACTGGGTATCCACGAGGCTATTGCTACCTATTCAGATTTTAATACCTCGGTGAAAATCAACTACTACGACCCATACGACTATCATTCCTTTGTTGATGCCAGCGAAACGATTATCACTCTTCAACCGGACGGAGTTATGGTGGCCCCCACCGCTCCGCAATATACGAAAAGATTCACCGACCGGCTGCACACACTAGACATACCTTATATATATATAGACTCGAATATCAAGGATGTTCCTCCCCTCGCCTTCTTCGGCCAGAACTCACGTCAGAGCGGATATTTTGCTGCACGGATGTTGATGCTGCTCGCCAGAGATGAAAAAGAAATCGTCATTTTCCGTAAAATACATGAAGGAATTGTCGGTTCTAACCAGCAAGAGAACAGAGAAATCGGATTCAGGCAGTACATGGAAGAATATCATCCGTCTTGTACTATACTGGAGCTCGACTTGCATGCCGAACGCAACGACGAAGACAATGAGATGCTGGATGAACTCTTCCGCACCCACCCGACAGTGAAGAACGGAATTACTTTTAACTCCAAAGTCTACATCGTGGGCGAATATCTGCAAAGTCACGGAAAGAAAGACTTCAACCTGATAGGTTATGATCTTCTCGAACGGAATGTCACCTGCCTGAAAGAAGGAAGTGTTTCCTTCCTCATTGCCCAGCAACCGGAATTGCAAGGTTTCAATGGTATTAAAGCTCTTTGCGACCACCTTATTTTCAAGAAAGAAGTGACCTGCATCAACTATATGCCAATTGACTTGTTGACAGTAGAAACCATTGATTATTACCATAGCAAATAACAACAAAAAAACAAATCCAACTAACAAGTACATGGAAACAAAGTATTTAAGAATTAATCCTGCCGACAACGTTGCCGTTGCCATTGTTAACCTCCCGGCAGGAGAATATCTCTCCGTAGATGGAATAGAGATTACATTAAATGAAGACATCCCCGCAGGACACAAATTCGCATTAAAGAACTTCTCCGAAGGCGAAAACGTCATTAAATACGGCTATCCTATCGGACACGCCCTAATGGCAAAGAAACAAGGCGACTGGATGAACGAAACGAATATCAAAACGAACCTCGCCGGATTACTGGAATATACCTATAATCCGATTCAGGTCTCTTTGGATATCCCTCATAAAGACTTAACCTTCAAAGGCTACCGCCGCAAGAATGGCGATGTCGGCGTAAGAAATGAAATATGGATCATTCCGACTGTCGGTTGCGTAAATGGTATTATCGGACAATTAGCAGAAGGACTGCGCCGTGAAACAGCAGGAAAAGGCGTGGATGCAATCGTTGCTTTCCCACATAACTACGGCTGCTCACAGCTTGGCGACGACCATGAAAATACGAAAAAGATTCTTCGTGACATGGTGCTTCATCCCAATGCAGGTGCAGTGTTGGTAGTGGGTCTGGGTTGCGAGAATAACCAGCCGGATGTATTCCGTGAATTTCTAGGTGAGTACGACAAAGACCGTGTAAAATTCATGGTAACTCAAAAAGTAGGTGATGAATATGAAGAAGGAATGGAAATTCTGCGTGAATTGTATGCCAAAGTATCCAAAGATGAACGGACCGATGTTCCTTTGTCTGAACTCCGTGTGGGTCTGAAATGTGGTGGTTCCGACGGTTTCTCCGGCATTACAGCCAATCCGCTATTGGGTATGTTCTCCGACTTCCTGATTGCACAAGGCGGTACGAGTGTCCTGACCGAAGTGCCGGAAATGTTTGGTGCAGAGACTATCTTAATGAATCGTTGTTCAGACGAAGGCTTGTTCGAACAGACAGTACATTTGATTAATGATTTCAAAGAATACTTCCTGTCACACGGAGAGCCTGTTGGTGAAAATCCGTCTCCGGGAAACAAAGCCGGCGGTATCTCTACATTGGAAGAAAAAGCCTTAGGATGTACACAGAAATGTGGTAAGAGTTATGTGTCCGGTGTAATGCCTTACGGCGAACGCCTGCAAAAGAAAGGACTTAACCTGCTTTCTGCTCCGGGCAATGACCTGGTAGCCGCTACTACCCTTGCCGCTTGCGGATGTCACATGGTACTTTTCACTACCGGACGTGGCACGCCTTTCGGTACCTTTGTCCCGACAATGAAGATTTCCACCAATTCAAATCTAGCGAAGAACAAACCGGGTTGGATTGACTTCAATGCAGGAGTAATCGTTGAGAACGAACCAATGGAAAAGACTTGCGAACGTTTTATCGACTACGTTATCAAAGTGGCGAGCGGTGAATTCGTTAACAATGAAAAGAAAGGTTATCGCGAAATAGCTATCTTCAAGACAGGCGTTACTTTATAAAAAGATCACCGATATAGATAAAAAAGAGTTGCTATCCCTATTCAATAATGTATTGAACCGGATAGCAACTCTTTCTTTGTTCTACGGTCACTAAGTCAAAGCGATACTTCTTTCCACCAAGCTCCACTTCGGCTTTGTCAGCGTCTTCACCGGTAGGTATATAAGTAAATACGCCCCGCCCTTCATGTATAGTGGCAAAATGACCGATTTCTTCTTTTCTCCGATTGATAATCCTACCAAAGAGCGTTATGGGATTTCCGTAAGCATCAGTTGCTTCAAAAGCAACCTGTGAAGGAACACCTTTTACCAAATTTCCTCCTTCTGGAAAGAACTTTAAATTAACCTTTTTTGCCTTCATTGCTTTCTTTCTGGTCTGCGGATACTTGTAAACCGCATACTTTTGTATATTTTTCTCTTTATATTCACCCGGATTAGCAGGTTTATCAAAAACAGGAAGAACGCGTGAGAAAATAATCTCCTCCCCAAAATTCAACATATATTTCGTGTAGGCACGGACTTCATAAAAACCGGAATAGAAAGGAAGTTGCGTCAATTCGAAACTGCTGTGACAACGACCGTTCCGTATAGGTAATACTCGTTTTGAAATTATCTCACCACCAGGATTCAACAATTCTACATAGAGTGTTTTACTTAGCTCCGTCGGATGGTTCAGTCCGGGTGTGACGACATAGCATTGAAACCAAATAGGATCTCCCTGATAATAACTGGTATTATCAAAGTGTAAATAGACTTTTTCTTGCGGCAGTACATCCCCAAAATTCTGTATAGCATCGATATATCCGGCTATTTTTTGGACGAGGCTATCAGACGACATCTGGGCTTTCGATGAATATGGCAGTACTGACAATATAAATAGTAAAAGAACGAATATACCACCACGTTCCCAATATCGATCAATCATATATCCTTGCCCATCAGTCACAAGCAATAGTTCGAAAAAGCCTTTCTTTTTTGAGATTATTTTCTTTGTCTCCATATTTTAGATTTTGCCATAAAGATATAAAAATTCACTAACAATCATTACATTACCATTCATCAAAATCCGCGAAGGACAAATTAAACCATATCGTCACCCGTTCTTTTAAATGTGACACGGAGTGTCTTATGGAACGGAATAAAACGGGAAACAACAGCAATGATGATTGATATAACCAGCAGATAGCCCAGTATTTCTTTCAGTGCGAGCAATAGACTTTGCTGTTGCAAGGTAGTATATAAAGAATTAGTTGCCAGTTGTGCCGCCTCGGCATTTCCGTGCCCCTGCGCCAGTGCGTTGTTCAAAGATTGGCTATACCGTGACGCTGCCAGTGGGTCGGCAGTCGTTATAGTCTCCGACAAAGAATACATATATTTTTGTTCCAGCCGGTACAGTACATTGCTATAAAACGAAGTAGCCATAATGGGCGTCAATACGGAACGGAAAATAATCAGAAAGAATGCATTCGACAATAAGAATTTCGGATTCAAATCTTCTACGGCAAACAAGGCGAAAGCTATAATCAAAGTCAACATTCCCAAGCCACGAAAGAATAAGGGCAGGTATAACATTTCATAAGTGCTATTCGGAGAGATGCCGAAATACAGGATACCGAAGAAAATCACAAAGCAACTCATTCCCCCCGCTATCAGAAAGCGGAAACGCCAACGCTGCCAGCGAAACCACCAGAAGCAGATAAACGCACCGACTATATACCCGGGAAGCAGATAGATATAAAGGGAATAGGTATGCGTAGTGTCCACTTTCAGAATAATAGTCAGATAGTTAGTCAATAAAGTGGTTGATGTACTGAAAAACATGACAAGCATCATATAAAGATAGCCGACAATCGCTTTGGCCTGAAATAAGGGTGCAAGACTTACATAAGGTTTCTCCGAATGGCTCTGATACCAGATAAACAAGGCAATCAGCATAGGAGCTATGATGATATATGCACATATCTTACCGGATGCCATCCAATCGAGCACTTTTCCATAATTGATAACGTACATCAACATCAACAGTCCGGTCGATATAACAAACATCTCACGAATATGCAAGTCGGACAAGGCAACGGCTTTAATGGGGCGGTTATGACGGAAACAGATGATAACAAACAAGATAGCTATCAAAATCAGTATCATCATAAAGTAATACATATATTTCCAGTTATAATGATATGCCAACAGAGCGGTTACCAACATCGAAGCCTGTCCCCCACCGTACACTAACGGATAAAAATAAGAATAAAACTCGCTACGCACATTCTTCCGGCTGAAAATCTTTTGGGCGTAACGGATAAACCACAGCATAAGAAAACCTTTCAGGAAACCGACGGCAAAACTGCAAACAATCAGAATATCAGCATTCTGCGTACGGGCGCAAACCCAACTCAGGAAGAATTGCAGTATCAAGTCAATCAACAACAGCGATTTCACGGAAAAGGCAGCCAGGACTTTAGGAATAATGGGATACGCGATAGCCATGCCTGCCGAAGCGGCATAATATCCCATTGTTATATCTTCCGAATTCGTACCGAGTGTATTCGAAACTTCAAGCATACTACCCGTATAAGAACCATTGAGCATAGTGACAGGAAGAATCACGACGAAGATACTGACAAGTCCGAGCCAATCGGGCACCCATTGGCGGATAGGTGCTTCCAACTCTTTCATCGTTATCATTTGCGCAGAGCTTCTGTTTCTACCATCATACCAGCTCTCAACTGTGCCATTTCTTCCGAAGAGACATCTTCCAGTTCAATCCGTACCGGTATCCGCTGTTGTACCTTTACAAAATTTCCGGCGGAGTTATCCGTAGGAACTAATGAATATTTGGAACCTGTCGCTTCGGAGATAGCGGTAACTTCTCCGTGGAAAATCTTTCCGGGCACTGCATCCACTTTTATACGCACTTGTTGGCCGATATAGATATTGGCAATCTGCGTTTCTTTATAATTGGCGGTAATCCATTTGTCCTTGTTGCGTACCAGATAAGAAATGGTTTGTCCGGTCTGTACATACTGACCGGGTTCCAAAGTCCGCCTGCCCATGTATCCGTCATAGGGAGCGATAAGAACCGTATAAGACAAATTCAGTTTAGCCAAGTCGAGGTCTGCTTCCTTGCGCAAAATGGCGGCTTCCGCACTCGTTGTTTTCTTGCTTGTTTCCGTATATTGCGAGAGTACCGACTGTTTCTGAGCAACCAATGCCTGATAACGCGCCTTTGCCGCTTCATAGGCAGCTTTAGTTTGCTCAAACTGTTGCTCCGGGACGGATTCTTCTTTCAACAAACGTTCAAAGCGATGATAATCCTGCTCTAGTTGCCAGAGTTTCGTTTTTGCTTCAGCAATGTTGGCATCCTGCACGGCGATATTTGTATGGGCAGTCTCAATGCCCGAATGAAGCACTTCCTGTGAGCCATGTACATCCAACAAAGCAGCTTCCGCTTCCTTCACCTTGATTTGATATTCACGGTTGTCAAGCACCAGTAAAGTATCCCCTTGACGCACATATTGATGTTCTTTAAAACATACCTCTTTTATATAACCCGAAGCCCGTACATTCAAGGGCGCTACATATTGGTCTACAAAAGCGTCATTCGTCACTTCATAATTTACATAACGCCAAAAGTAAGTGGCAGTCCACCAAAGGCCGGAACCTGCCAGACAGATACATACCAAATTTAAAATAATATTGCGGATTCTGAGCTTTTTCAGCTTCTTCTGTTTTTCTTTCAATTGATTTGCCATATCTGTTTTGTATATTAAAGACGACCACAAGCCTTCTGAAGTTGATAATAAGTATAAATCACACGGGTGCGTGCAGTAACCAACTGCAACTCGACATTCAGGCGGACGGAATTTGCGTCGAGCAAATCAGTCAGGATAGCCAGTTGATTCAGATAGCGGTTCTGCATGATACGGTAATTTTCTTCCGCCTGCCGGACGGACAGTTTCAAAGCCTCTACCCTCTGCATGGCTTCTCGATGCCGTAAGAATGCGGAACGTACTTCCATGCGGATTCCCTGCATTTTCTGCTCTTCCTCGTTCTTCCGCAAAGACATCCTCATTTTGCTCTCTTTTATTTTATGATTGTTCTTATACAATGAGGATAAAGGATAAGAAACCGATACGCCCACATTCCAGTTGTTATTGTACATATCCGCCAAGGTACGCGAGACAGGGCGTGCCAATGTATTCGATGCATATAACGATATACCGGGTAATGAGAAAGACTTGGTTGAACGGATTTCATTCCTTGCCAGTTCCGTTTGTGCACGAAGCAATTTCATCACCGGGTTGTTCGCATAAGCCTGAACGATATAATCATCATAAGATTGCAAGGCAACTGCTTGATAAAGCAGGGCAGTATCCGGCCGCAATAATACATTCTCGTCCTGCCCCAACAGAATATCGAGTTGCTGCGATACAAGCACAATACTGTTTTCCGTTTCCTGCAAAGACAGGCGGTCGTTAGTCAACTGCATCTCACTTCGCAATACATCATTATTAGTAATCAGCCCTTCCTTTTTCATCCGCCGTATATCATGCAACCGAAGTTCCGATTCTTCAATGTTTCGCATCAGTATCTCATGCTGCTTAAAGAGGCTGAAGAGATTCATATACTGATTCAGCAGTTTCAGTTTAATCTCCGCCCGGTCGGTCAAAGTCTGCAATTCGGCGACTTGCTTTTCAATATCCGCCTTATGGATAGCACTTCGGATTTTACCGCCCTGATAGAGAGGTTGTGCCAAATCAATCGCATAATTTTGTGACCAGTCCGGCGCGTCCGGGTAGAGAGGTGCGGACAGTCCCCGTTCCCAAACGACGGGTTGACCGACGAATCCGCCTTTCAGTCCAATCTGTAGTTCCGGTAGTCGCGCAGTTCTTGCAGTCCGTGTCCGTTCCTGCGCCATAGATTCTTTCATTGCATCCGCCTGAAGTTGCAGGCTATATTGTACGCCCCGTTCAAAGAGCTGGTCGACAGTAAGAAATAAAGAGTCTGTTTGTGCGTGCATCAATTGGGGAAAAGAAAACAGGCTGAATAAAATGACCGGATATAGTTTATATTTTTTCAAGAACATCATAAACACTGTTTAATTCAGACAACATGGTTTCAATACTTTCAATACCGATAATGTGTTCTGCATATACATAAACCTGGTCTAAAACCGGACGAATCTGCTCTTTAAACTCTTCACCCGCCGGAGTCAGAAATACCAGTTTATTACGACGGTCGTTCGGGTCTTCTTTCCGGCAGACGTATCCTTTCTTTTCCAGGTTGTTCATCAAGTTAGTCAGGCATGCTTTATCTTTCGCTATACGCTCCGCCAATATCTGCTGGCTGATGCCTTGTTCGTGCCATAAACTGCTCAATACTTGAAGCATCTCAAATGTAATACCTGCATTATTCTTCTTTAATGTTCGTTGCATAGACCGACGAAAAGCCATACGTGTACGGACAACCTGCAACATGAGTTCTCTGAACTCCGCTCCTTCTCTCATTTTTATTATCGTTTTTACCTTTTCGGGCGCAAAGATACGTATCTTCGTCGAATTAGTCAAACATTTGACTAATTTCATCTATCCAACTTCTTTTTTGAACCTATTTATTGAAATAATCAGATAAAATCTTGTTCATCTTAAATGTTTTATTTTACTTTGTATTACAAAGTACTTTTTACATGAATAAAGATAAAGCATTAGAATCGGTAAATGAGATAAAAGAGTTGATGGAAAAGTCCTCAAAGTTTATCTCTGTTAGTGGGCTTGCCGCAATCCTGGCAGGCATTTACGCATTGGCTGGCGCGTACATCGCGACACAAGTTATTACACCGGACACGTATTTAATCGTTGCCCTGGAATTAATGGCTATAATAGCCCTGTCGGTACTGGCAGCCGCAGCCGTTACTGCCGGCATCCTGTCCTACTGCAAATCCAAGAAGACAGGACAGAAGTTTTTCAGCCGGCTCACCTATCGGGCATTATGGAATTTTTCGCTTCCGATGCTGACAGGCGGCATTGTGTGTATTTCTATCCTGATGCACGAGTATTATGATATTCTGGCATCTGTCATGCTTCTATTCTACGGACTGGCGTTGGTCAATGCATCCAAGTTTACCTATTCCAGCGTGGCATGGCTGGGATATGCTTTCATTTGCCTGGGCGCTGTCGACTGTTTCTGGGCGGGTCATTCACTTCTGTTCTGGACGATAGGTTTCGGTGGTTTCCATATCCTCTATGGCATATTGTTCTATTTACATTACGAAAGAAAGAAATCATAAATGATAGAATCATTCCAATATATTAATAAAGCATTCGAAAGCAAGGTACGACTGGGTATCATGGCTGTTCTGATGGTGAATGAGGAAGCTGATTTCAATTTTCTGAAAGAACAGCTCGCATTGACCGACGGCAACCTTGCCAGTCATACCCGTGCCCTGGAAGAACTGGGATATATCGTATGCAACAAAAGTTTTGTCGGACGAAAGCCGCGAACTGCCTTTCAAGCGACTTCGCAAGGCAGGGAAGCTTTCAATTCTCATATTGAAGCTCTGGAGCAATTTTTAAAATCAAAATAATTCATTCATCTAAACACTATCAGCTTATGGACGGTTTCAATGAAAATTCAAACGAGCAACAAGCACAGCAACCTATGGGATGCCTTCACCGTTTCTCCAAAACAATCAAAGTGGTCATCATCGGGGGATTAATCCTTCTTCTGATGATTCCTATGTTCATGATTGAAAATCTTATTTCCGAACGGGGACGCACGCAGGAAGAAGCAATCAATGAGGTAAGCGAGAAATGGAGTCTCGCACAGACCGTCACCGGCCCTTATCTGAATATCCAATATCCGGTGGTTACAGAGAACAACGGAGAAAAAAAGGTATCAATCAAAGACCTGATACTCTTCCCCGACGAACTTTTGATTAACGGGCAACTAAAGACCGAAATCCTGAAAAGAAGTCTCTATGAAGTCAATGTGTATCAATCGGAACTGACTCTGAAAGGTTCTTTCAGCTCGGAAGAACTGATAAAGAGCAGAATAGATATGGGGCAACTGCAATTCGACAGAGCCGCTATTTGTCTGAATCTGACCGACATGCGTGGTATCAGCGAACAGATTAGTATCACCTTCGGAGATTCCGTCTATGTATTTGAGCCGGGAATGGATAACAGAGGGATTGATAATACGGGCGTACATGCCATTGCGGATTTATCGGAACTGAAGAACAATAAGAAATTGCCTTACGAAGTAAAAATCAAACTGAAAGGCTCGCAATCCATTAACTTCATCCCATTGGGTAAAACAACCCGCGTCGACTTGAAAGCCAATTGGAACACACCGAGCTTTACAGGAAGCTATTTACCCAATAACCGGGATATTACCGAGAAAGAATTTTCGGCACAATGGCAAGTCTTGAACTTGAACCGGAATTACTCACAAGTAATGATTGACTATACCAATTTTAATATTAAAAATATAGATAATTCCAGTTTCGGCGTCAATTTCAAGATTCCGGTAGAGCAGTATCAGCAATCCATGCGTTCCGCAAAGTATGCTATCCTGATTATCCTGTTGACATTCGGCGTTATCTTCTTCACTGAAATTATGAATAAAACCCGTATTCATGCTTTACAGTATTTGTTAGTGGGATTGGCACTCTGTCTATTTTACAGTTTGCTCCTCTCCTTCTCCGAACACATCGGCTTCAACCCTGCCTATCTGTTATCTGCTACACTGACTATTATACTGGTAGGCGGATATATGTTTGGCATCACCAAGAGAAAGAAACCTTCATTAATCATGTCTGGGTTATTGGGAGTACTCTATCTTTATATATTTGTCCTTATCCAGTTAGAGACTTTTGCTCTGTTGACAGGCAGCTTGGGATTATTTATTATCCTGGCAATGGTGATGTATTTCTCAAAGAAAATAGATTGGTTCAATGAATAATCAGCTTTTCTTCTGAAACACTTGACAAACGACTTTTTATTTGGTATTTTTGAGGAAAGAAAAGTGATAAACAACATGAATAGTATTAAAGAAATAATAGATACATATTGATATTTAAACTGATATTCTTTAGTATCAGAGCAGATCTATAAAATCTTACCCAAGTTTACTAACATCAACGTATTCTTGGGTAAGTTTGTATATGCAAGTAACTGCTCATCAGAAGTATATAGCTACTTCCTAAACATAAGACATTTTCAAAATTAAGAACTTTTTATTATACGACCAATAGAATGGAATTTACTTTCGTATCACGGAAAAAGACATTGCTATGATATTGGCTCTTACAACATTGATTAAAGACGCTTTGTGTTTTCCCTCCGCAAGCAGCGAACTTAGCCATTTGGGAGAATGTTTCCAATGACTTTATGCTTAATACTTTTTGCTTGACCAAGTTGTCACGTATAATAATCCATCCTCAAAATCTCACCAAGTCTTTGTCAGGCAATAACATAACTTACCATGTTTTCAGCACAGACAAGAGTTCGGATAAAGAGAGCCGATAACCAGCTCTCAAATCCAATAAAGATTGAACCCCTTCCGGAGTGTTATCGAAAGACCGATGAGACAACTCTTACTATTTGCATAGACCATAGAAGATGATTTTACCAAAAAGAGACCATCTATCTTTTTGTTGTTAGACAGCCTCACTATCCCACTCAAACAGTGACACCTTCCTCAGAAAATAGTGTCACTATTCTTATTTGTCTTTTTTATTATCTTCATGCAGTATTTCAATATCTCAAGTATTTACTTATTGTACGTACACCTTAATTTTGAAAATTAACAATCTAATTTTTAACAGTATGAAAACTTTAATTGAAATGAAAAAAGTATATTGTTTTAATCGTTTCGTTTTATTCGTAATGGTACTAAGCTTGGCTACCACCTTTACTTCGTGTAGTAATGATGACGATGAGGATATTCCTGTATATTCTCTTAAAGACGTAGAAGGAAACTACTTGGGTAAAATGACAACTGAATCAGCCCCTGTCATCCCCACAGAAAATGCTGGTGAAAGTGAAGAACCAGTAGGAATTGAAGTAAACGCAGAAGTAAAAGACAACGAAATTGCTATCAATAAATTTCCTGTTGACGACCTGATTAAAAGTATCATCGAAGATCCGGACCAAGCTGAAATTATTATTAAAGCTATCGGAGATATCAATTACAAAATTCCCTACACAGCTACTTTCAACGAAAACAAAGATAACATCTTACTTCAACTTCAACCCGAACCTCTAGAAATTAAATTTGATCCTTCGACTCAACTAACAGCAAATGAAAAAGAAGCAACCGAAATTACTGTGATAGTAACTGTTCAGGCAGACGAAAAAGGAGATTTTGCCTATAATGGAAAAACATTAAAATTTGCTATAAAAGCGACAAAGGTAGAAGTGGGTAATACAACTTTAGATGAGTTCCCCATTACTACATTCAACTTCGATATGAGCAAAAAATAGGTAAATACTTATTTGCTATAAAACGATCAAAGAGCATGTCATACGTATATATGACACGCTCTTTTTATATATCACAAAACATGATAGGAATACAGCATTAACAAAACATAATTTTACAACACCAACCACCACCTTTACAATACCATATTACCAAATTCAGTCATTTACTATAATAAAACGGTCCTTTTATTATTACTTATCATTATTTTTACACCGAAGTAACAATAGATACCTTCTGACAACAAAAGACGTTTTACATAATTATTCACTTTATATATGAGAAAACGCAAACAGGTGCTAATTAGGAGCTCTCTCAATAGCACCATACAAACAATACGCTCACCTCCCACATCGTGCCGCATTCATAATATGCGACATTCAACAAATAAGAAAAACTGATTTATTAATTATTGTTACTTGGAGGAAATTCACCATTCCTTGAAAAATGATTCAAAATGTTAGGATTTAGACTCTACATATAGACCTCGTTTTCCAGATATTGACCTTCAAAAAGTAAATAATCTCAAACATTATTCTACTCGAGTTTATCAATGTACAACTATGAGATCATAGTTACAGTGAGCTTCCTCTTTTTTCTCAAACAAAAGGAGTGGGTCAATTCCCACTAAGTGGCGTTTCTAAAAAACGAATTGATATGAAATACTTAATAACAACGTCACTCCTCACTTCTATCATTATAGTAATAGCTATCCCCAATCTATTAAACTCCATTCTTCTATTAACAGCAGGAGGAGTCTCATTATACTGGTCCTTATCCTATTTTATCACCATGCAAAAAGAAACAAATCTTTTGAAGGAAGAGAATCTGTATTTTATAGATTCTTTTCAAAGCATACGTATTCCTATTACTCAGATTCATATCTCTTTGCAAATGATATGCAACAAGCATTACCCTGAAGAAATCAGACAGGAACTATTACGCAGTATAGATTGTCTCAATGAGCATCTATACAGATTAATGAACCTAAAACAATTGTTTATTCATCCCCAAAGCATAGATATTGCAGAGTATGAACTAGGATATTTTCTTAAAGACAGAGTCAATTCACTAAAAGATCATGCCGCAAATAAGCAGGTAAAATTAAAAGTTAAAACTGAATTTCATTATGCCAGTGCATGGATCGACCAAAGTAAAATATCTCCAGTCATCGACAAATTTATTAAGAACGCTATCGACTATACCGAACCGAAAAAAACAATTATACTCTCAATCTCTCTAAGTACAGAACACTGGAAAATCAGCATAAACAACTTCGAAAATAGAAAACTGATACAATGCTATAAATGCAAAAGACATCCGTTGCTCAAACGGAAGGAAGAACTTGAATATGATTTTGCAAAAAGTATATTTTGCAAAAAACTGACAGAATTATGCAACGGGAAGATTCTTATCAATCATTTAAACCACAATGTTTCATTGAATTTCCCACTAAAGCATTCATACAAAAATGTACCCGAACGCCCTAGAATACATATCAATGAAAATCAAGAAGAGAAAAAAATAGATAATTTATTCCACAAGATTCCTCCCCAAAGAGGCTCAACCAAGCCTACTATTATCATTGCTGACAGTAATGAAAATTTCAGGTTTTATCTGGAAGCGCATTTATCAAAAGACTACATTATAAAGAGTTTCGAAAATGGTTCAGAAGTACTGGAAAGTATAAAGGAGGAACATCCGGATTTAATCATTAGCGATACCGTACTGCACGGGATGAGTGGAAATGAACTATCGTCAAGATTGAAAACATCCGGAGATACTTCCATTATTCCTATTATCCTTTACGGCTCCCACATTGATATAGACCGACGTCACAAAAGAGAGACATCTCTGGCTGATACATTTCTGTATATTCCTTTCCATATAGAAGATTTAAAAATAGAAATAACTGTTCTTATTAGAAATAGTCGTTTCCTTAGAAAAGCATTTTTACAACAAATATTCGGTGAACAATTTATAAGGATACAGACAACAAAAAACTTAGATAACGCTAATTTCACATTTATCAACAAAGTAAAAGAATTCATTTTAGAGAATATAGACAGAGAGGACCTGACTATTGACGACATAGCTTCACAATTATGTATGAGTAGAACCGCTTTCTACAATAAATGGAAATTACTGACAGGAGAAGCTCCCAAATTCTTTATCTACCGTATCCGCATGGAAAAAGCCCGCGAACTGTTAGAAAGCGGAAAATGTCCTGTAAATGTAGTGCCGGAGATGATCGGACTTAGAAACTTAAAAAACTTTCGTAACAGATATAAAGAGTATTTCAAAATAACACCCTGTGAATCTATAAAAAAGGAATAGAGTGACTACATTATTGACAAAAGAAATAAGAAAGAGAGTAGACATATAATCAAAACACACTCTTTTTTCTTATTTTTGTAAAAAACAAACTATATGAAAACAACTACAGCTGAAAACATTCGAAAAGAACTAAAAGCACTAGCAGATCCGAAATATCGAAAATTCCACTCTTACCTGCTTCAGGGAATGATTATTGGCTTAGCCAAAATGAACCTTGACGAACAGATTAACTATATAAGCCTGTTTATTCCTCGAATCAACAATTGGGCAGTATGCGATATTTTTAGCAGTGAACTTAAAACAGCCGTACGAAAAGGAAAAGAAACCGTATGGCAATTTATCCAGCCTTATCTGAAATCACAAAAGGAATTTGAAATACGTTTCGGTATTGTAATGTTATTCCATTATATAAACGAAGAGCATATTGATTCATTATTAGCATATGCCGATCTATTTAAGCATGAAGCCTATTACGCACGCATGGCTATGGCATGGATGATCTCTATCTGCTTTATTAAATTTCCGCAAAAGACAATGAAATACCTGCAACAAAGCAAACTGGACGATTGGACTTACAACAAGGCAATACAGAAAACAATCGAATCTCTCCGCATAAATAAGGAAACAAAAGACACCCTCCGTACAATGAAAAGACGATAACGCTTCTATTACAAGCAACTTATGATAAACGAAGGTGTGTCGTAATACACGATGCGCCTTCTTTTTTTTCATTGACTATAAAAA